>NZ_CP017014.1:0-331666 GCF_001767395.1 Rhodococcus sp. WMMA185 | reverse complement strand
ACCCTCGCAGCATTCGAAAGGCGTATCGAGAGGTCATCCGTGGGATCAACACGCTACGACCCTGGAATCCGCAGACAGATCTGGCTGGTCGGCATTCTTGCGCTGGTCGCCGTCGTACTCGGTGCTTTCCTCCTGATCGGCAGGAACACAGGAGGAACAACTGAGACGGCAGCACAGCAAGATGTAGCCGCGATGGGACCGGTCGGTGATCAATCACGCCGCATAGGCGGTGACCCCTTGGCCATGGGATCCACGGACGCCCCGGTGGTGTTGGTGGAGTTCGCGGACTACCGCTGCCAGTTCTGCGCCGTGTTCAGCCGCGACACCGAGCCGGCGTTGGTCGAGAAGTACGTGAACGACGGTGTGCTGCGAATAGAGTGGCGCGACCTGCCGATCTTCGGTGAACAATCGATCGCGGCAGCCCGCGCGGGCCGGGCCGCCGCCGCCCAGGGCAAGTTCTGGGAATTCAACAAAGCGGTGTATGCGCAGTCGCCGACCGGTGGTCGTGCCGACTTGACCGCGGAAGTACTACACGATTTCGCCGTAGAGGCTGGCGTGCCCGACCTCGAACGATTCGATCGAGATGCTGCCAGCACCCAATTCGACGATTCGATCTCGCAAGACGTTTTCACGGCCCAGACGATCGGCATCTCGAGCACTCCGGCATTCATCATCAACGGCAACCCAGTTCTCGGGGCCCAGCCGCTTGCGCACTTCGAACAGATCATTGATCGGTCCGCAGGACTTGCGGAGCAATGACGAACATCGGGTTGCTCGGCGCCTTCTTCGGCGGCCTACTTTCGCTCGTAAGCCCGTGCTCGGCGTTGTTGTTGCCGTCCTTCTTCGCGTATGCATTCGACGGAGTCGGCCGCCTCGCGATGCGGACCGCGGTCTTCTATGCCGGACTCGCCACCGTCCTGATGCCACTCGGGGCCGGGGTGGGATGGATGGGCTCAGTTCTCACTGAGCACCGCAGCACCATGACCCTGATCAGCGGCACTCTTCTGATCGTCCTCGGACTTGTTGCCATCTCGGGAAAGGGCTTCGCTTTCGCTCCAGCCCAACGAGCATCGAAATCGATAGGTATCTCCGGCTCGTTGTCGGTATACGCGCTCGGCGCCGTGTACGGGTTCGCGGGATTCTGCTCCGGTCCGCTGCTCGGCAGCGTCCTCACTGTCGCAATAGTCGGCGGGGCTGCCGGGTACGGCGCGATTCTGATGGGGGTCTACGCCCTGGGTATGGCGGTTCCTCTGTTCCTGCTTGCCGTGCTCTGGGACCGATTCGACCTCGGGAGACGGAGTTGGCTTCGGGGCCGTGCAATCAGCGTCGGCCCGCTGACAGTCCACTCGACGTCTCTGATCTCGGGCCTGTTGTTCATCGCGATCGGCATGCTGTTCCTGATCACTGAGGGAACAGCGAACCTCGGGGCGGTGATGAGCGTGGACGAGCAGTTCTCCCTGCAGGTTGCCGCGGCAGAAATCGCTCAGAAATTCTCCGATCTCAGCGTGCTGCTGGCTCTCGTGCTGCTGGCTCTCGCCGTGCTGGCGATTCGACTCTTCCGGCGCATACGTGCGGCGGAAGCGCCTTCCGAATCGGTCGACAGCGCGGACGAAGCAGCAGACAAAGCAAACGCCACCACGACTGCCGAATCGGACACGTAACTTCGGAGAGATCAACGTATCCGCTCGGCTACCTCCGCGGGTATCCCGCAGCCGCGACCGAGTAAGCCGCCTCCATCAGCATCCAACCACTGAGCTGGACCGACAGGTCTCGTTCCGCGATGGTGGACGAGCGCACGGATCCCCCGGTGAACGTGGCGATACCTGAACCCATTCCCGGTACCTGCGCCTGCTTGGCCCAGTCGTGTCCGAAGAGCGGCTGGCCCTCGATCTGCAACCTGTTGTCCCAGGCTGCAGTAGCCGATGTGAGGACGAGTCGGGCAGCCGTCTCACGTGCCCGCATGTCAGCGGGCGTCTCCCAGGGCAACATCACAGCGGTCAGCGCCAGATACCGCGCAAGAATCCCGCTGAACAGCCCGCCGTCGCCCCCGCCGCTGCCGACGATGATTCCGTTCGGAGCGAGGTGCTCGTCGATGGCGTCCACGAGACGGTGGACCCTGTTGCGGTGTCGAGGTGAGCCGAGGCGTATTGCGAGTTCGGTGTCGAGCCCGAGGGTGACGCCCTGGCAGTACGTGTATACCTTCCGCTCGAGCTTGCCGCCCGAATGGATGCCGTCGAGGATCAGGTTGGTGTTGACGTCACGGAGCGTGTCGTCGATCCAGTCCGCAGTGGCCTGGGCACGCCACAGTTTGCCGGTACGCGCCAGCATGATTCCGGCGGGTCCATTGGCGGGAGCGTTGTAGAAGTCCGAGCCCTTACGCCAGGGGATGCCGCCGCCATGCTCGGGTGCCCACGCATCGAACAGTTGGGATTCGAGAATCTGCACCGCACTTCTGTTGTCTATCAGGTGCATTCGCTGGGCCCGCTCGAGCCCGATCCCGAGCCAGGCCATGTCGTCGTAATAGTTGTTGGTCCAGCCCGACAGATTGCGCAGCCGGTGGCTTCGGGCCAGCTTCACGATGCGACGCCGCCGCCGAGCTGTAGGTTCCCGTTCGAGTGCGTCGACGGCGCAATCGAGCAGGTGAGCCTGCCACCAGTAGTGCCAGCTCGAGAAGAGTCGCTCACGCCTCGTCGCGGGCCATGCGACGACACCCAATGCGGTGCCCGGGAGCGCCCACACCCGCCGAAGATGCCTGCCGACCACTGCCGCTTCGGCGGCGTCCGCCCGTGCCGACCACAGATCCTGCATGGGAGTTGATCTTGCCTACTTCATCGATGTTGCGCCACACGACGCGGGGTGCGCGTGTTACCAGGCTCGGTCGAGATCGGCGTGCTGACGCACCCAGGCATGCATGGCGATTCCGGCAGCGACACCGGCGTTGATGCTGCGAGTGGATCCGAACTGGGCAATCGAAACCGTCATCACCGCAACCTCTTTCGCCAGTTCCGTGACCCCTGGTCCTTCCTGGCCGAACAGCAGCACGCAGTCGCGCGGCAGGCTCGCCGTCTCGAGCGGAACCGAACCTGGTGTGTTGTCCACGGCCACTATGGCGAGACCCCGCTCACGTGCGAACCCCACCAGCCCATCGATATCCGGGTGGTGAAGGACGTACTGGTACCGATCGGTGACCATCGCACCCCGCCTGTTCCACCGTCGACGCCCCACGATGTGGACCGCAGAGGCCGCGAACGCGTTGGCCGTACGCACAACCGTTCCGATATTGGCGTCATGGCCGAAGTTCTCGATGGCGACATGCATCGGGTGACGCCGACCGTCGATGTCCGCGACGATCGCTTCCCGCTTCCAGTAGCGGTATGCGTCGACAACGTTGCGGCGGTCACCACCTTCGAGCAGCTCGGGATCGTAGCGGGGATCCGACGGAACAGGCGTACTGTGTTCCTCGCTCCACGGTCCGACCCCGTTCGGATTCTCACCCCACTCGGTGGGGCCCGGTCCGGCATCCTGGGCGCGCACCGCCTTCATACGATCAACCCCTACAGTCACTTCGTCAGATGCAGCTACCTGACTCTAACGGGAGCGTGCGAGCGAGTACGTCGACGAGTAGCGGCGGCTAACCTGGAGGTGGAGGAAACGATGAATCATCAGCGCATCGTGAGGAACGTATGTTTCATCACGGCTGGCTACCTCGTCGTCCTCGCCCTCTGGCTGGGATGGCTGGTCCAGCACACTCCGCCTGCCACGATTCCCTACCAGATCATGGGATTGCTCGCTGCCTTCGGTTCAGCGCTCGGGTTCGGGATGATGGCTGCCGAACGCCCGAGCCGCGAGGATCGCAAGCTCGAACGGCACGGGCTCGAGGGCTGGGCTCGCATCCAGCACGCCACCCCGCTCCGTCGTACCCCCGACAACGGGGAACTGACCGAACTGGACCTCGAGCTGACGGTGCCGGGATCGGAAAGCTACAGCGGCCGCGTCGTCTACGAGGTGCGTCACGAGAACCTCGCCCGCTTCGTTCCCGGGAAAATTATCTCGATTCTGGTGGACCCGAAGGACCGCGATCACATCATGATCTGTCCGTGACCCGCCCTCCCACGGTGGTCAGAGATTCAGATCAGAAAGCCCTAGGAGAGAACGGTATTCGAGACCTTCGGCCGCGATCACCTCGTCTGCTCCGGTCGCCCGGTCAACGACGGTCGCGACACCGACGACGGTCGCCCCGACGTCACGGAGCGCCTTCACCGCGGTGAGCGGCGAATTGCCCGTCGTAGTCGTGTCCTCGACGACCAAGACGCGCTTGCCGACGACGTCGGGGCCCTCGATCTGGCGTTGCATGCCGTGCGCTTTCGCCGACTTACGCACCACGAATGAGTCGATCGGGCGGCCCGGTGCGTGCATCATTGCCATGGCCACCGGATCGGCACCCATCGTCAGCCCGCCGACCGCGTCGAACTCCCAATCGGACACGAGCTCACGCAACAGTTTGCCGATCAGCGGGGCTGCCTCATGATGCAATGTGGCACGACGCAGATCCACGTAGTAGTCGGCTTCCTTACCCGAAGACAGCGTCACCTTGCCGTGCACAACAGCCAACTCGCGCACCAACGCGGCGAGATCCTCGCGATCACTCATGCCCAGAACCTTACCTACCGCTATGTGCGTGCCCGCCCCCGACCGAACGCGTTGTTCACCCGCCTGACCAGACTCTTGGGAACGAGACGCCCGACAGTCGTGAGCACCTTGTACTGGATGCCCGGAATGCTGATGACCTTGCCGTTGTCGAGATCGGTGAGCGAGGCCGCGACAACCTCGTCGACGCTCAGCCACATCACCTTCGGGATCGAACTCATATCGATCCCCGCGCGCTGGTGAAGTTCGGTGCGGATGAATCCCGGACACAGCGCCTGGATTCGGACGCCGGTCCCGTCCAATCCGCCAGAAAGCCCCTCGGAGAAAGAGATCACGTATGCCTTGCTCGCCGAGTAGGTCGACCCCCGACCGGACAGCAGGCCCGCGACGCTGGCCACGTTGATGACCGTGCCGTGGGCAGACGCGATCATGGCGGGCAGCGCCGCCCGAGTCAGCTGCATGACTGCGGTGACGCACACGTCGAGCTGCGCCTGCAGGAGTTCCGGTTCCGCGGTCCAGAATTCGCCCGCGGTGGCGAACCCCGCGTTGTTGACCAGCACATCGACACCCTCGCCGAGGCGCAGCGCGACCTCCTCGCGACCGGACGCGGTCGCCAGGTCGCACTGCAGGATCTCGCACTCTGTGTCGAACAACGCCTTCATTTCTTCAGCGAGTTCGCGCATCCTCTCCGCGTCGCGGGCGACCAGCACAAGGTCGTAGCCGAGCGAGGCGTACTTCTTCGCGAAACCCGCACCGAGCCCCGACGTAGGACCTGTGACAAGAGCAATGGGTCGTGCAGACGGGTTCTCGGAGGACGGCGGCATAACTGTGACGCTAGCAAGACTGCGCTCTACTGGGGCCCAGACGCAGGCCTCGGTCCAGGCGCAGGCCTGGGACCGGGTGCAGGCCTCGGTCCAGGGCCAGGCGCAGGCCTCGGTCCAGGGCCAGGCGCAGGCCTCGGTCCAGGCGCAGGCCTCGGTTTAGGGCCAGGCGCGGGACCAGGACCAGGACCAGGACCAGGACCAGGACCAGGACCAGGACCAGGACCAGGACGACTATCGCCCTGCGGACGAGACGGGGAGGAAATCGGGCCGGGAGCCCGCTCGTGCGGGGGCTGTCGACTCGGATCGGAGGGGGCGCGATCGATGTCGCTCGAACCCGCGACGGGAGGCAGTACGTGGAGGATGCCGGACAGCCTCGATACCGCCTCGATAGCCGAATCCCACTCACGCCCGCTGCTGCCAATCTGCAGCGAGCCGAGAGTCCATTCTCCCTCGCTCCACAGCATGTTGACGTGCGGTGGGATCGACTCGGTGAATGCCACCATCCGACGATCGCAAACCCTGCGAGCGATCTCGAGGTCGGTCGCGAACACGACTCGCGGACCGATGGCACCGAGCAGTTCGAGGTCCGAATCCTTCGGGGGCGGAGCCGACTTGAGACGGAGATCGATGTCGACGTCCGAACCAACCCGGCGGCGGACGGCCACGATGGTCGCGGTCTCCTCCAAGTCGAACAAGATGAACTGCTCGCCCCGATGTTCGCCCCTCACCACGCCGATCGCGCTGAGATACCCCTGCTTGGCCAGCGCCGCGCGGTGGAACTGAGCGGGCAGCCGCTCTTCGACGTTCCTGTAGGTGTAGCCCTGAGCCTTGGCCCAGATCTCCCTCACACGACCGGTCTGATCACGACGCGACCGATCGAAATACAGGAGCGCACCCGCGCCCACGAGTGCGATGAACGCCAGCACGAACCACGTTATGGTCATCATTGGTGTTCAGCCTAGCGAGTGACTTCGACCCGGCCGAAGACATCCGCCGATTCCAATGCTCGGTCGTCGCCTTAGCCCTGCCGAATGGCGTCGTGCCTCAGTTGCCTCCGAACCTGGGCAGTTCGGTGCTGACGATCGTCAGCGCGGTCATCTTGCCGCCCTCGATCTCCGTTCCACGGACTATGACCGGGGTTCCGGGCTCGAGGGAGGCAACCGTGGAGCCGTCGAATGCGAACACTTTGGTCTCCGCGTTGGTCTCCACCGTCAACTGGCCTCCGCCGAGCGTATCGAGCGTCAGAGTGGACCCGTCGTTTGCACTGACCCTCCCGAACGCCGCGCTCCCGACCCCGAGCACCCCGCCGGTGCCTCCCTGGGATTGGTCGTCCGGCGGCTCCGTCGTCGGCCCGGGGACGGTCGTCTCAGGCAGAGTGGTGGTCGGCGGACTCGCAGGAGTCGGTCCCGCCACCGTGGTACCCGAGGAACCGTTCGGCGTAGTCGTGACGAGGGCGATACCGAACCCGATCACCGCGAGCAGCAACAGGGCCGCGGTGGTGGCCGCAATCCACGTTCCGATTTGCCTAGGCTTCTTCTGTTCGGGGCCCTCGTCCCGGGGCGCCTGATATTGCGGGTCGGGGTATTGCCCCGGCGGATACTGTCCACCCGGGTGGGCCGCATTCGGATAGGAGGCATTCGGATACTGCCCGGTGGGGTAGCCGCCCTGATACTGCTGACCCTCATACACCGGATACGCCGCAGTGGCGTTGGGCGGCGGCGCCTGCTGGCCGAATGATGGGTCGTAGGCCGGGTACGACTGAGTCGGGTTGGGCTGGTTCTGCCCGTACGCCACAGTCGGGTCGGGCGTGGAGAACTGCCCGGGAGAGTCGGGGGCGCCCATGTACTCGGTGCGCCCCTCGGGGGTGCCCAAGTACTCGGTGCGGTGCTCCGGCATATCGATGCGTTCGGTCTGCTGGTCCTGCTCCGACCAGGACGACGTCGCGTCGTCCCCGGTACCCGGATGCGGGGTGTCCCCGGTCGCCGACGGCTCGGTACCCTCGTGCGCTCGTTCCTGCGGAGTGCGCGGATCGTCGGGATTCGTCATGTTCTCAGCCCCTCCCTGAGGTGTCGGCTGCCCTCGTCGTGCGTGCTTGGACCGTCGAGCGTAGCGCCGCATATTAAGGCGCCTCTGTGGAAATCAGCGTGGGTGGCAAAGCTGTGGGCGGCAAGCTAGCTACGTCCCCGGTAGCTTGCCGCCCAGGTGAGGATCAGCCGAGGACGAGCGTCTCGCCGTTGTCGGACACTTTCACCGGAACGGTGTCGCCGTCCTTGACGTCGCCGGCGAGCAGCAGCTTTGCGAGTTGATCGCCGATGGCCTGTTGAATGAGCCGGCGCAGCGGCCGGGCACCGTACATGGGGTCGTAGCCCCGGACTGCCAGCCAGAAACGCGCCGAGTCTGAGACGTCGAGCGTCAGCCGCCGCGCTGCGAGACGGCGCGAGAGCTGATTGAGCTGGATGTCAACGATGGATTCCAACTGCTCTTCGGTGAGCGGGTCGAAGATCACGACGTCGTCGAGCCTGTTGATGAATTCGGGCTTGAACGCGTGTCGCACCGCATCCATTACTTGCTCCCGCGACCCGCCGGCACCGAGGTTCGACGTGAGAATCAGGACGGTGTTCCGGAAGTCGACGGTGCGGCCCTGGCCGTCCGTCAGCCGGCCTTCGTCCAGAACTGCCAGCAGAATGTCGAAGACGTCGGGGTGCGCCTTCTCCACCTCATCGAACAGGACCACGGTGTACGGGCGCCGCCGCACGGCTTCGGTGAGCTGCCCGCCCGCCTCGTAGCCGACGTATCCGGGAGGGGCGCCGACGAGCCGGGCCACCGAGTGCTTCTCGCTGTACTCCGACATGTCGATGCGCACCATCGCGCGTTCGTCGTCGAACAGGAAGTCGGCGAGAGACTTTGCAAGCTCCGTCTTGCCGACGCCGGTAGGCCCGAGGAACAGGAACGATCCTGTGGGACGGTTGGGATCGGCGACTCCGGCCCGGGCCCGACGCACCGCGTCGGACACCGCCCTGACAGCCTGTTCCTGGCCGACCACTCGTTTACCGAGCTCAGACTCCATGCGGAGCAGCTTGGCGGTCTCGCCCTCCATCATGCGGCCGGCGGGAATCCCGGTCCACGCCGCCACCACGTCCGCGACGTCGTCTGGTCCCACTTCTTCCTTGAGCATGACGTCGCCGTCGGCGGTAGTGCCGGATGCGGCCGCCGCCTCTTCGAGTTCCTTTTCGAGCTGCGGGATCCGGCCGTATCGCAGTTCCGCGGCCCGGCCTAGATCGCCGTCGCGCTCAGCGCGTTCCTCCTCGCCGCGCAGCGCTTCGAGTTGTTCCTTGACCTCACGGACGGAGTCGATCGCCTGCTTCTCGTTTTGCCAGCGGGTAGTGAGCTGGTTGAGCTTCTCCCGCTCGTCGGCCAACTCCCGCCGCAGCTTCTCGAGACGGTCCTTCGACGCGGCGTCGGATTCCTTCTGCAGCGCCATCTCCTCGATCTCGAGGCGGCGAACGATCCGTTCGACGGAGTCGATCTCCTCGGGTCGCGAGTCGATCTCCATCCGGAGCCGCGAAGCCGCCTCGTCCACGAGATCGATCGCCTTGTCCGGCAGGAACCGGGAGGTGATGTAGCGGTCGCTGAGCGTCGCCGCCGCGACCAGCGCGGAGTCTGTGATGCGGACACCGTGGTGCACCTCGTACCGCTCCTTGAGGCCACGCAAAATACCGACGGTGTCCTCCACTGACGGTTCCCCCACCAACACCTGCTGGAAGCGTCGCTCGAGGGCTGCGTCCTTCTCGATGTGCTGGCGGTACTCGTCGAGCGTGGTGGCACCGACGAGTCTCAACTCGCCGCGAGCGAGCATCGGCTTGATCATGTTGCCCGCATCCATCGCGGACTCCCCGGTCGCACCCGCACCGACGATGGTGTGCAGTTCGTCGATGAACGTAATCACCTGTCCGGCAGAGCTCTTGATGTCGTCCAGAACGGCCTTGAGCCGCTCCTCGAACTCACCGCGATACTTCGCCCCCGCCACCATCGAACCGAGGTCGAGGGAGATCACGGACTTCCCGCGCAGCGATTCGGGGACATCTCCGGCGACGATGCGCTGAGCGAGGCCTTCGACGATCGCGGTCTTCCCGACACCGGGCTCGCCGATGAGCACCGGGTTGTTCTTGGTACGCCGACTGAGCACCTGCACGACTCGCCGAATCTCGTTGTCGCGGCCTATCACTGGATCGAGCTTGCCATTGCGAGCTGCTGCGGTCAGATCTGTGGAGTACTTTTCGAGCGCCTGATACGTGCCTTCCGGGTCCGGGCTCGTCACGCGCGCGCTGCCGCGGACGGTGGTGAACGCATCGCGCAACGCCTCCGGTGTGGCGCCGTGCCGCCCGAGCAGGCTTGCCACGTCCGAGTCACCCGACGCCAGCCCCACCATCAGGTGCTCCGTCGACACGTATTCGTCGTCGAGTTCGGTGGCCAGGTGCTGTGCGGTGGTGAGCGCAGCGAGTGCCTCGCGCCCGAGTTGCGGTGTCGTCGTTGCCCCGGTCGTCTTGGGCAGTCGGTCGACGAGACCCTGTGCCTCACGGTGGACGGTCGTGGGGTCGACACCGACGGCCTCGAGCAGCGGTGTCGCGATACCGTCGGTCTGGTCGAGTAGAGCCGCGAGCAGGTGGGCCGGCCTGATGTCAGGATTCCCGGCAGACGACGCCGACTGGAGTGCAGCGGTCATCGCGGCCTGCGTCTTGGTGGTCGGATTGAACGAGTCCACTGAGTCACCTCTTCTGACGAAGTAGAGCGGTCTGTCGCCGGGGGCGGAGCGATCCCGAACGATGCTGTCATCTTCTCAACGCACGAAAGGTTGAGTCTGTTCCGCTCAACTTTGATTTTTTTCGGTGCGCCATTTCCTGCTACTTCATCTTTGCCCACCGCCGTTCGCGGTGGTTTCCGAACCGGCCCTTTTCGGCGAAAGGCAGCCCGTATCAAAGACAGTTAGACTGCTCATGTTCGAATCGACACGTTCTCAGTACAGGGGCCCGCTTGACACGAGACTGCCTCGATCCACCCGTGATCTCGCGTCTGCGCGCCAGTTTTTCGTCGATCGTCCACACCGAACGAGGTCCGACTCGCCTTACTGCCTTGTTCTTTTCCTCCCTTTTCGCCGAACACCCGGACTTCCGCGCACTCTTCCCGCCGGCTCTCGACAACTTGGGCCGCCGACTGTTCCAGGCACTCCAGTTCGTCATCGACAACCTCGACGACGAGGAGCGCGTCCTGGGGTTCCTGGCCCAACTCGGTCGCGACCACCGCAAGTTCGGAGTGGAGCAAAAGCACTATCTCGCCGCGGCCGATGCACTGATGGGGGCGGTGCAAGGCTCCTTCACCCAAGCCATCTGGACGCCGTCACTGACGACCGCATGGACCGAACTGATCGATCTCGTGCTCCACACGATGTCCGAGGCCGCCGCCGAGGACGACCTCCCGGCGACCTGGGGCGCTACCGTCGTCGATCACGAGCGGCGCCTCGACGATCTTGCGATCGTGCGACTCGAGACGGACTCCCCCATTCCCTATGCCGCAGGGCAATACCTGAGCGTTCAGATTCCGCAGCGCCCACGCATGTGGCGCTACCTGTCTGCCGCCATCCCCGCCAACCCCGCCGGGCAACTCGAGTTCCATGTTCGACGGGTATCGGGTGGATGGGTCAGCCCGGCAATCGTCAACGAGACTCGGGTGGGTGATCGCTGGCTACTCGGCTCGCCCCTCGGCGGACTCGAGGTCGACCGGGAAAGCGGCCTCGACGTTCTGATGATCGGCTCCGGTACCGGCATCGCGCCGTTGCGCGCACAGGTGATGGAAATGGCGATGCGGTCCCGCAACCCACGAGTCCACCTGTTCGTCGGAGGCAAGTACCCGTGCGACCTGTACGACATCGAGACCTTGTGGCATCTCTCACTCAGCAACCCGTGGCTCACCGTGGTTCCCGTCTCCGAGGAGGACGAAAATCCATGGTGGCACACAGCACCCACGCCTGAACCGCCACCGGGACTGCATCGACGGCTACTGGGGCAGCCCGGCCGCGTGGTCGCTGAGTTCGGTTCATGGGCGGATCGACAGATCCAGATCTCCGGTTCACCATCGATGATCAAGACCACGGTCTATGCGTTACAGCGCGCTGGTACGCCGGCTCACCTGATCAAGCACGACCCTCTGATCTAGTCGTTGCAACCAGTCCCTACCCATTCGCACTGCCCACTCGCAATCGAAGTACAACCGTCGGGAGTCCATCACCTCATGCAAGACACGCAGACCACCTGGACCAGTACAGTCGTCGAGCATCACCGACTGCGGCGCGACCTCGCGGTGATCCGTCTCATCGGCGACAACGTCCCGTTTGCGCCCGGCCAGTACGTGGACGTGAGCGTGCCGCAAAATCCGCGCCTGCTTCGCCGACTCTCCCCGGCGCTGCCGCCATCCCTGGACGGCAAACTCGAGTTCCATGTCCGGTCGGTGCCCGGCGGTTGGGTCAGCGGTGGAATCGTCTCCGACACCAAGCCCGGTGACGAGTGGCAGATCCTCGAACCTCGGGGAACCATGTCCGTCGACGAGAACGGGCCGGACGTGATCATGATCGCCGGTGGTACGGGGCTGGCGCCGTTTCGGTCGATCCTGCTCGACCTGGCTCGTCGGCCCAATCCACCGAAGGTGTTCCTGTTCGTCGGTGATCGCACCCCGCGGGATCTCTACGCTTCGGACATGCTCTACCTGCTGGTGCAAGATTTGCCGTGGCTCACGGTCATCCCTGTGGTGGAGAGCATCACGAACCCCGACTGGTCCGACGAATGGTACGAGCGCACCAAAGTAGACATAGGGTTCGCCGAAGACGACCTGATCGAGGGAACACTGCCCGAGATCGTCACGTCCTACGGCGCCTTCACCGAACAGCAGGTGCTCGTGTGTGGTTCCGCGGCTATGACACGTGCCACGCTCGACCGTTTACGAGACACCGGAACGCCCTCGGAGAATATTCAGTTCGACCCGTACTGAGTCGCGGGGATCAATACGGCGGGGTTCAGTAGGACGGGTCGTGCTTGATGTTCTCCGGCGGAGTTCCCGCCGCGTGAAGTCGGAACTTGGTGGTCTTGACCATGGATTCGGAGCCGATCAGCTGGATGTCGCGCTCGGCCCACGTCCCGAAGTCGGCCACAACCTCTCCCACCCTGCCGGTCAGCCGGCGGTGCATGCCGGGTACCGAGCTACTGCTCGGTCCTCGGTACCACCATGGGTCCTCATCCTGTTCGGTGACGGGAACCACGGTCAACCAAGGATTTTGCTCCGCGAGCGCCCAGAGGGTACCGAGATCGTAGAGGTCGCACGGATACCGGCCGGCAAAAAAGACGTGGACCCGACGGCTTTGGCCACGTTGCGACATCTGAAGAATCTGTGCCCGCAGCGGAGCGATTCCGGTGCCGGAACCGATCATGAGAATGTCGCGATTGCTGTCGTTGCGGCTCCCGAGATCACCGAGCGGCGAACCGATCGACCACCGCTCACCCACGAGTGTCTGAGTGACGATCGCGGGGCTGACCCACCCGCCCGACACCTTGCGGACATGGAACTCGATGATTCCCTGGTCGTTGGCCGGGTTCGCGGGCGACAGGTAGCGCCACATCCTGGGCCGAGACGGTACCTGCACACTCACATACTGGCCCGCCGTGTAGTTCATCGGCTCGTCGAGTTGCAGCCGGGTCACCGACACGTCCTCACGAACCTGGAGATGCTCGATCACTGTCGCACCCCACGCCGGCGGACCGCTCTCGGCATTGGCGGCATCCATCATGGTGGCCGAAAGGAGAGCGAGCACGTCGCGCCACGCCTGCTCGAGTTCGTCGGTCCACGGCTCGCTGGACGGGAATTTCTCGACCGCAGTGATCAGAGCCTCACTGACGCCGAGGTAATGCGCGTCCGTGACACCGTATTTTCTGTGGTCCCGCCCGAGCTGCTGCAGAAAGAGGATGATCTGCCCGGAATCCTCGAGACGATCAATGGCGTACTGGATGGCGGAGATCAGCCGATCGCGTTGCACGTCCATAGACGCCGGAAAGAAGTCCCGAACCTCTGGGTGCCGTGCGAACAACAAGGCGTAGAAGTTCCGAGACAGGGTCTGCGGTCCGTCCTGTACTGCGGCTATGGCCTTGAAGCTCGACTTGACCAGGGATATTGCTTGTGAATCCACCGAACATCCTCGTCACTGACCGAACGCGGCTCGGCCGCGATGTACTTGGGCACACTATAGTTACGGCCTCCCACACCGGGGAACCGGTCCCCAATCACCGCCACATTCGCGCTACCCGACAGCTCGATCCGCACTTTCCCAATAGCGTGAACGTAGGGCCTTCTTATCCAGTTTGCCGAGTGGGGTCAGCGGCAGAGCTTCCACGAAGTCGACCGACTTGGGTGCGTGGACAGACCCTTTCGCCGCGCGGACGCTCTCGACCAGCTCGGCGGCGTCCACCGATTGCCCATCGCGGAGCACGACGCACGCCTTGACGGCCTCGCCCCATTTCTCATCCGGAACGCCGACCACCGCGACGGAACCCACCGCGGGGTGCGCCGAGATGACGTCCTCGATCTCTCGGGGGAACACGTTGAACCCGCCGGTGACGATCATGTCCTTCTTGCGATCGACGATCGTGAGAAACCCGGCTTCGTCCTGTCGGGCGATGTCGCCGGTGTGCAACCACCCGCCCTTGAACGCCTCGGCAGTCTCGTCGGGCTTCTTCCAGTACCCCTTCATGACGAGTGGGCCTCGAACGCAGATTTCGCCGAGTTCGCCTTGCGGAACCTCGTTCAGATCGTCATCGAGGAGAGCTACCTTCAGCCAGGGCACCGGCCGGCCGCATGTCGCGAGGCGACTCGGATCGGTCGCGATGTGTTCTTCCCTGCGCAGAACGGCGATGGTCATGCCACATTCGGTCTGACCGTAGAACTGGAAGAAGATCGGACCGAACTTCTCGATGCCCTCCTTCAGCCTCGCGGGGGAGATGCTCGAAGCCCCGTAGAACAGCGTCTTCAGGCTCGATACGTCCCGCTTCGGCAACTCGGGATGATCCATGAGCATGTAGATCATGGTCGGGACCAGCATTGTGGCGGAGATCTTGTGCTTCTCGATCGCCTCGAGCACCGCCCCGGGCTCGAATGCGGGCAACACGATCAGGGCGCCGCCTCGCAGCAGCGTCGGGATGAAGAAGGCCGCGCCGGCGTGCGAGAGCGGCGTGCAAATCAGAAAGCGCGGCTCTTCGGGCCACTGCCATTCGGCCATCTGAATCTGGTTGAGCGCCGCACCCGAACCGTAGGTACCGATCACACCCTTGGGTTTGCCGGTGGTGCCGCCGGTGTAGACCATGCTGCTGCTGTCGTCTGCGTCGACATGGGCGGCGACCAGGCGCTGCGGGGTGAATGTGTCTGCCAGGGCGAGAATGTCGATGCCGACCTCCGAAGGCCCCAACGACAACACGTTCTTGATCGACGGCGACTTCGCTTTCAGCTCCGCCGCACGATCCTCGAAAGCATTAGGGTCGAAGATCAGCGTCTCGATCTCAGCATCGCCGACTATGTACAGATGATCGTCGAGTGAACCCATCGGATTGAGCGCGCTCGCGCGGCATCCGGACACCATGGTGGCACCCATGCTGATGAGGACTTCGGGCCTGTTCTTCGAGAGCATGGCAGTGCTGGTGCCTTTACCAATGCCGAGCGAGGCAAGCGCTTGGGCGAAACAACTTATCTGATCACGCATTTCGCCGCCGGTAAGCACGACGTCGCCGATGTAGAGGGCCGGCTTGTCTCTGTTTCGATCCAGCGCGGTAATCAGCAGGTCCGCTGCGAACGCGGGGCGATGCAGATCGGCGAATTCGTCGGTCATCCGTTGTCCTCACTTCTCCCGCGGCCTGTTGCCGCGACCTCTTGCCGCGGCCCGGGGCGCGCAGTTCGGTGGCGTGAACTCCTGTGTCCTCAGTCACGGACACGATAGCCGGAAACCGACAAAACTGAAACCTGTTCCACCTAGGTGGCAACGGCCTTCGGCATCGGTGGTCAATCGACCGACGCGCGCTGCCTGGTGTCGAAGAATTCGGGGACCGTCACTACCGCACGAGTGCCTGCTCCGGGAGACGACTTGAGGTCGAAAGTGCCACCCGCGTTCTCAACCCGCGCGATCTGGGACGCCAACCCGATATGCCCCTGTCCCACTCGTTTCGGGACCACCGAAGTATCGAACCCCCAACCGTCATCGACGATGATCAGCGTGACCTTCCCGTCCGAGCGGGTCAACCGTATTTTCACCTTCGCGGCGTGCGAGTGCCTGGTCACGTTCGCGAGCAACTCTCGCGCGACGCGGTACAGCAATTCCCTACAGTCGGGGTGGCCGACCTCATCGATTTCGACTGACATCTCCATCTCGGAGCGCTTGGCGTGAATATCGGCGAGCTCACGAAGTGCCGAACTGAGACCGAGTTGTGCGAGTACCTGCGGGTGCAACAGGGTTACGGTGGATCGCAATTGCGCCGCCGTCTCCCGTAACGCGGCCTCTGCAGCGGTGAGCATCTCGTCTGGGTGACGCTCGAGCGCTTCTTCTACGTCCATCCGCGCCGCCAAGACATTCTGGAGCGGACCGTCGTGAAGGTGCTCGGCCAGTTGTCGGCGCTCACGCTCTTCGGCGCCCATCGACTCTGCGATCAACTGCCTGCGCGTGTCCAGCAACGAGATCACGGTCGCCGAGCGACGAACCAGGACGTACGAGAGCGCCGTAGTCGCCGCCGCAAGCCACAGCAAGAACCCGAAATACAAATACACCTCGGGAGGGAAGCCCATCGATTCGTCGCGCTTCGAGTAGATGATCCACGCCACCTGATATCCGACGGCAGTACACACACCGACGATCGCGGTCAGCCGCGGTCGATACTGGAATGCAACGGATATCGGCAGGAGGTAGAACACGGGCAGGAGCACCGATGTCGCGCCACCCGAGGCGATGGACAACGACACCACTGCCAGTACATCCACCGCGGTGGACAACCACCCCGCCCAGGGCCCGACCTCCCACATGAGAACCAGAAACATCCAGCTCAGGGCAACCGCCGCGTACACGATCAGCAGACCTGCGTACACGTCGGATTGCCAGTGCTCCACGTGGATCACGGGACCGAGGAGCGACATCAGCCCGATCAGTGGCAGCCGGAGAACGGCGGTCACTCGGACCGCCTCCGTGGTGTAGCGATGGACTACCCGGCTACTCGAGGGATTGCGCAATCGGACTTCCTCCTGCGGCGGGCGCAAGTTTCACCGCGGCAGCGCCGTGTCTGCCGACCTCGCACCGACAGCGTTCGGTCACTCCAGCAACCCTCGTCTCATCGCCTCGGCGACGGCTGCGGCTCGGTCGCTCACTCCAAGCTTCTCGTAGAGGCGTTGCACGTGAGTCTTGACCGTCGACGGTGCCAGATACAGTTCTCCCGCGATCTCGGGAATGCTCTGGCCGCTCGCAATCAGTGCGAGGACCTCCGTCTCTCGCCCACTGAGGACCGGTCCCCCCAATCCACTGCGGCGGTGCACCTCGCCGGCCAGGCCCACTGCGAGCGATGCGGGGAGAACAACCTCCCCCTCGGCGCAGTCCCGAACCGCTTTCACGATCTCCGCGCGGGTCGACTCCTTCGGCAGGAATCCTGCGGCACCTACCTGCAGCGCGTGGTAGACGATCGCGGATTCGTCGTGCGCCGACAGGAGAAGCACTCGGGTGGCCAGGTCGTCGCGTCGCACCGCTTCAGCTACCTGAGACCCGTCCAGCTCCGGCATCCGATAGTCGAGCAGGGCTACGTCCGGGGCAAGGTCCCGGATCAACGCCAGCGCACCGGCACCGTCGTCCGCTTCGCCGACTACGTCGACATCACCGCTCGCGACCAGCGCTCGGACGACTCCATCACGGAAGATCGGATGGTCGTCGCCCACCACCACACGCACCTTGGTCACATCCGACTCCGATCCGGCCCAGCTCCGGCGAAATTCTTTGCCCATTTCTTCCCGAGCAGAGCCCCACGAACCAGTGTCCACCGATTTGGGGACAGACGATTTCAACCGAACCTCGAACCTATTGGCGGACAGCCTCGGTCGAACCAGCGCGGCATACTCGAAACACAGTGTTGGCACACGCATGGATCAGGAAGGATCGAAATTCGAAGCGGCGACCGTTCCGAAACCCTTCCCAGGCGTGCGAAGTGTCTGAGCCAGGAGGAAACGGTATGCCTATCACTCGCCATCACATGTCACCTTTGATCACAGTGCCCGTCGGGGCCCTTGCCGTCGTCGGCCTGACCCTAGGGACCGCGGGTGTGGCAGGCGCTGGCACCAACGTCCCGATACAAGCGGCGCAACCACCGATACAGGCAGCAGCACCACCGATTCAGGCGATGGAGCCTTCGTCCGCCATGCCGATCTCCGACGACATCGACATGGCCACGGTTATCGCCGGATTGTCCGATCCGACAGGGCAATGGACCACGGGGCCTTCAGAGTACATCTCGTCGACAGGCAACGAGATCGTGCCTGCGTACAGCGTCGACTCGAACGGCCTGGTCACCCCAGTCAACCCGTTCGTCGTCCCCGCGAAGCACGGCTATGGAGGCCATGGCTTTGGAGGCAACGGGCACTTCAAGAACCATGGGTACTTCAAGAACGACTACGGAAAGCACTTCAAGTTCAACAAGCACGGATTCGGCGGGTTCTTCCGCGGCTACTAGAACCACCCAGCGCCAGCTTCCCGAAAGCGTCTGATGGAGATGGTCGGGACCGCCGTACCGTGGGACAATCAGCGCTGGTGTCGGGGCTTCCACACCACGAGTGCGTTGCTGCGCGGAACAGGCACGAGATCGCGCCGGTAGCTCGCATGGACCTGCGCGATCTCCTCGGCCAATTCCCGTACGCGGTGCTGTAGAGCCTCTACCTGGTTGGTCAGTTCGATAATGCGCTTGATCCCGGCGAGGTTGACGCCCTCATCTTGGGAGAGGCGTTGCACCTCGCGGAGCAACGCGACGTCCCGCGGCGAATATCTCCTCCCACCGCCGGAGGTCCGGTGTGGCGTGACGAGACCGAGTCGGTCGTAGTTGCGCAACGTCTGAGCATGCATGCCCGCCAGTTCGGCAGCCACGGAGATCACGAAGATCTGAGCGTCCGGGTCAACGGAGGTTTCGCGTGAGCGCTCTGTCTTGTCCGTCATCAGGCACCCGCCCACCCGGACCTCGGGTCGAATCCGCTGGCCTTCTCGGCTTCGAGATACGCCTTCAGCGCCTCCGTGGCCGGATCGTCGAGCTTCTGCGGGACGGCGACCTTGACCGTGACCAGCAGGTCACCGGCACCACCGCCACGCTTCGGGACGCCTCGGCCGCGAACCCGCAGAATCCGTCCGTCGGCTGTGCCCGCCGGAATCTTCACTCCAACGCGCCCGTCCAAGGTGGGAACCGAGACCGTGGTTCCCAGCACGAGTTCGCCGTAGCTGACGGGAGCAACGACGGTGAGGTCGTCACCGGTCCGCCCGAACACCTTGTCGGGACGAACGCGGACCGTAACGAACAGATCCCCTGACGGTGCTCCGCGTAGACCGGCCTCTCCCTGGCCCGCCAGCCGGATCTTCTGTCCGTCACTGACACCCGCCGGAACGCGCACAGTGATGGTGCGGGTCCGGTTGGTGATGCCGTTGCCGTGGCACACCTTGCACGGCGAATCGATGATGGAGCCGGTGCCGCGGCAGTCGTCACATGGCTCGCTGAACCCGAAGGCACCCTGGTTGCGGCTGATGATTCCGGTCCCATTGCAGCGCGGACACACGCGCGGGCTGGTACCCGGTTCGGCACCGCTGCCGTGGCAGGTAGTACACGCCGACGGGCTGGTCAGCCGCAGCGGAACGGTGACCCCCAAGGTCGCCTCCCGGAATTCGAGCGTGGTCTCGGTCTCCACGTCGCTTCCGCGGCGGGGGCGGCTGGTCGTACGGGTGGCACCGCCCGTACCGCGGTTGAACAGCCCGCCGAAGAGGTCGCCGAGGCCTCCGTCACCGGCGGTCGCCCCACCACCAAATAGGTCTCCCACATCGAATCCACCCTGGCTGAAGCCACCGCCGCCACCTCCTCCAGGGCTGAATCCGCCACCGGGGGTGAATCCGCCACCTCGCCCGAAGCCCCCGCTGGCGAACAGCCGCCGGGCTTCGTCGTACTCCTTGCGCTTCGCGGGATCGGAGAGCACCGCGTACGCCTCACTGACGGACTTGAACCGCTCCTCGGTCTCGACGTCTGGGTTCGCGTCAGGGTGCAGGTCTCGCGCAAGCTTGCGGTACGCCCGCTTGATCTCGTCCGCGGATGCCTTGGACGAGACGCCCAGCTCCTTGTAGAAGTCCTTTTCGATCCACTCCCGCTGACTCACTGGGCGTCTCCTCCTCTCATTCTTATTCCTGTTCCGCCTCGACCGGCTTTGCGGCCTGCTCGGAAGTGTTCGCGTCGTCCTCGCCGGCGCGGTCGGTCACAGCCACCATCGCATGTCGCAGGATGCGATCACCGAATTTATAGCCTTTCCGCATCACCGTGCCGACGACCGGGTCGTGACCTTCGCCGTCATGCTGCACAGCCTCGTGCAGCGACGGATCGAATGTCTCGCCCTCGGCACCGAACTCGCTCAACCCCAGCGAGGTGAGGGCGCCGACGAGCTTGTCCGCCACCGCCTTCAGCGGGCCCGAGTCGAGATCGCCGTGGTTGCGTGCGCGGTCGAGGTCGTCGAGCACCCCGATGAGTTCGCCGACGACGGACGCCTTGGCGCCCGCGATGTCGGACTGCTTGTCCCGCTGGACGCGGCGACGGTAGTTGGCGTACTCCGCCTGCAGACGTTGCAGGTCCGCAGTACGCTCGGCCAACTCGTCCGCCGCCGACACCACGCCTCCGGACGGTGTCGCTTCGTTCACCGAGGATTCGTTCACCGGGGCCCCTTCATCCACCGAGCCGGGCTGCGGAGCGGTGGCGTCGCCCACAAGGGGCTCCACTACCGGTTCCGCGTCCCGCGTCTGACCGGTCTCAGGGTCGATCTTCCGCTTGTCCACGAAAGTGACCGGCTCCTGCTCGGTGTTGTCGGACGTCACTTCTTCTCCGCGTCAGACGGCTCGTCGACGACCTCGGCATCGACAACTTCGCCGTCGTCGCTCGGGCCGGACCCGTCGGTGCTGGCAGCTTGATCAGCGGCACCGGCCTCGTAGATCGCCTGGCCGAGAGCCTGCGACTCGGTGGCCAGCTTCTCCACCGCGGCCTTGACTGCGGCGATGTCGGTGCCGGCGAGGGCGTCGTTGGCTTCCTTGATGGCGGCCTCGACCTTCTCCTTGACGTCGGCGGGCACCTTGTCTTCGTTGTCCTTGATGAACTTCTCGGTCTGGTGCACCAGCGACTCGGCCTGATTGCGGACCTCGGCCTCCTCGCGGCGAGCCTTGTCCTCCTCGGCGTGCGCCTCGGCATCCTTGACCATGCGGTCGATCTCTTCCTTGGACAGACCGGAGCCGTCCTGGATCTTGATCGTGTTCTCCTTGCCCGTGCCCTTGTCCTTGGCGGTCACGTGCACGATGCCGTTGGCGTCGATGTCGAAGGTGACCTCGATCTGCGGCACGCCGCGCGGTGCGGGCGGCAAGTCGGCGAGCTCGAACGAGCCGAGCAGCTTGTTGTGCGAAGCGATTTCGCGCTCACCCTGGAACACCTGGATCTGCACCGAAGGCTGGTTGTCGTCAGCCGTGGTGAAGGTCTCGGATCGCTTGGTCGGGATGGTGGTGTTGCGCTCGATGAGCCTGGTCATCACGCCGCCCTTGGTCTCGATGCCGAGGGACAACGGGGTGACGTCGAGGAGGAGCACGTCCTTGACCTCGCCCTTGAGGACGCCTGCCTGCAGCGCGGCGCCGACCGCGACGACCTCGTCCGGGTTCACGCCCTTGTTGGGCTCACGGCCGCCGGTCAGCTCGCGAACCAGGTCGGAGACGGCGGGCATACGAGTGGAGCCACCGACGAGCACGACGTGGTCGATGTCCTTGACCGAAATACCGCTGTCCTTGATGACGGCCTGGAACGGTGCGCGGGTGCGGTCGAGGAGATCGGAGGTTATCTTCTGGAACTCGCTGCGCGAGAGCTGTTCGTCGAGGAACAGCGGGTTCTTGTCGGCGTCCACGGTGATGTAGGGCAGGTTGATCGACGTGCTCTGCGACGAGCTCAGTTCGATCTTGGCCTTTTCCGCAGCCTCACGAAGACGCTGCAGGGCCATCTTGTCCTTGGTCAGATCGATGCCGTTCTGAGCCTTGAACTTGTCGACGAGCCAGGTGACGATGCGCTCGTCCCAGTCGTCGCCACCGAGATGGTTGTCACCGGAGGTCGCGCGAACCTCGACGACACCGTCGCCGATTTCGAGCAGCGAGACGTCGAAGGTGCCGCCACCGAGGTCGAAGACCAGGATGGTCTGCTCTTTGTCGCCCTTGTCCAAGCCGTAGGCCAGTGCAGCCGCGGTGGGCTCGTTGACGATACGCAGAACGTTGAGGCCGGCAATCTGGCCGGCTTCTTTGGTGGCCTGGCGCTGAGCATCCTCGAAGTAGGCGGGAACGGTGATCACGGCGTCCGTGATGTCCTCACCCAGGTACGCCTCGGCGTCGCGCTTGAGCTTCATGAGCGTACGCGCGCTGATCTCCTGCGACGTGTACTTCTTGCCGTCGATCTCCACGTTCCAGTCGGTGCCGATGTGGCGCTTGACCGAGCGAACGGTGCGGTCGACGTTGGTGACGGCCTGGTTCTTGGCGGGCTGACCGACCAGCACCTCGCCGTTCTTGGCGAAGGCGACGATCGAGGGGGTGGTGCGCGAGCCTTCGGCGTTGGCGACCACTACGGGCTCGCCGCCCTCCAGCACGGACACGACCGAGTTCGTTGTACCGAGATCGATACCGACGGCACGAGCCATAGTGTTCCTCACTTTCGTTCTTTGCAGCCCGGTGGGCAGTCGATTCAGTACGGGGCTGCAATCTTGGCGCTTAGTGAGCGCCCTCCACTCAAGTTTGCACCCGACACGATCGGGAGTCAATTTCGCCTTGAGTCTAGGGCGCTCAAGTTTGTCACAAGGTTCAACGAAGGACCCTCGACGGTTGTTCCCGACGCGCACATCTCGCTGCTCTGCGGCGTCACCCTCGGACGACCGAACGCCTTCTCGCTCGTATTCGAACAAGTTCGATCACATTTCCTAAGAGGACGCTCGCCCCGAAAGTGACGCAGGTGACAATATTTTGCTTGGTTCTGTATTGTTAATCGCACTGAGCAGGCAACCTAACGAGTAGTGCGGAAATATTCGTTCTTGTTGACTCTGCAACATTCAAGTCCAGATTATGAGCATGGACAGTGGGTGGGGCTCGAGCGACGGAGCCTGTGGCGAGACCCACTGACATGCCCTCCGATGGCCACCGCAACGCGGAACACTGGCCGGAAGAAGTGAGGCATTCGCATGATGCTCGCTCGTCAACGCCAGCAGGTGATCCTCGACGAAGTCACCATGCACGGCGCCGTCAAGGTGGCCGAACTCGGCAGCACCCTCGGCGTCTCAGGTATGACGATTCGACGGGACATCAACGAGCTCGTGGCGCAAGGTCTCGTCGACCGAGTGCACGGTGGGGTCACCCTGCCCCGGTCGGCGAGTGTGCACGAGCCGGGATTCTCGGCCAAGTCGGGACTCAATCTCGGCGCCAAACGCGCCATCGCCCGAGCCGCAGCCCTGTTGGTCCGGCCCGGCACGTCGGTGGGGATCTCGGGCGGGACGACGACGCACGCCCTGGCACACGAGTTGCTCGACGTCCCGGACATCACAATCGTCACCAACTCGCTTCCCGTCGCCGACGCATTCCACGAGGGCGGCCGTGACGACCAGACCGTGCTGCTCACCGGCGGGCAACGAACCCCGTCGTTCGCGCTCGTCGGACCGCTGACGGTCGCCGCCCTCCGCGGAATCCACATGGACATGCTGTTCCTCGGGACTCACGGACTCGGGATCGAAACCGGCCTTACCTGCCCCAATCTGATGGAAGCACAGGCCAATCAGGCGCTCGTCACATCCTCGCGACGCGTCGTGGTCCTCGCCGACCACACGAAGTGGGGGGTTACCGCGCTGGCGAACACTGTCCCACTGTCCGACGTGGACATTCTCGTCACCGACGAGGGGCTCGACCGGGCGGCGCAGGAGGCGCTTGCCGACCATGTCGGCGATCTGGTGGTCGCCCACGAAGACCGAGAGAGAAGCCTCGATGACGATGGGTGACAAACCCGTTGCGCTTCGCGCTCCTGCGGGCAGCAGAGTACGTAAGACCACCACGACACTCGCCGACGGGCGCGAGCTGATCTACTTCGACGACTCGGAACCATACGTATCCGGTGCCGCCACCCGGGAACTGGTCGACTCCCGGCCGCTTCCTCCTTCGGCACCACAGTCGCAGATTCGTTTCGACATGCTGACCGGTGAGTGGGTGGTCATCGCTTCTCAACGGATGGACCGCACGTTCCTTCCGTCGGTGGACGAGTCGCCGCTTGCACCGAGTCGGCCGGGCAAGGCGCCCACCGAGATTCCCGCCGAGGACTACGACGTCGTGGTGTTCGAGAACCGATTCCCCTCATTCGCGTCGATCGCCGGCGACCAGCACCTACCCGACTACGTCGACAACGAACCACTGTGGCCGTTGGCCGCCGGAATCGGCCGTTGTGAGGTGGTGTGTTTCACCAGCGATCCGAATGGCACCTTCGCCACCCTCGGCGTGGACCGGGTCCGCACAGTTGTCGACGTGTGGGCCGACCGCACGGCCGAACTGTCCGCCATGCCCGGAACCCGCCAGGTCTTCTGCTTCGAGAACCGCGGCAAAGAGATCGGGGTGACCCTCACACACCCGCACGGGCAGATCTATGCGTACCCGTATCTGCCACCCCGCGCGGATGTCCTGATCCGGCGCTCGCGCGAGTACGCCGAGCAGACCGGCAGGCTGCTGCTGTCAGACATACTCGATGCCGAGCGCCGATCAGGGCGGCGAGTCGTGCTCTCCGCCGAGCATTGGACCGCCTACGTTCCCGCTGCCGCGCGGTGGCCACTGGAGATGCACCTCGCACCTCACCGCGACGTCGCCGACCTGTCCGAACTCGACGAAGCCGAACGCGACGAACTCGCCCACGTCTATCTCGAACTGCTGCAGCGCGTCGATCGGTTCTTCGAAGGGGTCGACGCCGTGCCGTACATCGCCGCGTGGCACCAGGCGCCGGTCGGAGAAGACCGCCGTTACGGGCGCCTACACCTCCAACTGTTTTCGATGATGCGCTCACCCGGGCGTATGAAGTACCTCGCAGGCTCGGAGTCCGGCATGGGCGCCTGGATCAACGACACCACGCCCGAACGCATCGCCGACCGCCTACGCGAGGTGTCCTCGTGACGGCACCGTCATGGGTGGATCCTGTCGATGTTCATGCCGTCGCAGAGGGTGCGGAAGCATTGTTCGGCAAGGTATTCGGCGGACAAGCCGATGGCGTGTGGGCGGCGCCGGGGCGGGTCAATCTCATCGGTGAGCACGTCGACTATGCGGGCGGCCTCGTGCTGCCGTTCGCGCTGCCCTACGTCACGACCGTGGCGGTGCGTGCGCGCCGCGACGGTCGACTGCACTGTGCCTCCACCCACACGGGTGAACCCTGGCAGGGCGACCTTTCCGAAGTGGCGCCGGGCCACAGAATCGGATGGGCGGCATACGTCGCAGGCGTGGTGTGGGCATTGCGCTACTCCGGCGCACTCTCCGCAGAAACAGGATTCGATGTGGCGGTGCACTCTTGTGTCCCGGTCGGATCCGGACTGTCGAGTTCGGCGGCCCTCGAGTGCGCCGTCGCGCTCGCTGTCGCCGATCTCCTCGGGCTCCCGACCGACGCGAACGGCCGCTCGGCCCTGATCACTGCTTGCGTCCGAGCGGAGAACGAGATCGCGGGCGCCGCCACCGGCGGAATGGATCAGACGGTGGCGATGCTGGCACATCCGGGTCACGCTCTCTTGCTGGACTGTAGAAGCAAGGCCACCCGATTCGTACCGATCGACTTCGAGTCCGCGAACGGGCGCCTGATCGTGATCGACACCAACGCACCGCACCGACTCGTCGACGGTCAGTACGGCAACCGACGCGCCGCCCTCGAGAAGGCCTGCGCAGAACTTGGCGTGAACACCCTCAGAGACATCGATGACGAGGACTCCGCGCTGAGAACGCTGACCTCTCCGGAATCGGTGAAGCGGGCCCGCCACGTGCTCAGTGAGATAAGTCGAGTGCGTGAGGTCGTCGAACTTCTGGAGCGGGGACGCATCGCAGACATAGGTAGCCTGCTGACGTCGTCCCACCTTTCACTGCGCGACGACTACGAGGTCAGCTCCGTCGAACTCGACAGCGCCGTCGACGCCGCCCTCGAGGCGGGCGCATGGGGAGCGCGCATGACTGGTGGCGGGTTCGGCGGTTCCGCCCTCGCGCTCGTCCCCGTCGACCGCGTCGAGGATGTGGTCGACAACATACTTCGCTGCGCCGCACGAGCGTCTCTACCCACTCCCCAGTTCCTGTCGGCCGAGCCGAGCCACCCGGCTCACCGCGTGTGATCCAAGGCTGTTGGCCAGGTATTTGCCGGAGACCAACCGAGTTCTCTATCACACCTAGGCGAGTTGTCAGGCGCCCCATAGCATATGGTGTTCATCTCAGGGTGGTCTTCGATGCCCACCCCGGAAGTCCCTCGTGAGGGGATCCGTGAAGAAGGGATTACATGCGCAACGTGTTGGCCCGCCGCGCCGCTCTTTTGGGTGCCTCGGCAATGCTCCTCCTAGTTCCATTTTCCGCTCCCGCCCAGGCCAACCCCGTTACGCAGACCCACACAACCCAGCTCAGCGCCGATGAACTTCCGGCCGACCTCGTCGACGCGATCATCCGTGACCTGAAGATCAGCCCCCAGGAATACCTCGACCGCGCAGCGCGGGCGCAGGAACTCGGCAGCTACGCGGAAGAATTCCGGGCGCAGCGTCCCGACGACTTCGCCGGCGCCTGGATCGGATTCGACGGCCAACCTGTCGTCGCGGTGACCACTACCGAGGCTGCCGACCAAGCCCGGAGGGACGGCTACTCCACCCGGATGGCCGCAGTCTCCGCAGACGGACTCGAGCAGGCACTCTCCGAGCTGAACCGCTGGATTGCGCTCCTTCCGCAGGAGCTGGCCTCGCAGGTCAACTCGGCGTCCATCGACGTTCTGGACAACCGCATCGTCATCGACATCGTCAACAGCCCGCTCGGGCGGGCCCTGAACCTGCCGACTCTCCTTGCCAACATCAAAGTCATGCTGAGCCCTGGCGGTGGCGGCCCGGTCGAGGGCAGTCCCCTCGGCGGTGACACCTACATCACCACCGCGGGCATCCTGCAGGAAACTCCGATTTCAGAGATCGGTGTCTGCTCGCTGGGCTTCAACGGCGTGGACGGCAACGGCCAGGCCGTCAACATCAGCGCCGGCCATTGCAACCCGGCGGAGGGCCAGCCGTCACCTGTGTTTCTCCCCAACCCGCGCAATGTCGATGACAGCGTGCAGATCGGGGCGTTCTCGCGATCCTCGGTGGGCAACCCGATCGACAAGCTTGATTACTCGGTCATCGCACTCAATGGAGCTGGGGTCCAGGCCGGACTCGATCGTCCCGCAATCCGCGGCGCCAACGGGACCACGTTGGAGATCACCGGCGTCGCCCGACCGGTTGTCGGCGCACCGATCTGCAAGTCGGGCCAGACGTCGTCGTTCACCTGTGGCGTTGTCGAGGCCGACCATGTGGAGACCCAACTGTTCGGCCTGGACGGGAGTAGTAGGACGATCAGGGGGTTTGCGGGTACCGCCTGCACCCTCGCCGGCGACAGCGGGGGTGCCATCGTCACCGGAACGCTCGCACTGGGGATTACCAGCGGTTCCAACGCCAGCGAAGCCCCCAACTGCACGGAGGCGAATCTGGTGCTGGCAACCGAGGGGGGTACGGCCAGCCTGGGAATCCCCGTCGCAGACATCCTCTCCACCGTCGGATCCGGCCTCAGCGTTCGCACCATCTCTGACTAGGACCTTCATCGCCCGAGGCCGTGTTGAACGCGCCGAATTGACAGCGCGGACCATATAGTTGCTCCAAACTGTCTACGGCCCCGGACACTGCGAATGCGAACAAACAAGCAAGAGAGAAAGGCCCCCATGCGAAGCTCGATCGCACGCCGTGCCGCCGTGTTCAGTTCTGCAGCAGTGCTGCTCCTCGGCCCGGTCCACGCCTCGGCTGCACCGGTCGAACCCGCCTCCGGCAAACTGCCGACCGAACTCGCTGATGCCGTTCGGCGCGATTTGAAGCTGACCCCGGACGAGTACTTGAAGCAGTCCGAGCTGAGCCAGGAGCTCGCCGAGTTCGCGAGAGTCGCACGAACCCAGTTCCCTGACGTCTTCGCGGGAGCCTGGCTCGGCGAATCCGGCACACCGATAGTCGCGCTGACCGACGGCGCCGGCAAGGAGGCCGCCCAGGTCGCCGTCGAAGAAGCGGGCTTCAAGGTCAGGGATGCGGACAGGAGCGAGAAGAGCCTGCATACTCAGATCGAAACTCTCAGCGGCTGGTTGGATACACAGCCTCCCGCCGTTGCGGATCTGGTTCGCGGTGTGGCCGTCGACATCGTGAACAACGGACTCGTTCTCCGTGCAGACGATGTGAACGGGTTGCAGCTTCCGGACTTCATGAGCGGAGTGCGGCTCGCGGCGCCACCTGTCCCCGAATTCCCACGGGCTCCTGCCGAACTGGAGCCCGTTGCACAGGCGCTGCCGGAAGACGCCCTACTGGGCGGTGATGGATACGGCTCGTTCAGCGGCGACGTCGGCCTGCGCTGCTCGCTCGGATTCAACGGCACAGACGCCTCAGGTCGAGCGGTGAACATTACCGCCGGACATTGCGATCCGAACCTCCAAACCGCCGGCACCATTGATGCTTCAGAGGCCTTCTCTCTGTTCCCGGGCGGCACCGGCCCACGCGTGGCGACCTTCGCGAAGACGAATCTGGACATGAGCGACTACGCGATCCTCCGCCCCGACGAGCACATGGCACACCGGTTCGAGAACAACGGAGTCCGCGTTCCCGGTGCAGCGCCACTCGAGATCACCGGAACAGCCGATCCCGTCGTGGGCGCTCCGGTGTGCAAGTCGGGCATGACTACTGGCTTCACGTGCGGTGTCGTGGTTTCGGTCGGCCAGACCGTCGATGTCGGTGGGCGCACACTTGCCGACAGTTTCTCGACGAGTATGTGCGCATTGGAAGGCGATAGCGGCGGCACCATCGTCACCGGAACTCAGGCACTGGGAATTTCTAGCGCATCGAACGTCGCTCAGTACAGGTTTTGCGAGGTCGCCAACGCCGTTTCCTTCGTCTTCGGCGACAGCCCCGAACTGTTCGCCACACCGATCAACACCGTGCTCGCCGAGAACCCCGGCCTGCGCGTACGCACGGAGTAGGTCGAGACCATAGGAGAACGATGGCCCGCTTCCTGGGAAGGAAGCGGGCCATCGTTTTTCCAGACGAGCCTGACGCAATGCGCAGACGATCAGATTGCCGGTTCGGGCTCGAGTATCGGCTCGGCGGCCGGCGGCTCGAAGGGGGTGTTGACGGTGATGAGGTACTGGGTTCCCAGGACCGCCAAGGCCACACCTCCCACTAGCATTGTTCCGATCAGGTCACCGGCCGTGAAACCCGCTATGGCACCGGGGAGACCGGCGGTGGTGAGACCGACGATGGCGACGATCGCGCCGACGAGATACCCGCCGATCATCACGGCCAAGTCGAGGTTGCTGCCGAAGCTTGCAAGCGCAGCGCGGTCGCGTTCCTCCTGCGTGTCGAATACGTCCTCTTCCTCGACCGGTTCCGGCGCGTCGAGCTGCGCCGGAGCATCGAGCCCCTCCTGCTCGACGAGTCCTTCTTCCACCGACGACTTCAACTCGGCTTGGACGTCGTCGGGGATCTGCGGGGTTAGCGTCAACGTCCGCGCCTCGAGGTCGACGTCGATCGGGTAGACGGCCTCGCCGATTCGAATGGTCAGGGGTAGTGCGGCGACAACATTGCCACCCTCGTCCACGACCTCGACGACGTCACCGGTGTCGGTGATCCGGAAGGCACCAGCGTCGATCGTGGTGACCACGGAGTCGCCGTCCAGGTGCGCCTCGTAGCCGAAGTCGGGTGAATCTGGTTGCGCCAGCGGAGCCGCGTGTCCGGTTCCTGCCGAGATCCCGAGGGCCGCGATGGCGAGCATCGCTACTCCAGTGAGTGCCCTGAAGTGTCGTGCTGGACGGCCCTTCATGCGACGGGTGCCGTCTCGCCGGGCGCGACGAAGGGGCTATTGATCGTGTCGAAGAAGTGCATCCCGTGCACAACGAGACCGCCACCCCCGGCGAGGATGGTTCCCGCGAGCGTGGCGACGGGTGCAACGAGCAAGGCGCCCGCGATGCATCCACCTATCGGCGCCGTGATTCCGAGGAAGGGCGCGCCCACCATTGCGGCAGTTCCGGGAATCAACCCGATCGCGCAACCGACCACTCCGCCGAGGATGGTGGCGACGACATCGGCGATCGCGGTCGTGATCCCGAACTGCTGCTGGAAGTCGTCGAGCGCGAGGGCGTCACGCTCATCCTGGTCCGCAGGCGCGGCGACATCTTGGAGCGTGAGTCGTTCCTCCGCCGGAACAGCCGTGGCCACCGCCGGATCCATGTTCGGGACGAGGCTCAGCACGCGTTCGGTTTCATCCACGGCAACCTCGAAGGGATGCTGCAGATCGTCCACCCGGAAGAAGCTCGGAATCGAAGTGACGACGTTGCCTGCGTCATCGACGACATCGATGGTGTCATTCCCCGCGTTGATGGAGAACAAGCCCGCGTCGATGGTGGTCACGGCGGCACCATCGACGAGAGTGGTCTCGAAGTTGATGTTCGGAATTGCCTGTTCAGCGCCGGACTGCTGCCCGGTGGACGGATCGGCGTAGGCAGTGGCCGATCCGACACCCATTGCAGCGACAACAAGGAGCGACGTTGCAGTAAACCTTCGGAGGTTCATCGAAATCCGTTCATCTGAGGGAGTGAAAAGACGAACGAAGGTTAACTAAGCGGTCGGATACTTGGGAATCCCGTAGTAAAGGTATGACAAAACTCACGCCAAAAATTGCCCCCGGGTTGCTGCAACGCGACAGCCGGGGAAACTGATCATTCTCAGAAGTTGGACGAGACTGCGACCAGAAAGAAGATGCCGGCGGCAATGCCGAGGAATCCGGTAAGGATGCCGACGAGCGCGTCGAACGATGGTGTTTCACTCGCCTCGAGGGAATCCCGGATCGCCAGGGCGCCGGCCGCCAGGGCGGCGATACCGAGAACGATGCCGAACCCGAACGTCCAGAACATAAGGATCGACAGCGCTCCGAACATGATCGAGATATCGCCCCATCCCTCTCCGGAGGGCCGGAACAGTCGGACGCTCGCCCATAGTTCATGCGCTCGACGGCGGTAGCGATCCGGTAGGTGCGGGGACGAAATTGTCAGGCGTGGCGCCGTGGTTGTCATCGCCGTTCGATCCTCGTGTGCTGAGTAAGAGTTCTCTCGGTGTCGGTTTCTCGAGTTCCCGGTATCGCACCTGCCGGCGGGAGGCGAACCGAGATGCCGTAGGCGCCCCGTCCGGAGCGAACAGTGCGGTCGACGCCTCTCGGCTCCCCAGAGTCTTCGACATTTCTCTCTGGCCCATATTACCCTCGGTGACACAATTCACCTTTGGGTGTTGCCATAGATGTTCGTCTGGAATACCCCAAGAGACAACAAGATTCGTTGTCAAGCTGCACCTCCCGGGCGTCAATACCGACCCCCTGGACTTCGATGTCGAACGCTATGTGCTTACCGTTCGCGCCGAACGACCTCCGATCCGACGGGTGCCCCGACTCTGGACATGCCACCCGTGGGGTTTGCCCCGATCAGATCGCGGGCCACGAATCGCACCCCACATTCCAGCCCCATGAACACGAGTTAGGGCGACCTTGGGCAGTCAGGGCCTTTTCGCACCAACTAGGTTGACTGCAGCGATCCCGGACCAGCCGTAAGTTACTCGCAAGTAGGTATCAAAAGTTACCCTCTAGTAACTTCGCTTGGTGGGCGCTAGGATTACCTGCAGTCCCGAGGTGGCCACCGTGCTGCCCTGAACCGAAAGGCCGCGACATGAATGCCCTGACGATCACGTTGGGCACCATCGGCGTGCTCTTGAGCATTCCCGCGTGGGGGTCATTCTTCCTTGGCGTGTGGAAGATCGTCAGCGCCATCCGGATCGGTCAGCCCGCCCCAGACCGTTGGCGGCCGTTCTTCCCACGATTCAAACAGATGGTTGCGGAGATCCTTGCGCACACGCGCATGAGCAAGTTCCGAACCGTGGGCTGGGCCCACTGGCTTGTCATGATCGGCTTCTTGCTGGGGTCGATCGTTGCGATGGAGGCCTACATCCAGACCTTCAACCCGGAAGGAAACTGGCCGCTCATCGGCGGAACTGCCGTCTACCACTTCATCGACGAATTGCTGGGAATCGGCACCGTCATCGGCATCATCGCACTCGTCATCATCCGCCAGCGGAATCACCCCCGCGGGCCGGCTCGACTCTCACGGTTCAGTGGTTCCAACTTCCGCGCGGCGTACTTTGTCGAGGCTGTCGTCCTCATCGAAGGCCTCGGCATGATCCTCGTCAAGGCCAGCAAGATCGCCACCTACGGACACGCCAATCCATGGACCGACTTCTTCACCATGCGCGTCGCGGAGTTCCTCCCGGGTAGCCCCGAACTCGTCTCTATTTTTGCGTTCATCAAGCTGATGTCCGCCATGGTGTGGCTGTACGTTGTCGGCCGCAACATCAACTGGGGTGTCGCCTGGCACCGCTTCTCCGCGTTCTTCAACATCTACTTCAAGCGTGAGGACGACGGCGACGTCGCCCTCGGTGCAGCCAAGCCGATGATGTCGGCCGGAAAGCCGATCAACATGGAGGAGGCCGATCCGGACACCGATACGTTCGGTGCCGGCAACATCGAGGACTTCTCCTGGAAGGGCTGGCTGGACTTCACCACCTGCACCGAATGTGGTCGCTGCCAGTCCCAGTGCCCCGCGTGGAACACCGGTAAGCCGCTGTCTCCGAAGCTGCTCATCACGTCCCTGCGTGATCACGGCTACGCCAAGGCGCCCTACCTGCTCGCCGGTGGCCGCAAGGACATGGGCGGCGACGAGGTCGGCCTCGTCGACGGGGACGGCAATGTCCTCGAAGGCAAGCTCGCCGCGATCCCCGAAGCCGCTCGCACGGAGGCGGAGCGCAAGCTGGTCGGTGAGACCACCGAAGGTGAGCTGGCGCCGGTCATCGATGCGGAGACCCTGTGGAGCTGCACCAACTGCGGTGCGTGTGTCGAGCAGTGCCCCGTCGACATCGAGCACGTCGACCACATCATCGACATGCGCCGCTACCAGGTGCTGATCGAGTCGGAGTTCCCGTCCGAACTCGCGGGGCTGTTCAAGAATCTGGAGAACAAGGGCAACCCCTGGGGCCAGAACGCCAAGGACCGTCTCAACTGGATCGAGGAGATGGACTTCGAGATCCCGGTCTTCGGCCAGGATGCCGATACCTTCGAGGACTACGAATATCTCTTTTGGGTCGGCTGCGCCGGCGCCTATGAGGACCGCGCCAAGAAGACCACCAAGGCTGTGGCCGAACTGCTCGCGACCGCGGGCGTGAAGTTCATGGTGCTCGGTGCCGACGAGACCTGCACAGGTGACTCCGCTCGCCGCGCGGGCAACGAGTTCCTGTTCCAGCAACTCGCGATGCAGAACATCGAGTTGCTGAACTCGGTGTTCGAGGGTGTCGAACAGCGCAAGCGCAAGATCGTCGTCACCTGCGCCCACTGCTTCAACGCCCTGGGCAACGAATACCCGGAGGTCGGCGGGGAGTACGAGGTGGTTCACCACACCCAGCTGCTCAACCGGCTGGTCCGCCAGAAGAAGCTGATCCCGGTCGCGTCCGTCGGCGAAGACGTCACCTACCACGACCCTTGCTTCCTCGGTCGTCACAACAAGGTGTACGACGCTCCGAGAGAGTTGATGGAAGCCTCCGGCGCGAAACTGACGGAGATGCCGCGCCATGGCGAGCGCTCCATGTGCTGCGGTGCCGGCGGTGCCCGCATGTGGATGGAAGAGAACATCGGGAAGCGCATCAACATCGACCGGGTCGACGAAGCGCTCGACACGGACCCGAAGAAGATCGCGACGGGCTGCCCGTTCTGCCGCGTCATGCTCACCGACGGTGTCACCGCACGCCAGGAATCCGGACAGGGCGAGGGCGTCGAGGTAGTGGACGTCGCGCAACTGATGCTCTCGTCCATCACGCGCCTCGAACCCGAGCAGCTGACCGACAACATCAAGGTGGTCCCGCGGGCCAAGCCGGCCGAGCCGGTCGCGGCAGAGGTCAAGGCCACGGCGGTGATCGAAAAGGAGCGGGTCGAAGAAGTCGAGGAGACCGCGCAGTCGCCGGCCGCAAAGGACGCTCCGGCAGGCAAGGGCCTGGCGATGAAGGGCCTTGCCAAGGCTCCGGGGGCGAAGGCTCCCGGCGCGAAAGCCCCCGGCAAGGGTCTCGGCATGGCAAGCGGAGCGAAGGCTCCCGGTGCCAAAGCCCCCGGCAAGGGACTCGGCATGGCAAACGGAGCGAAGGCTCCCGGTGCCAAGAAATCCGCGCCCGCTCAGGCCGGCGAAGCCGAGACCGGCGCATCAGCGCCTGCTGCCGAGGCGCCCAAACCCAAGGGACTCGGGCTGGCCAGTGGGGCGAAAGCGCCAGGTGGCAAAGGCCTGCAAATGAAGGGTGCTGCAAAGGCTCCTGGCGCGAAGGCCGCACCGACCAAGCCGGCCGCCTCTCAGCCTGCAGATGCCGGTCCGGAAGCTGCCGAAACGTCATCGGCTTCGGAAGCCCCCCAGGCTCCCCCCGCGGCGAAGCCAGGCGGACTCGGCTTCAAGAGCGGAGCCAAGGCGCCGGGCGCCCGGAAGGCCGCAGCCCCCAAGGCCGCAACACCGGTGGCCGACACCACCGCAGCCGCCAAGACCGAGGAATCGAACGGCGACGGGTCGGGCGACAAGGCCCCGGAGGCCACGCCCGCACCCCCGGCGGCCAAGCCCGGTGGGCTCGGATTCAAGGCCGGTGCCAAGGCTCCCGGACGGAAGAGCTAAGCGACTGCAGCTGCGACCGCTGGCCCCACGGATCTCCGTGGGGCCAGCGGTCGTTTGGCACTGTAGATATTGCGCCGTCGATCAGCACTCCATTCCGTCGGTCCGGTTTGATCCGAGCCTCCCCGGGGTAACCAAGACACGGGTCTACGCAGTGCTTTGGGATGGCATCGATCGCGAGGAGGAGTCGACGTGACCACGTGCGAAACCTGCGGCAATGACTACGACAAGGCCTTTACGGTGACAGCCGGTGGTAGAACGGCGACCTTCGACAGCTTCGAATGCGCGGCGCAGGCGATGGCGCCGCTGTGCTCCCACTGTGGCTGCCGCATCCTCGGCCACGGTGTAGAGGTAGACGACGAAATGTATTGCTGCGCTCATTGCGCCCGGAAATCGGGCCACCACGAGCTCGCGGATCGTGCCGTAAGCGGCCGTCCGGCATCCTGACTCGAAGGTGGTAGGCAGCAATCATCGCCTCCACAGACGAACACTTCATTCAGCCTCGCGGTGGCTGCCAGAGCTCGAGCTTCGGAACATCCGGTGTCTCGAATCCCATTACCTGCCCGTAGAAGGACAGTTCGGCGTTGCGTGAGCTGATCAGGGTATCCAGCTTGCGGAAGCCGTGCGATTCCCCCTCGTATTCGAGATATGCGTGCGGGATGCCCTTCTCCACCAGCGCATCCCTGAACCGCTCGGCCTGCGACGGCGGCACGATCGGATCGTCGAGTCCCTGGAGCAGCAGCACCGGACAATTGAGTCCGGCGACATTGTTCAGCGGTGCGCGCTGCGTATAGAGATCGGCTGCCTCGGGCAGCGGTCCGATGAGGCCATCGAGATACCTGGATTCGAAATCGTGTGTCTCCTTCGCGAACTCTTCCAACTCGGCTACACCGAAGTATGAAGCGCCACATGCGAAAACATCCGAGGTGGTCAAAGCCGCGAGTACGGTCCACCCACCGGCGGACCCACCTTCGATCGCGAGCCTGCGGGGGTCAGCCATACCCGAATCGGCCAGCCCGGTCACGGCCGCCACTACGTCCTCGACGTCGACGACACCCCACTGGCCCCGGAGCCGGTTGCGGTATTCGCGACCGTATCCGGTCGACCCGCCGTAGTTGACATCGACGACGCCGATGCCGCGGCTTGTGAAGAATGCGAACACAGGATTCAGAGATGGTGCGACCCGTGACGTAGGCCCGCCGTGCACGAACGCGACATACGGTGGCAACTCGCCCGCTTCACCCTCGTACCGCGGATGCCGCGGTGGATACGCGATGGCGTGCACTTCGCGGTCGGCGCCCCTGAACGTCAACTGCCGGGCCTCCGGCAAGTACGCCGACTCGGGAAGATCGGTGACAGAAAGCCGGATGGTGCGCAGCGCGCCGGTATCGAGGTCCAGTTCGCGCAGGCCTGACGGTGTCTGCGCGCCACCGGTCACCAGCAGGACCTGATTGCCGCGCCGCTCCCCCAAGCTCACGCTGGTGAGACCGTCGAGCGCGATGTCCGTGAGTGAACCGGTGCCGGGATCGAGCACCGCAAGAGTATCGGTGCCGAATGTCCTGACGGTCAGCAATGTTCCGTCGTCACGGCGTGCGTGCCACCGGGCGCCGAGCATCCACAGGGGCCCACCGAAGTCTGCGTCCATCGGGCACAACGCGGCGACATCGGAAGCATCGATGGCGACTCGATAGAGGTTCCACCAGCCGCTACGGTCGCTGATCGTGTACAACTCCGCGGGACCGACCCACTCGGGTTGCAGCACCGATTCCTCCGGGCCACCGAGGAGCGTCTTGATCTCGCCGGTCACGCGACCCCCGACAATCTCCGCTACCCGGAGCTCGGTTCCGTCCCACGGCATCTGAGGATGGTTCCAGGCAATCCACGCGAGGTGGCGGCGATCGGGAGAAAGCCGCGGATTGGCGAGAAAATCGGAACCAGCCACGACGGACCGCACATGGTGCGCGTCGTCCGCTGCCGAACCGTCAAGCGGGATCACGCAGATATCGCGGGCGACGCCACCATCCGCATCGTGCGTCTCGCGCACCGCCCACACCGCGCCGTCGTTCACGGACAGATCGCCGTACCGCAACGAACACTCCCGGGGAGGCTCCGGTGTCAGCGGCACCGGGGTCTCGCCCTCCAACAGATACAGCCGCTGATCGCTGAACTCCGCGAACACCAGCCGACCGGCGTCGGTGACGGTCCAGGCCCCGCCGCCGTACTCGTGCACACGTGTGCGCGCGTTCCACGGGACAGGAAGGACGTCCTCGGGCTCGCCATCCAGGCCGATGCGTCGTACCGCGATTCGGCCACCTTCGTTCGGGCGCAGCTCGGACCACCACACGTCTTCTCCCACGTACCTGCCACCCTCGACTGGATGGCCGCTGGAGGCAAGGTCAGCCGCCGTGATCGGAGAGGGCCAGGAACCATAGGGCGCAGAGGTCATTTGCCGAGGATATTCCGCCCCGGCGCACAGCGCAGGCCACCACACTCCGCGAACGCACCCCAACTGCCTCCAGGCACTGCCGAAACCGGCCAGTAGAAATCCGGTTGCAGGGCAGTGGGACAATGGCGATCGTGAGCAACGCAGACCACGGCAACCAGCGCACGCCGCACCGCAGGCTCGAGCAGTCCACCAAGCTGCAGAACGTCCTGTACGAGATCCGCGGACCGGTACACGCCCACGCCGCGCGACTGGAGGCAGAGGGTCACCGGATCCTCAAGCTCAACATCGGCAACCCGGCGCCGTTCGGTTTCGACGCGCCCGACGTGATCATGCGCGACATGATCGCCGCACTCCCTTATGCGCAGGGGTATTCGGAGTCGAAGGGCATCCTCTCGGCTCGCCGCGCGATCGTCACCCGCTACGAGCTCGTTCCAGGTTTCCCGGAACTCGACGTCGACGACATCTACCTGGGCAACGGTGTATCCGAACTCATCACGATGACGATGCAGGCGCTGCTCAACAATGGTGACGAGGTGCTCATCCCCGCACCCGACTACCCGCTGTGGACAGCGATGACGAGCCTTTCCGGAGGCACCCCGGTGCACTACCTCTGCGACGAGGGCAACGACTGGAACCCCGATATCGCCGACATCGAGTCGAAGATCACCGACAAGACCAAGGCGCTCGTGGTCATCAACCCCAACAATCCGACCGGCGCGGTCTACTCGATGGAGGTGCTGCAGCAACTCGTCGACCTGGCCCGCAAACATCAGCTGCTGCTCCTCGCAGACGAAATCTACGACAAGATCCTCTACGACGACGCCAAGCACATCTCGCTGGCAACGCTGGCGCCGGATCTGCTGTGCCTGACGTTCAACGGCCTGTCGAAGGCCTACCGTGTTGCGGGCTACCGCGCCGGATGGGTGGCAATCACCGGTCCGAAGGAACATGCCGGCGGCTTCCTCGAGGGCCTCGACCTGCTGGCCTCGACGCGACTCTGCCCGAACGTGCCCGGACAACATGCCATCCAGGTGGCACTTGGCGGGTACCAGAGCATCGAAGACCTGATCCTGCCCGGCGGACGACTGCTCGAACAGCGCGACGTGGCCTGGCAGCGCCTCAACATGATTCCTGGTGTCACCTGTGTGAAGCCGCGCGGCGCTCTATACGCGTTTCCTCGGCTCGACCCCAACGTGCACGAGATTTACGACGACGAGAAGCTGGTCCAGGATCTCTTGCTGCAGGAGAAGATCCTGATGGTGCAGGGCACGGGATTCAACTGGCCCGATCACGACCACCTCCGAATCGTGACCCTGCCGTGGGCGAGGGATCTCGCTGTCGCCATCGAGCGATTCGGAAACTTCCTGACCAGCTACAAGCAGTAGTATCGGCGATAGTGCGAGCGACATACGCGTCGCTTGCGTGTCTTCTGGGGGAGTCGTGGCAACCAGTACTCGCATACGTTTCGGGAAATTGGTCCACAAGAGGCGTCGCTTCCTGAACCTCACACAGGATCAGGTAACTGCAGCCGGCGGTCCGTCCGACGCAGCGCAAACACGGGCCGAGAACGGCACCGGCCCCGATCCGAGCATCGAGACGCTCCGCAAACTGGACACTGCTCTGCAGTGGGTGCCGGGCAGCGCGGCACGAGCACTCGAGGGTGGTGATCCGACGCCACTGGAGATGCTCGGACGCGAGGAAGGAAAGCCGCGGTCACGTCGGCTTACGCTCGGGCCCTCGGAGATTCCTCTGGATCTCGACACCATCGTCGAGATACTGGATCCTCATACCCGCATTGCGAAACTGAGCGCGGCACACCCAGAAGTGCCCGGACTTGCCGATGCCGCTGGCAGCCTCAGCCGAGCCGTCTCCAAAATCACCGGGGCGTACGTGACCCGTCTACTCGAGGTCAACGGAGGGCCGTCCGGACCGCGTCAACCATTGCTGGAGTTCGCATTCGGCCATCTATTCGAGGAACCGTCGAACGTCACCGACCCGAGTGAACGTGAAGAAGTGCACTATCGACGCTTCCTCTACGGCAAAGAGGAAGAGCTGGACACGGCCACACGGGAGCGCTTCCGGCGACGCTGGGAAGAGTCGGTGAAACTCATCGGGGCAGAGAACCCGAACCGTAGCGGCGGGTCCGAAGTGAACGCATGAGAACAGTGGCGACGAACGTGCGCCACTGTTCGTTGCCCGTCTTGCTGCCGGTCGCGATCTGCGACAAGTGACCGAACCGCCTGCACGACCTGCGAGCAGCGATGCCCTTAGGGCACCCTGCTGGCAGAGCACAACAATCCGTCATCCGCCGGTTTGGCAGAGTACGACATTGCGATGATTCCAACACGTGAGGCGATAAACCCGGACCGGTTGACGAATGCCCCCATCGTGTCTGTAGATTGTCTACCGGCACCTCGAGTGCCTATCGAGCACCTGGCGCCCCTCCCCCCCTGTGGGTGCCAGGTTGGTGGCGGGGAACACCCCCCCGTACCCCGCCACCCAGCTCGGCACATTCGCCCACTCGGCGGCTCGGCGGCGGAACACACCCCTCGTTCGGAGCTCCGGCCCACCCTTACATGGACCTGCGTTCGCTACATATTAGCTGCTCGCCATGCAGTGGTATCTAAACACACTAGCGACACATAAGCGACAAGAAAGCCATGCACACCCAACACTTTGGCAACATGGCTTTTCTCTGACCGCTTCCGTCACAGCCTCACCCTGTGATGTTCCGAACACTCTCCAAGGGAAACTCGTGGGCCGGAGACCGCTTATCGCTTTCCTAGCTGTAAAGGCCTGCTTCTCGAAGGACTATGAAGACGATCGTGATCGCCATCAGTGCATAGACCGTCATCATCGTCACCTTGACGGTCCACTCGCTGGTTTCCGGAAACATCTTCAGAATGGGCTTCGTATATGCGACGAGGTGGTGATCATCGTTCTGCGCGGCAACCGCGTGCGCCCTCGGAACACCAGGCGTGTTGTACGACTCCGTTGAATTCGCAATCACTGCGCACATCCTTTCTTGCGCCCCCGAACCACATCTATCGTATGCCTGTCAACTTGGATGCGGCCACAGGGAATTGATCACTCGAACCTGCGGACCCAGCGGCACGCCTAGAAGCCCGGAAGCTGGGGCAGCTCCGGCAGTGGAGGTAGCGGCGGAAGCTGCGGGAGCTCGAACTCCGGAAAGTTCGGGAAGATCGGCGGTGGCGGCGGCGGTGGCGGCGGCGGTTCCGCCGGCGGAGGAGTCCAGACCTGCGGCGCCCTCTGTACGGGTGCTTGGACAGTGGTTGTCGTCGATGTGGGCGTCGTTGTCGACGTCGGCGGTGGTGGTGGAGGTGGTGGCTGTGTGGCCATCTCCGTGACAACGGGCGGACGGGTAGTAAGAGGCGTAGCCACCGGTGACGGTGATGCGTCCTCGGTCTCGGTAGCGCCGTTGCCACCGAGGCCGACGCCGAGTCCGATGGCTCCGCCGAGCGCCAGCACGACGCCTGCGCCAGCCAGTACTGACTTTCGGATCGGCCGTTTCGCGACCTGCGAACTCGCCGGCCGCGGTGCGGGATTGAGCCAGGACGGTGCACTCGCGGGAACTGTGCCGCGTGACGCAGCATCGCTCCGCGCGTAGTGCGAGATTTCCGGTTCGAAGGGACCCGGCGCGGCCTCGTCCGGTGGGTACTGGGCTAAGGATTCTCGAGGCTCGTAGGAATCCTGAGACTCGTAGTGCTGGTAGGGCGCGTAAGGCCCGGCGGATTGGGTCGGAGTTGAGGCCACCGCGTGAGACGACTGCTGCATCTGATCCGCATGCAATGCGGCACCCCGTGCTACCACCAGCTCCGGATTGTCCGGAACGATGACAGGCAACCTGAGCCAGGACTCGAGCGCGGACCGCACGAGCGGTACCCGCGCACCGCCGCCCATCACCACCACGGCACCCGGGGCACGCCCAGACCTCGCGATCACCTCGGATACCAAGCGCGCCGATGACTCGAGAGGGAAGGCGATCAGCGAATCGAACACATCCCTCGAGAGCAACAGCAGGCCACTGTCGCCGGGCATCGCGGCGACGGTGTCTGTAGACAAGTGCTCCTTCGCCTGGCGGCAGAGGGTGTCGAGCGAGGAACTCTCGGTCGCGTCGTGCGGTGCCTCGATGCGAGCATTCTCCAATTGGTGGTCGCGGATCAGCCGGTCGAACACGTCACCACTGACGGTGTCGGTGCGCGCCGCTTCCACAACCTCGCCGGTCGCCCGGTCCACAACACTCACAGTGAGGCCGGAGCTGCCGAGGTCGTAGAACACGGCCGTCTCATGTTGCTCACCGAGCGCTCCCGACGCCTCAAGAAATGTGAGCGCAGCGAATGGCTCGGACACGAGCTCGCAATTGCCGATCTGCCAGCGGGCAATCTCGGCTTCGATGACATCTGCCTGCGCTTCGTCCCGGTAGGCGATTGCGGTTGCGCACCCCTGCTCAGCACTCGACGGGTCGGCAAGGATGGCGCTGATCGACTCGGCGGCGATCTCCTCGGGCCGTGCACCGCCGACTGGGATCGTCTTGGCTTCGAACGACGGAAGGTGATACGCGGCGCCTTCGGCAGTGGCAGCATCTGGTCGAGTCAGGCGAATTGCGCTCGCGCCGACCGACACACCTAGAACCGAACCCATGGGCCGCCCACCTTGACTCTGCGCGGGTCCGATCTGGAATCCCCCCACTCCACGACGCGCAGTCTAGCGAAAGCCACCGACGAGTCAGCGCCCGGCCGTGCGGTCGAAGTCACGTCATGAGTTGCTCGCGATGATCACTCCGGCAATACCCGTGCCCAGTGGTACGGGGGTGCAAGTCGGCGAAACTGCGTCTGCAGGATCCAGTGCGTTGAGTATCAGCTGCTGGGAGAACGGGTCGTAGGGAAGGTTGAAGTGCCCTGTCATGTCTTCGGGACACAGATCCTGGACGACAATGTTCGTTGCGCCGGGGCCCCGGAGTGCGACGTTGGTGTACGGCTGGATCACTTCGTCGTACTTGGTGCCGATCGTGATGTACTCGACACCCGGCACGGTGTCACCGCCCGCATTGAGGTCAGTGAGAAAAGGAGAACCCTGGACCTGCTCGGCCAGGGCCTCGGAACCGAAACGTTGAATCAATTCGGTGCCCCCGGGCACGGACTCGAGTGCGGTGGCCAACCCGTAGAACGTCCCACCGTAAGTGGGTGACGCCACACCGATCCACTTGTTCACGTATGCCGCTCCGCCGAGCCTGTTGATGTAGTACCGGGCGACCGTCGCACCCTGCGAGTGTGCGATCACATCGACCTTGTCCGCCCCGGTCACGGACAACACATCCGTGACGAAGTCGGCGAGTTCGGCGGACCCCTTGGTCATGGTCTCCACCCCGTACTCCTGGGTGCCCGGTTTCTGCCCGTAGTTGAGAGCAAACACGCAGTAACCGGAGTCCTTCAGTTTCGGGCTCAATCCCGCCCAGCTCTCATAGGTGCTTCCGTCGCTTCCGTGAACCAACACCACCGGGCGTGGATGCGCGGCGTCGGGGCGGCACGTGAAATCGTTGACACCGGGAGGCGCCGAGTGCGGGTGTAGTTCGGCGAACTTGATCGCGTCGCCCGCGGTCGATTGTTTCGGTGCCGGCTGGGTGGGGATCTCCATGGCATGGGCTGGGACCGAGGAGAAGAGTGCCACTCCAACCAGCAGGATCACCTGAGCCAGGTTACGAAAGCACGCCATAGTTATTCCTCCGCCTCGACAAGATATCGACGACGTTACCTGCTGCGCGTGACCACTGTTTGTCCTAACATACTTATCGGTATCGTTTCGGCAGATCGGCCTGACGCGTTCGATTCCGGCTCCCGCGCGCCCCGCGGGAGCTTCGCCACTCCAGGAAGTCGCCGCCGGCCCCACATTGGACGATGCCCCGTTGAGCCGTATCCCGTCGATCACTCCGCGGTAACCGGATCCAGGAACGGGGTGGCACGCACACCCCCACACCGGGTAGAGCGAACACGAATTCGCTCCGACCGATGCTCGAAAGCGACGGTGCCTGTGTAAACGCCGCGCAATGAGACCTTATGCTTCGCCCATGCATGTTCTCTTCGTCTGCACCGGAAATGTCTGTCGGTCTCCAACGGCCGAGCGCCTCGCAGTGGCATACGCCGAGGAACTCGGGATCACCAATCTGACAGCCGAGAGTGCGGGTACCGCCGCTGTGGCAGGGGAATCGATGGAAGCCACCGCTGCACAGGTCCTCGAGGGCTTGGGTGGCGACCCCAACGAGTTCTCAGCCCAGCCGCTCACCGCAGATCTCGCGGCGGAAGCCGATCTGGTGCTGACGATGACCGAAGATCACCGCGATCAAGTCTTGGCCCTGGCTCCGGATCAGGTGGAGAAGACGTTCACCCTCAAGGAGGCTGCCCGACTAGCCGAGGTGGCAGGCGCCAAGACGGTAGAGGATCTGGCATCGGCCCGGCCTCGTCATGAGTCGAACGGATCCCCGGAGGACATTCCGGACCCAATCGGGCAGGACGAAGAGACCTATCTGAACGTGGGATCGGAGATCGCCGATCTCCTGGGTGTGATTGCGCGGGGGGTGCGGGCCGCCTGAGTGGCTCACCCGCGCCACCCGGCTATCGGGGCAGCCCCCGATAGCCCCGTTGCGAAGTGATACGGCAACCGCCGCCGCCACCTGAAACTGGGGGCGCCTTCGGCGGACGATGCTGAGTACCCTTTGTCTGTGAGCTGGTCCGCTGAGTTTCTCCCGAGCATTGTCGGGGTGACGGTCCTGGTTGCCATCACAACCGCGGTGCTCTGGGGATTCCGAACGCCGCACTATTTCGCTCCGGCTCTCGCGGTACTCCGCGGTGCACTGCAGCTAGCCCTGATCAGCATCATCCTGTCCGGAGTGATCACGGACCCTCTGTGGGTCGCTCTCGCGCTCTTCGTCATGTTCTCGGTAGCGGCGCTGACGGCAGCGGGTCGGATCGGATGGAGCCCCTGGCACGTCGAGTTGGTGTTCACGGCGATGGCACTCGGAATCGCCGTGACGCTGACCGTCACGTTCCTGACAGGTGCGATCGAGTTCTCGTCGCGCTACGCCCTGGCCATCGGCGGAATTGTCATCGGCAACGCCATGACCACCGCAACCCTCGCGGGTCGACGTTTCATGGAGGTCACCGACGAGCGGTGGGAAACAGTGGAGGGTTGGCTAGCGCTCGGCGCCACGCCTCGCCAGGCGACGCGCCAGCTCACCCGAGTCGCGGTGCACTCATCCTTGATTCCGTCGACCGACCAGACCAAGACCACGGGATTGGTCACCCTTCCCGGGGCATTCGTCGGCGCGATCTTCGGTGGCGTATCACCGCTCGAAGCCGGCCGCTTCCAAATCGTGGTGCTAGCCGCGATCATGGCGGCCGGATCGATCACCGCTGTCGTTGTCGTCTTGGGCCTTGCCCCGGTACGCACCCGCCCCCAAGTTCCCTCATGACGTCTGCGCCCTCATGACATCTGTGCCCTCATAGCGACGGCACCCTCATGACTTCGATGCGCTCGAGGTACCTCCGGTGAGCAAAGTCTCCAAGTCGTCCTCGGTATCGAAGATGGTGTCGTCGTCGGGGTCGGCGACTTCCGATGCGGACAGCTGTAGGTCCGTCTCGGTGCACCACTCATAAGCCAGCTCCGCCAAGGGGGTACTCGCAATCGTCGACATCTAGTTGTTCCTGTCTCTGTTGTGGTATCTCGATGTGTTCTGGCCCTATCAATACTGCCGAAAATGCAGAGCCCTGCCATTCCGCCGAACAGTCCCTTTGCCGGGTGAACCGAGGGTCCCCCGATCGGACCCTCGCAGCGGCTGCCCGGGTTCCCTCGCTGAGCGGACCGATGCCACGGGTGCCAAAAGCTACGCTTACGGCACACGGTTTCTCAGCCGAAAGCAGAGACGATGCAGGTGACTCCCGCCGCCTGGGGCCTGACGATCGCCGCGATCGTCGGCCTACTGCTGTTCGACTACTTCGCTCACGTCCGCAAGGCGCACATTCCCACACTCAAGGAATCGGCGATGTGGTCGGCGCTGTACGTAAGTATCGCGATCCTGTTCGGCGTTCTGGTGTTCATCTTCGGCGGCATCGACATGGGGTCGGAGTACTTCGCGGGCTATGTGACGGAGAAGGCCCTGTCCGTGGACAACCTCTTCGTCTTTCTCATCATCATTGCCAGTTTCCGGGTGCCCCGCGAAGATCAGCAGAAGGTGCTGCTGTTCGGCATCGTCTTCTCGCTGTTCGCCAGGACCGGATTCATCTTCGTGGGCGCGACCCTCATCAATACATTCGCATGGGTCTTCTATATCTTCGGCCTGATCTTGCTGGTCACCGCCGGAAACATGCTTCGCCCGGAGACCGAAGAGGCCCATTCCGCAGACAATTTCGTCATTCGGATCGCCAAGAAATACCTGCACACCAGTGCCCACTACGACGGCGACAAACTCTTCACCATCGAGAACGGCAAACGGGTGATGACGCCGATGGTGCTGGTGATGGTCGCGATCGGCGGCACAGACTTGCTATTCGCCCTCGATTCCATCCCGGCCATCTTCGGACTCACCCAGAACGTGTTCATTGTCGTCACGGCTACCGCGTTCTCGTTGATGGGGCTCCGTCAGCTGTACTTTCTGCTCGACAACCTCCTCGACCGCCTCATTTACCTCTCGTACGGACTGTCCGCAATCCTCGCGTTCATCGGCATCAAACTGGTCTTGCACGCGCTCCACGAGAACAACCTGCCGTTCGTCAACGGCGGCGAACCCATCGATGTCATCGAGGTGAGCACAGGAGTTTCACTGACCGTCATCGTCGGAATTCTGATCGTCACGATCATCGCTTCGTTGACCAGCCGGCGTGGGAAAGCCCAGTCGGCGATCGCCGGCGCACGTCGACATGCCACCAATTACGTCGGTCTCGATTACACGGCGGACCTGGCTGAGCGCGAGGAAATCTACAGCAAGTTGCTCGCCAAGGAGCAGCAGATGAAACAGCTCGACCCGAAGTACCGGAAGATGGCAAACGGGGAGAAGGCGCTCATGGAACTGATCACCCGTGCTCACACTGAGCACGACGCGTTCTTGAACCGGTAGGCGTTCCTGAACCAGTGGTGACAGACGCCTGAATAATCCGCCCGAAGATCAGCGGCAGAAAATCATCAGCTGGAAGCTGTTAGCCCCCGTAGTGGTGAATCGCCGCGGGTGAGCCGGCCGTCGGCTGTGTCATCCCCGATCGTGTCATCCGAGATTCCGCCATCCGGGATTGGCTGAGCCGGGCGCGGACCCGTGCGGTGACCTGCCAGATCTGGGCCGTGTCATAAACGCTGATGCATGGCACTCCGAGCGACTTCGCCCGCTCGAGGGCGATCTTCTCCGACTCGGAGGCGATTCCGTCGAGGATATCTTCGGTCACGATGACGCAGAGTACGTCGCCCTCGAACTCGCTGATGGGCTCCAGTCCGTGGATCAGCGCCCATTGCCTCACCATCGCCCACCGTGACACGTCGTTGTACCGGGTTGGATTTCCAATGAACAGCACCCGGTGTGATCGGCGTGCTCGAGCGACCTCAATGTTGGTTACGTGTGACATGCAAAAGTTCCTGTCCATATTCGCGACCGTCCCGACCATACTAACGACTGGTCTGACCGGTCATAACTCACTCATTGGACAGTACCGATATCCACACATCGATCAATCCTTGCGATAGCTGAATCTTGTGTCCCCCGATCGGGGGACACAAGATTCACAGGGGAGGTGTGGCGTCGACCACATCAAGCGCCCGCGCAGCGGAACAGCGCGACCTGGCGAACCAGCCACAGTCAGCCCCGCAGTTCGTCTGTTCGCCTCCGATCAGCCGTTGTCGCCATCTCCGCTATCGGTGCCTACATCGCCGGAAACCTCAGCCGCCGGGATCTCACCGTCACTACTCCCACCGGCTGCGCCCGCACCCTCGGAGGTGTCATCACCGGTACCCTCACCGGCCGGATCGTCATCTTCCGGGCTGTCGCCCTCCGGGGCATCGCCCCCCTGGTCGTCGCCATCCGGGGCGTCACCGTCCGGCGCGTCACCCTCGGGTGCGTCATCCTCTGGGGCGTCACCTTCACCACTGCCGCCGTCCGTGCCCTCACCGTCCACATCTTCACCCTCTGGGTCTGCGCCGTCGGCGCCCTCACCCTCGAGGTTGTCGTCCACTGGTGGGGCCTCCTCGGGAGGCGGCGGTTCCGCAGCGGGAGGCGGCGGGGCAGCAGGCGGTGGGGGTGCCTGAATGTGAACCGGAGCCCGTACCTGGCCGCCCGGCGCACTCCCGCTGCCGGCCCCGGGTGCGACCGCCGGCGGTGAACCTTCCGAGAGACTCGGTGGGAGCGGCGGGAATGTCTTGGTGGCTACCGCAGTGGTCGTATCCGACGTTTCGGATGTCTGTTTCGCGCCATCGTCAGACCCACACGCGGGCAAGGCCAGGAGTGCGCAACTCGTCGCGGTCACAAGCACTCGTCTCACGAAATCTCCTTCATTCGAGTATCTAGCGATCGAAGGAAACATACAGTCCGTTTAGTCCGTTTCTGCCTTCGCGGAGATTTCTCGCCGTGTCGCTCTCGATGACCGGACAGATCCCGCACACCCGGCGAGATCGGGATTTGCGCGAGCCTCGACGGATACGGCAGCGACCGGCGGTACCGTCGAGCAGGTGATGGGACTGCCTGACGCGATCGCCGCCTGCCTGTTCGATCTCGACGGCGTGCTCACCGAGACGGCGGTTGTGCACCGGAAAGCCTGGAAGCACACATTCGATGATTTCCTGAAGCGCCGCGAGGGCCCCGGCTTCCGGCCGTTCACCGACGCGGACTATCTCGATTACGTCGACGGACGACCCCGCGCCGACGGAGTTCGCACCTTCCTCACCTCCCGGGGAATCACGCTGCCGGAGGGCGAACCCGACGATCCACCCGGCGCGGCGACAATCAATGGGATCGGGAATTCCAAGAACACGTTGCTGCTGACAGTGTTGGAGAAAGAAGGAGTGACCGCGTACTCCGGTTCCGTTCGCTACATCGACGCCGTGTACAAGGCGGGCCTGAAGATCGCCGTCGTCACGTCATCCGCGAACGGCAGGGCGGTAATCGAAGCCGCCGACCTCGGCCGCTACGTACACGTCCTCGTCGACGGCGTGGTGAGCGCCGAGAAGGGTTTCAGAGGCAAGCCGGCGCCGGACTCGTTCCTCGAGGGTGCACGCGCACTCGGCGTGAGTGCCGATCGAGCAGCAGTGTTCGAGGACGCATTGGCCGGGGTGGAGGCTGGACGTGCCGGTGCATTCGGATTCGTCGTCGGCGTCAATCGAAGCGATCAGGCGGAGGCCCTGCGCGCCCACGGCGCCGACGTAGTAGTGAACGATCTGTCCGACCTCCTGGGAGGGTGAGCATGAGCGAACTGGGTTACCAAATCTCGCCGTGGCAGCTGTGCTGGAGCGGACTGGATCTGGAGGCGCTGCGCTTCACCGAGTCCACCTTCGCACTCTCGAATGGGCACATAGGGATTCGGGGCACGTTCGAGGAAGGCGAACCACGGGGGCTGCCCGGTACCTACCTCAACGGGTACTACGAACAACGCCCCCTGCCGTACGCCGAGGCCGGCTACGGCTACCCCGAGGATGGCCAGACCGTGGTGAACGTGACCGACGGCAGCATCATCCGATTGCTGGTGGCAGATGAGCCGCTGGACATGCGGTACGGGAGCGCAACGGCTCACGAGAGAGTCCTCGACTTCCGTTCCGGCACTCTGCGCCGCACCACCGACTGGACCTCCCCGACCGGCAGGAAGGTTCGGATCCGTTCGGAACGTCTGGTGTCGTTTACCTCGCGCGCCATCGCGGCCATCCGCTACGAAGTCGAGCCACTCGATGACGATATCGAGCTCGTCTTGCAATCCGACCTGCTCGCCAACGAGCGCCTACCGGTTCGGACGGACGACCCCCGTGTCGCGGCCGCACTGCACCATCCGCTGGTCGCCGATTTCGCCGCCTCCCACGACTTCAGAGCTGTTCTCGCCCACCACACGCGGGCCTCGGGGCTGCGAATGGCTGCGGGGATGGACCATGAGATCGAACTTCCCACCAATGGCCGATGCAGCATCGAGACCGAAGAGGATCTCGCGCGGCTCACCGTGGCGGTCAACGTACCGAAAGGTCAACGTCTGAAGATGACGAAGTTCCTGGCCTACGGCTGGTCGGCGCATCGGTCGACACCGGCGCTGCGGGGACAGGTCGAAGGTGCGCTTGCCGGAGCACTCGAAATCGGCTGGGCCACACTGCTACGCCGCCAACGCGAGTATCTCGACCTCTTCTGGGAAACCGCAGACATCGAGATCGCCGGTGATGCGGAACTGCAGCAAGCTGTCCGGTTCGGACTCTTCCACGTGCTTCAGGCGGGTGCGCGCGGAGAGACTCGAGCGATCTCCGCAAAGGGCCTGACCGGGCCCGGCTACGACGGACACGCGTTCTGGGACACCGAGGCATTCGTCCTTCCCCTGCTCACCTATACCGTGCCGGACTCGGCAAGAGATGCGCTGCGTTGGCGACACTCGACTCTCGACAAAGCGAAGAATCGTGCCGCACAGCTGGGTCAGGCAGGCGCAGTGTTCCCGTGGCGGTCGATCAACGGCGATGAATGCTCCGGATACTGGCCCGCGGGAACAGCCGCTTTCCACGTCGGCGCAGCCGTGGCTGCCGCCACCTCCCGATATCTCGCGGCCACAGGGGACGAGGAGTTCGAATCCGAGTGCGGTGCAACATTGCTCATAGAGACTGCACGTCTTTGGACTTCCCTCGGCCACCACAACTCACGGGGCGAATTCCGGATCGACGGCGTTACCGGACCCGACGAGTACACGGCCGTCGCCGACAACAACGTCTACACCAATTTGATGGCACAGAAGAATATGCACGATGCAGCCGCCGTCTGCGAGCGCAGGCCTGATCTCGCGCGTGAACACGGCGTGGACGACGAGGAATCGTCTCGGTGGCGCGATGCGGGTGCGCGGATGCGTATTCCGTTCGACGAGGCCCTCGGAGTGCATCAGCAGTCCGAGGGCTTTACTCATCACGCCGAGTGGGATTTCGAAGGCACCCCACCCGAGAACTATCCCCTACTGCTCAACTATCCGTATTTCGATCTCTATCGAAAGCAGGTGGTGAAGCAGGCCGACCTGGTGCTGGCGATGTATTTTCGCGGCGACGCCTTCACCGATGAGCAGAAGATGGCCAATTTCGCCTACTACGAGGCCCTCACAGTGCGCGATTCCTCCCTGTCGGCTTGCGCGCAGTCCGTAATGGCCGCAGAGGTCGGCCAGCTTCAACTCGCCTACGACTACCTCGCCGAGGCGGCACTGACCGATCTCCACGACCTACACTCCAACGTCGAGAACGGATTGCATATCGCCTCGCTGGCAGGGACTTGGATGGCTTGTGTCGCCGGCTTCGGCGGAATGCGCGACCATGGCGGCAATATCACGTTCGCACCCCGGATACCTCCGCAACTGGCCAACATGAACTTCCGGATGACCGTGCGGGGCAGTCAAATCCATGTCGACATCCGCGCGAACTCCGCAACGTACCGGCTGAGATCCGGTCGCCCGGTCAAGCTCGCCCATCACGGAAAAACGTTCACTCTGGGTTCCTCCCCCGTGACGAAACCGATTCCGGAGCTGCCGACCATTCCGCCCGTGCGCCAGCCGTACGGACGGGCACCCGTACGGCGTGGAGGCAGCTGAGCTCCCAGACTGCCGCGCCTAGTCCGGGGGAAACGTAATTACCGGGACGAGCCGCCGGCGAGCCCGGACAGTTCGGATGCCGTCGTCACCAGGCTGGGAGCGAGCTCTTCCATGCGCGCACCGACGAACCACTCATTCACGAGAGTGGCCAGAATGCGGTGAACGGCACTCTTGGGCAGGTCGACGACCTCGGCGATGCGGGCGAGCGGTAGCCCGTTGACCTTATCGCGGAACGGTGTTCCACTCTTGAAGACTGTTCCAGTTCGGTGAACTCTGGAGGCGGTGTGAACATGCGAACCACTATCACTGGGGGTGCTGGATTCCTGGGGGTACTGCGGGCGCGCCGAGCACGAGCATGAGTGCCGCCGAGGAAGACACCGTCTTGGGCGGCGAAGACGACCGATACCTTTCCGATTCCAAGCGGACATCGGTCCGCACCCCCGCCGAAGTCCGTCGGGTCGCCTTTGCCGGCGGCATCGGCACCCTCATCGAGTATTACGATTTCGCGCTCTACGGCTATGTGTCCACGATCATCGCGCCGCTGTTCTTCCCCTCCGATGATCCGATCACGTCACTACTAGCGGTATTGGCCGTGTTCGCTGTGTCCTATGTGGTCCGTCCGATCGGCGGGGTCTTCTTCGGCTGGGTCGGCGACCAGTATGGGCGCCGAAGAGCTCTGCTGGTCACGGTAATCGGAATCGGTTTGGCGAACACGGCTATCGGACTCCTACCGACCTATGCGGTGGCCGGTGTGCTGGCACCGATCCTGCTGGTGTGCATCCGCTTCCTGCAGGGCTTCTTCGCCGGCGGAGAGGTGGGCGGCGCCGCGACGGTGATCGCGGAGGCCGCCCCACCGGGCCAGCGGGCGCGGTACGGGGCATTTACCCCGATGGGCACCAACGGAGGCTTTGCGATCGCGGCTGCGGCCGTCGGGATCGTGTCCGGCGTCCTCGCCACCGACCAGCTGAACACCTGGGGCTGGCGTATTCCGTTCCTCGTGGGGCTGCCGCTGACCATCGTCTGCTACCTCGCACGCCGCACGCTGCCGGACATCGACAAGAACATCTCACTCGGCAGACACGGGTTCCCGCTGCTCTCTACGCTGCAGTCCCACCCCAAGTCGCTGTTGCAGGCCACCGCACTGGGCATTGGTGTTCAGGGTGCGGCCTACATCGGATCCACATTCGTCAGCATCTACCTCGTCACCAACCTGCACTACGCGAGGTCGCCGGTGTACTGGATCACCGCCGCCGTCACACTCGTGGCTGTGGGCCTCATGCCGTTCACCGGGCGCCTCGCTGACCGGATCGGCACGCTGAAGGTGGCGACAATCGGGCTCGTAGGGTACGCGGCCGTAACCTACCCCGCGTTTTTACTCATGGGCGTCGGCAGCCTCGCACTCGCCGCCCTCGGTTACGTCCTGATCATGGTGAACATGGCATTCCTGCAGGTCGCGTCTTTCACTGTGACACCGCAGCTCTTTCCCCAGGAGGTCCGATACACCGGCACCGCGCTGGCCACCAACCTCTCCGTCGTGATCGCCGGCGGCACCGCACCATACGTCGCCACCTGGCTCGTCCAGCAGACGAATGACCTGCGCTCGCCGTACTACTTCGTCGCGGTGACGTGCATCATCGGCCTGATCGCCGTGGCAACAATGCAGAAGCAGAGCCATGTCAGCTCAGCAGACTGACCAATACCGCCACCTCCACATAGAGCAAGCCTCTTCTCTGTCAACGACTGAGCCAGCACTGTCGACCCATCTAAACTCTGTGGTTCCGGCCCGGTAACCGGTGGAAGGAGGACCCGTGACGGGTCTGCTGGTAACCGTCGATGACTTGGCGAGCACGCTCGACAGCAATGCTCCACCGATCCTTCTCGATGTCCGTTGGGCGCTCGGCGATACCCAGGGCCGGCAGCACTATCTAGACGAACACATTCCCGGTGCGGTCTTCGTCGATCTCGAAACCGAGCTGTCTGCGCACGGGGTACCGGCGCTCGGGCGGCATCCGCTTCCGACGGTCGCAGACCTCCAGAACGCCGCCAGGCGTTGGGGCGTCCGATCCGACACCCGGGTCGTGGCATACGACGCCTCGGCCAACCTTGCCGCGGCCCGGGCATGGTGGCTGCTGCGTTGGGCTGGAGTTGCCGAGGTGGCAATGCTCGACGGTGGGCTCGACGCGTGGACGTCGGCGGGCTACGCCACCCGGTCCGGTGACGAACACCCCCAGTCCCGCGGTGACGTCGTGCTCAGCGCGGGTCACCTCCCCACGCTGACGGCGGATGATGCCGCGATACTCGGCGCCGATGGCGTGCTCCTCGACGCCCGAGCCGCCGAACGCTATTCGGGAGATGTCGAGCCAATCGATCCGCGTGCCGGACACATTCCCGGCGCCCGCAGCGCCCCCACCTCCGAGAACCTCGACCACGACGGGCGGTTCCTTCCCGTCGAGGCACTTCGCCGACGCTTCGCAGCTCTTGGGGTAGGGCGGGACGCCGCGGTCGGTGTGTATTGCGGGTCTGGGGTGACAGCGGCGCATCAAGTCGCCGCTCTCGCCCTGGCCGGTGTCGATGCAGCCCTGTACCCGGGGTCGTGGTCACAGTGGTCGTCCGATCCGAACCGCCCGGTGGCCGTCGGCCCATCGACTGCACTGTCGTAAGAAGACGTTTCCCCGTCGGTGCCTGTGACATATTCGACAGTCCCTAAATATCATTGCTTACGCTAACTATGTATATAGTGGCTGGTGATCAAGAAGCCTCACCTAGGGTTTTGCGAGCGATTGGAATACAAGACATTGACTGAAACGCAGATACGGCCAACCACCGCCAAACCGGGAAGCATGACCCACCGTCAGATCCTCGAGACCCTGGTCGGCTTGCTCGCCGCGCTGTTCACCGCACTGTTGAGCAGCACCATCGTCTCCACTGCTCTACCTACGATCATCGCCGACCTCGAGGGCACACAGACCGCGTTCGCCTGGGTCATCACGACGGCGCTACTTGCCAATGCCGCCTCCACCCCCATATGGGGCAAACTCGCCGACCTGTTCAACAAGAAGGTCCTCGTTCAGAGCGCGATTGTGATCTTCGTCATCGGCTCGATCATCGCGGGCTTCGCCCCCAATGTCTCGGTTCTGCTCGCCGCACGCGTCGTCCAGGGCATCGGCATGGGCGGCTTGACCGCCCTCGTCGTCGCCATTATCGGAAGCATCGTCTCGCCACGGGAGCGCGGCCGCTATTCCGGCTACACAGGTGCTGTCATGGCGGTGTCGATGTCAGGCGGTCCCATCCTGGGCGGTGTCGTCGTCGACAGCCCGCTCGGATGGCGTTGGTGCTTCTTCGTTTGCATTCCTCTCGCCGTCATTGCGCTCATCCTCCTACAGCGCACCCTGCACATCACCACCGAGAAGAAGCGTGACGTCTCGATCGACTGGCTCGGCGCAGCACTGCTCACAGCAGGTGTGTCGATCCTGCTGATCTGGGTCTCTTTCGCAGGCAAGGACGGCTACTACGCATGGCTCTCCCGCGAGACCGCGGTTTATGTGGGGGCCGGAATCACATTGCTGCTGGCTACCGTGATCGTCGAGTCCAGGGCGTCCTCGCCCATCATCCCGCTGAAGATCGTCACCGAGAAAACCACCGGGCTGGCGATCCTCGCCTCGATCGCCGTCGGCGTCGGAATGTTCGGGGCCACCACGTTCCTGGGCCAGTACTTCCAGACGTCGCGTGGATACACCCCCACCGTGGCCGGTATGCTCACCACTCCCATGGTCGCAGGCATGCTCATTTCCTCCGTCGGATCAGGACAGCTGATCACTCGCTTCGGCAAGTGGAAGCCGTTCGTGATCAGCGGCGCCGTGCTCCTGATCATCGGATTCAGCTTCCTCGGCACCATCGACCACGCAACCAGCCTGGTGCTGGTCGGCATCTTCATCGCAGTCGTCGGTCTGGGCATCGGCATGCTGATGCAGAATCTGGTGCTCGCGGTGCAAAACACCGTCAGCGTCCAAGACATCGGTGCGGCGTCGAGTTCGGTCTCCTTCTTCCGGACCTTCGGTGGCGCGATCGGCGTCTCGGTTCTCGGTTCCGTGCTGGCCACCCGCGTTTCCGATCTGTCCGCGCAGGGCTTCGCCGAACTCGGCCTCCCGGCGGGTTCGAGCAGTGGGGGCGACAGCCTGAATCTGGCGTCTCTGCCTACACCGGTGCAGGACGTCGTCCGCGCTGCGTACGGTGACGCGACAGGCCGCATCTTCCTGATCGCCGCCGCTGCCGCAGCCGTCACCTTGATCGCGGCCGTCCTGCTGCCCAACCGGCCACTACGGCGAACGGTCGACGTCTCGAGCGAGCACGAGGCCGCTCTAGAACCCGATAACAAGGAGGCGGTCGACGAGGCGGAGATGATCCTCGACGAGGTGTGCCGCCTGCGCGATGATCTTGCTGCCGGTCTCATCGAACTCGACGCAGTCTCGGATCGGCTCCGCGAACTGGGACTGAGCGACGAGCAAACCGCCGCGGTACTCGACCCAGTCACGCGATCGGAATCGGTGTGCTCCTCCGCGCAATGACAACGGTGCGCCCATCCGCACGATGAGATGACCCAACTTCGCGACGCCGCCGGTCGGCCCACGCACTCTCCCGTGCGTGGGCCGACCGGCGGCATGTTCGCTCAGCTGACCAGGTTCACCCTCGTGGGCACCGCGAGCAACGTGCTCTATGCGGTCGCGTTCTTCATGCTCGACGTGTACGGGTTGTTCGTGGCCAACCTGGTTGGGGTGGTGCTCAGTTCGATGTTGGCCAACGAACTTCACAGACGCCACACCTTCCACGCCACCGACCGCGTCCGATGGTTCGTCGCCCAGTGGGAGGGTGGCACGCTCGCCGTGATCGGCCTCGGCATCACCTCACTCGCGCTCTTGCTCCTCCAGCTACTCCTGCCCGATGCCGACGGACTCACGCAAGCCGCCCTCGTCATCGCCGTCACTACCGCAGTCGGCGGGCTGAGATTCTTCGCGCTTCGCGGATGGGTATTCGCGCGCTGAGCCGTTCGGCACTTCGCGCGCCGCGATTCCCGTCGGGTGGGCTCGGTATGCTCCGGCCATGTCTATCGCGCAGCGCCTGGGCGAAGACTTCGTCACACGCGCTGAACCCTACCGACGCGAGCTACTCGCTCATTGCTATCGGATGATGGGTTCGCTTCACGACGCCGAGGACCAGATGCAGGAGACCCTCATCCGGGCCTGGCGCGGATACGACGGCTACCAGCAGCAGGCATCCCTGCGGACGTGGCTGCACAAGATTGCCACCAACACGTGCCTGACGGCCCTGCAGAACAAGTCCAAGCGCCCGCTACCCACCGGGCTCGGGTCTCCCGATTCCGATCCAACGGCCGGACTCGTCGAGCGTCACGATATTCCGTGGCTCGGTCCGCTACCCAACCGTCTCATCGACGACGCCGGGGACCCAGCCGCTGTTGTCGCCTCGCGCGAGTCGGTGAGGTTGGCATTCATCGCGGCGCTACAGCATCTTTCGGCACGCCAACGCGCCGTAGTCGTCCTCCGAGACGTACTGCAGTGGAAGGCGTCCGAGGTCGCCGACACGTTGGGCACCACCACGACCGCCGTCAACAGTCTGCTCCAGCGTGCCCGCGCCCAACTCGACTTGGCCGCACCCTCCGCCGACACCCTTCTCGAGCCGGGCTCCGCGGAGGAGCGCGCTCTCCTCGACCGCTACGTGGCCGCCTTCGAGGACTACGACATCGACGCGATTGTCGATCTCTTCACCACGGACGCCATCTGGGAGATGCCACCATTCGACGGTTGGTACCGCGGTGCCGATTCCATCGGTACCCTCATCCGCACCAACTGCCCGGCCAGCGGTCCGGGCGACATGCTGCTGGTCCCGACGTCGGCCAACGGACAGCCCGCCGTCGGCCTGTATATGCGCGACGAGAACGGCGCGCATCAGCCGTTCCAGATACACGTCATCGACGCCACCGTCGCCGGGGTCTGCCACGTCGTCTGCTTCTTCGATACCGATCTGTTCGGGAAGTTCGGACTGCCGCCGTCCCCGCCGACGTGACCTCTACGCCGGCGCGGACGGATCCATCCACATGACCTCCCAGACGTGGCCGTCGAGATCACGGAACGCACGCAAGTACATGAAGCCCTCGTCCTGAAGCTTGCCCCACGCCGCACCACCCGACGCAAGCGCCCTGTCGACCAGCGCATCCACCTCTTCGCGGCTGTCGGCGGAGAGACAAGTCAAGGTCTCGACGGATGTCGAGGTGTCGCAAATATCGTCTTCGATGAAATCCTTGAACCGCGATTCCACGAGGAGCATCACCCACGTGAGTTCGTTGACCACCATGGCGGTACAGGAATCATCACTGAACGTGGCGTTGAACTCGAACCCGAGGTCGCCGAAGAATCTCCGGGCCGCGTCGAGGTCCTTGACTGGCAGATTGACAAAGAGCATTCGGCTCATGTTCACGTCTCCTTCTCTGGTTCCACCCGCTGTGGGCGGTCAGAGAGATAGACCCGAACAGACCCGATAACTCATCGGTGGTCTAGCCGACGATTCTCCTCAGCCCTCGGCCAGGTCGAGGAACGAGCCGACCATCTTGCGCCCGACCGCCTCCACCTCGTCCAGGTGCTCTCCCGAAGGCACTGCCCCCTCGGGCATCTCGGCCTGCAGCATCGGCAGTTGGGCGCGGGTCAACTCCGCATGGAACTGGAACCCGTATGCCAGACGGCCGATCGTGAATGCCTGATTCTCGTACATCTTGCTCGACGCCAGCCGCACGGCACCGACCGGAAGGTCGAACGAATCCTGGTGCCAGTGGATAGCGGGTAGATCGGATCCCACCGAACCGACTACTGGATCTCGTGCCCCGTCTTCTGTCACCGTCACGCGCCCCGCACCGGTCTCCAGGCGACCCCGAAAGAGTTCACTCCCGAACGCAGTTGCGAGAAGTTGCGCACCGAGACAGATCCCGATCATCGGAAGTCCTGCATCCACGGTCTCTTTGATGAGGTTTCGCTCACGCGGAAGATGCGCATACGGGAAATCCTCCCTGTCATGGAGCGGTCCGCCCATGACTGCAAGCCCACCGATGTCGGTGATCGACGGAAGATCCGGGGACTCGTACAGCGGATACTCGATGTAGGGGATACCCCGCTCATCCAGGAGCGCGCCGACCAATGCGGGTCCTGCGACCGGCACGTGTTTGACGACTGCCCACGGCTTGTTCACCACACCATTCATACCAGGCAGCGATACCTTCGGCTTTGGGCGAAGTAGCAAAGCTCACCACCGGAACAGCGAATCGGGCGACCGTCCAGTGGCAAGCTGTTCCTGGTTCCTGTAAAAACACCTGCGTCGCTTTTTCGTGATTTGTCCTATATCTATTTGGTTGTCCCCAGGTGGTTTCCGGCAAATCGGAGTATCACCGCGTTCAGTCACCTCCAACCCCCAGGACCAACTCCCGCACAATCCGGGAGGGCAGTCTCCGGGATAGAAAGGGCTCCAGAATGCTGCTTCCCATGTCCCCGGTCGACTCGATGTTCCTCATCGCCGAGTCGCGCGACCACCCCATGCACGTCGGCAGTCTGGAGATATTCCAGCCGCCGGAGGGTGTGGACGCTCTAGAAATCTTCGCCATGCTCGACCGTGCGGTGACCGAAGGTGACGGACTCCTCCCGCCTCAACTCACCAAGCGAGCTCGTCGGTCCCTGACTTCGTTGGGCCAGTGGGGTTGGGAGACTGTGGATGTCGACCTCGGCCACCACGTCCGACACGACGCCCTACCCGCCCCCGGCGGTGAGGCCGAGCTGATGGCCCTTTGCTCGCGATTGCACGGGTCGCTACTCGACCGCAATCGTCCCCTCTGGGAGATGCACCTGATCGAAGGGCTGAGCGACGGGCGCTTCGCCATCTACGCCAAGATTCACCACGCCGTCACCGACGGTGTCAATTCCATGAAGATGATCCGGCGCGCGCTCAGCGACGATGCCGAAGAGCGGAACATGCCGCCCATGTGGGAGCAGCGCGACCGAAGGTCGGGGTCGGCGCCATCGAAGGACACCGGTGCGCCGACCACATCCGACTCTGCACTGCGCGCCGCGCGCGACGCCGTCGGCGAGGTCGCCGGTCTCGTGCCCGCACTCGCCGGCACCGTAACGCGCGCGTTGCGCAATCAGGGGGGACCGCTCACCCTGTCTGCACCGAAGACCCCCTTCAATGTTCCGATCACAGGCGCCCGCCAATTCGCCTCGCAGATATGGTCTCTCGAACGTCTCCGCCTCGTTGCCAAGCTGTCCGACTCCACCATCAACGACGTCGTTCTCGCCATGTCCTCGGGAGCACTCCGCAGCTACCTTCAGGACCGAGGCGCACTCCCCACCGACCCACTGATCGCGATGGTCCCGGTGGCTCTCGCAAGTCAGGGCGAGGAGTCGGGTGGTAACAACGTCGGCGTGCTCATGTGCAATCTCGGCACCCACCTTGCCGAACCGGCGGACCGTCTCGCGACCATCCGCACGTCCATGCGCGAGGGCAAGGAGGCGTATGACGCGAAGACCACCACACAGATCCTCGCAATGAGCGCACTCGGCACCGCGGGCCTCGCCGCGAATATCGTTCTCGGGCAGACCCCGTGGTTGCGACCGCCGTTCAACCTCATCATCTCCAACGTGCCCGGCCCCAGCTCGCAGCTGTACTGGAACGGTGCGCGCCTCGAGGCCCTCCATTCGCTATCGGCACCCGTCAACGGACAAGGGCTCAACATCACCTGCACGAGCAATGACGACGAGATCTCGTTCGGCGTCATCGGGTGCCGCGACGCGGTGCCGGACCTCAAGTCGATCCCGAGCAGGCTGGGACACGAATTGCATGCCCTCGAAAGGACTCTCGGTATCTGACCTCTTCGCTGGGATTACGGGTGCAGGCGAATTTCGGTGTTCGTCTGCACCCGTTCCCGCATGGAGACATGACCTACTGGCGCGGGCCACCTCCGCCGGTTGCGCAGATCGGTGAGCCATTCGTCACGGACGACGGACACATCGGCCACGCCGAGCTGCGCCTGCAGACAGGGATGATCTACCTCGCCGAGGAGTTCCCGCAGATGGGGCTGACGGCACCAGAGTCCGGCGCAACGTCTGTGACCATGGTGCTGCCCGTCGACGACACCGACGCGGTGCTCGAGCGGGCCCACGACGCCGGGGGCACCGTCGAGCGCGGGAGCTCGGAGAACTTCGGCCGACGGACGGCGACGCTCACCGACCCCTTCGGACACCGCTGGATTTTGTCGGGCCCCACGAAAAAGGAACCAGCCAACTAGGGTCGTTCCCGCGAGCGAAACTCACCCGAAGCGTTGGATGATCGCATCCGCTATTCGGTCGGGGGCATCCTCCTGGATGTAGTGCTTGGCTTCGGGTAACTCGACCAGGACGTGATTGGGGAAGGCCGCCTGCACACGCGGCATCATGGTCTTGGGCTTGAACGCGAAATCCTTCATGCCCCACACGATCAGAGCCGGCTTCGTGCCGAGTCGCGCCGGCACGTCCCTGGAGAGCCTCTCGAGCATCGGGCGGGCCGCCAGAATCTGCTTGGGCATCTCCGCCACACCCCTGCGCGCCTCCCGCGAGGGTTGCACGCCGCGGTAGTGCGCCATCTCGTCGGGCGTCAACGACCTCGCGGTCCCCACCGGTACGAGACGTTCGACGAAGAAGTTGTTGTTCAGGATCGCGCGTTGCATGGGGGCACTCGACATCACCCTGCTGAACAGCTTCATCGTCGGGCTGCCGGCGGGCCAGAACCATGTGTTGCCCAATACGACACCGCGCACCCGATCGGCCCGGGCAGTATCGACCGCCATGCTGATCGGACCTCCCCAGTCCTGGCCAAACGACACGAACCCGTCGAGTCCGAGGTGGTCGACCAGGGTGCCGACGACGTATGCGTGTTCCTCGATGGTGTACCCGAACGCATCAGGATGATCCGACAATCCGAAACCGAGATAGTCGACAGCGATGCACCGGAATCGATCCCGCAGCCTGGTGATGATGTTGCGGTAGAGGAAACTCCATGTCGGGTTGCCGTGGCAGAACAGGATCGGCGGGCCTTCGCCCTCGTCGATGTAGTGCATTCGTCCGTGTGGGCTGTCGAACCAGCGGGAGGCGAACGGATACAACTCAGAGTCCGGTGTGAAGTCGATCCTCATCAAACCCCCGCTTCCCATTGCTTGGAACCCACGAGTCTCACTTGGAATCTACGAGTCCGAACGGTCGGCTCAGCCCCAGCTTGCGAATCGGCCAACCGCGACGAAGACGGCCAGCAACAACAGCACGATGTTCACCGGAAGCACCTGGAGTTCCTTGCGCCGGACGTGGAAGACTATTGCCCCCACCTGAACGATCGCCAGTCCGACTGCGGCCAGCGGAGTCAAGACCTCCGCAATTCCCGTGGCCTGAGGAAGGATCAAACCGATCGCACCGAGAAGTTCGGCCGTACCGAGCGCGCGGATCGAACTGGGGGAGAAATCTTTGGCCCAGCCCATATTCGGGTTCTCGGTGAGCTTCTTGTACGGCACTGCCACCTTCATCAGACCGGCAGCGAGATACACGACGGCCAGGACTACGGCGACGACCCACAGGGCGATGTTCACGGCTCCTCCTCAGGTCTGCTCGGGTTTGAGCTGACGAACCGATTATCCCCTACAAGCGTGGGGAATTGGGAGAAATCACAACGGCGCGCCTAGTCCTTATGGCTGCGGCACGAACCAGGCTACTTCCCGCGAAGAACTTGCGTGGACCGGGAAGCATGCGCGGTTGCTCGGGGGTTTCGTTTGCAGCACCGCGCCGCGCGTGCATCAGAATGCAAAGGAGTGAATCATGGCGACATACGCAGCAAAAAATGCGTCAGAGCACAGTGTTTCAGTTCTTGCGAGATCCACCCGAACCGCTGCAATCGGGGCAGTAGCCGGGATCGGGGCATCGTTGGCGATGGCGATGTACGCCATGATCGCAGCCGCGACGTATCAGAATTCTGGGTTCTTCACCCCGCTCTATCACATCGCGTCCACGCTGATCGCCCCGGACGCGATGATGACTTCGATGGAACGTGCCATGTCCGGCAGCAACTTCTACTTCACGTTGGGGCCTGCCATAGTCGGCGCGGTGATTCACATGACGGTCGGTGCCGCTTATGGAGTGATCCTGGCTCTCATCGCACGCGCCGCCAAACTGCATGGAGCCGGACTCATCGCCGCAGGGGCGGTCTACGGGCTTATCGTCTTTGCCGTGAGCACCTGGATCGGGCTGCCTCTGGCCGCCGCGATCTTCTCCGCCGGAGACCCGATCTCGAACATGGCCTCGATGGTCGGATACCCGACCTTCATCACCGAGCACGTCCTGTTCGGCTTGGTCGTCGCAGCAATTCTGCTCCCTGCTGCCCGCAGAAACTGGGGTCGCAGCTGACAACAGCCAGTCCGGAGGAGGGCTACCTCGACCTCACCTCTGGGCGAAGTTGAGGTACGCCTTCGACGGTGTCGGCCCCCGCTGCCCCTGGTACTTGGAGCCGACGGCGGAACTTCCGTACGGGTGCTCCGCCGCGCTCGACAGCCGGAGCAAGCACAGCTGGCCGATCTTCATGCCAGGCCAGAGCGTGATGGGCAGGTTCGCGACGTTCGAGAGTTCCAGAGTGATGTGCCCGCTGAAGCCCGGATCGATGAAGCCGGCCGTCGAATGCGTCAGCAATCCGAGACGTCCGAGTGATGACTTCCCCTCGAGCCGTCCCGCCAGGTCGTCGGGCAGCGAACACACCTCGAGGGTCGAGCCGAGCACGAACTCGCCGGGGTGCAGGACGAACGGCTCTCCCTCTGTCGGCTCGACCAGCGTCGTCAGCTCGTCCTGCCGCTGAGCGGGGTCGATATGCGTGTATCGGGTGTTGTTGAACACGCGGAACAGGCTGTCGAGACGGACATCCACGCTCGACGGCTGAACCATCGAATCATCGAACGGGTCGATGGCCAGACGTCCAGCGGAAATTTCGGCACGGAGGTCGCGATCGGAGAGAAGCACAGATAGAGGCTATCGGGTGGGGGTGAGCATCGGGAGCAGCAGTCGCCGCGGGTGTCCTGAGGCCTCCCCGACCAGGCCCGAGAGGCCATCAGCAGACTCAACCGGTCCCCGTTCGGCCAGTACGCGCTACGCCCCGGAGTGGCGTCGACGCCCCTAGATCACGATCTGATAATGTTTTCGGCGCAGGGTGTCGGGCCTGCCATTGGGCGCCCGGTATCGTGCACGCCGATGTAGTTCAATGGCAGAACATCAGCTTCCCAAGCTGAGAACGCGGGTTCGATTCCCGTCATCGGCTCTCTTGAAGGCCCCGGCTAGCGTGTTTCGCCGCCGGGGCCTTCGTCGTCCTTCCGGTAGCCAGTACCTCCGCGGTACCTCCAGCATGTCAGGGCCCCTCACTACGCTCCGCGCTATGAACACTGCCGTCTACCTGGCCAGTGGGCGCGTACTGGCCAAGGTGTTTGGTGCCGAACTGCAACTCGAAGCCGTCTTTGGTGGCGTCCTTGGGGGTTCACATCACGCAGGCGTTGTTGATCAGGAACTCGATGCGTGGTCGGTTGGCGCGCAGCTCGTCGGCAACTGCATGGATGTTGTCCAGTGACGTCAAGTCGTCCCGCTGCAGCGGGACGACCGCGTCCGGACTGGCTATCTTGATGCGATCGACCGCTTGCTTGCCCTTGACTAGGTTGCGCACCGCCAGCACGACGGGGCACCCTTGGCTGCGAGAACGGCGGCGGCCCCGTAGCCGATGCGGGTGTTGGAGCTGGTGATGTTGGCGACCCGGCCGGATCGATCGGGAAATCGGCTGCGGTCCACTTCATTTGCGCACTCGCTTCTTTAATGCGATTCGGTGGTGACCGCGTCGTCAAGGTCGGAGGGCACCCTGACGCCGAGATAGCAGCACGTGGATCGCACTGCCTCCCTGACGAATTCGTCCGTCGTGCGCTGTCCCATACGTGTTGGCATCGGTGGGTCGAAAAGTCGCGCGGACAGCATGGTGGCGAGCTGTTCAAGCACAAACGCGATGGCAAGTTCGGGGTCGGGATGGCTGATCTCGTCGCGGCGGGCCAACAGAAGATCACGAACGCCCTGGTCGAGCTGGTCGAGTAGCTCGCGGTTGCGCTCGGCCACCACCGGGTCATGCTGGGCGGCCCGAAAAGCGGCGCGTTTGAAATCGGGCCGCCCTGGATCGGCTTCGAGGGAGAAACCGATGTAACCCTGCAAGATGTCACCGATACCAGCGCCTTGCCAGCGGACCGGATCCACTGCGGCGCGGGTGGTGGCATCCAGCGCCTGGGCATACCGGTCGAACAGCGCGCGCAGGATCGCTGTCTTGTCGCGAAAGTGGTGATAGATCGCGCCGACCGAGGAATTCGCGGCCGTGGCGATGTCGGTGATCGTGGTGGTTTCCACACCTCGCTCGGCGAACAGCGACTCGGCGGCATCAAGAAGATCATCCTGCGTACGTTGGCTGCGGCCTTGCTGGCTGACTCGGATCCAATGCAAATCGGAAATCCACCGTTGCTCACCCATGCGTTTACCCCCCGCCGGTCACGTCGGGGCCGGAATCAGGCCGTGCAAGCGTCGCGATGTTGATCCCTCCATCCCATTGACAATCAGAATAAGAATTCGTATTCTGATTGTCAAGGCTGAAGTCCTCACCCAACCGTTTGGCAGAACCACGAACCCCGAGCTACCAAACCCAGCCCCAACCGCTGATGAACACAGCAATGAACGACAACACCGCCCCCGGCATCCAGATCACGGAGCTGGTCGCCTGCGGGCTTGCGTTTCCGGAGCGCACCCAATCCTCAAACGTCCCGACAGAGTCGGTCTCGACTACGGGCATGCTTTCCTTCCCGCCCGCGATGGGCGGTTGCCCACTGATCCAAGCGCGTGGTGGCGCGCCTCGGCAGTGGCTCGGTGCGCTTGGCGACTGCCGCACTGGACTTCCAGCCTCAGCTGCATAGCGGACGACGAAGAGGAGAACCCCCATGTTCGCGAAGATGGTTTCGGACATGATGATCAAGCCGGGTAACTCCCCGGTGTTCGATCAGCCCGCGGACTTCAGCCTGGACTACGAAGACGTCGAGTTCAAGACGAGGGATGGCGTCACCTTGCGCGGCTGGATCATCAAGGGCGGCAACGACAAGGTGATCGTTCAAACGCACTTCGGCGTGCAGTGCAGCCGATCCGGCTACACGCCCGAGGGCAAGGGGCGCATCAAGATGTGGAAAGAGAACATCTCCTTTCTCCGGCAAGCCAAGTACCTCAACGAGCGTGGCTACACGGTTCTGATGTACGACATGCGCAACCACGGCGAGAGCGATCTAGGAAATCCCCCCTGGATTTCATGGGGTCCCAACGAGGCTGAGGACGTCATCGCCGCCGTGGATTTCATTTCGAGCAACCCTGTCTACAAGGACGCCAGCATCGGTCTGCTCAGCATCTGCATGGGCGCAGTCGCCAGCACCTATGCGTACGGCAAAGGGGATGCAGGCCTACGGAAGTATCCCAACATCAAGGCCATGATCGCGGTGCAGCCCCTGAACTACCGAGCGTTCGTCAAGGCGTTCGGCCTGCCAGGCTTTCTCGACAAGGCGGGAAGCAAGAAGTCTCGCGAACGGCTGGGCTTCGATCTCGACACGAAGACGTTCGTCCCCGACATCAAGCATGTCAGCGTCCCAACGCTCGTCATACAGAACAACAACGACCCGTGGACCGACCTCGATTTCGTCCAGCACTACTACGACGAACTCCACGTCGAAAAAGACATGCTCTGGCTCGACCTGTCCAAGGACCGAGCCGCCGCCTACGACTACCTCGGCACGAATCCAGAACCGCTGGCCGACTTCTTTGACCGGTATCTATGAGAAGGCTCACGTGGGCAGTCGGGCTGATTGGAGTGATCACCATGGCACTGTCGTTGTTGGGACGCAAGAATGTGCATGCCGAGCTGATGATCCCGGCGCCGGCGGAAGCGATCTGGTCGGTGCTCACCGACGCGGAGGGCTACCAGGACTGGAACCCAGTCTTCACGAGCGTAACGGGCGAGTACCGCCCAGGCGCCAAGATGGCCTATCTCATGCGTGACAAGAGCGGCAACGAAACCGACGTCACCGCCTCCGTCGCCAAACTGGATGAAGCGCGCGAACTCAACCAGTTCGGAGGCATCCGCGGCATCCTCACCTTCGACCACCACTGGTTGCTCGAGCCCGTCGAAGGTGGAATTCGCGTAACCCAGCACGAGGAGTATCGCGGCATCGGCGTGTGGTTCTGGGACCCGAGCTGGTTCAAAACGGCCTACGAGCGAGCAAACGAGGCGTTGAGAGACAGAGTTCTAGGAAACGTAGAAGAAGAGACAGCTCCTTAGGCACGCTCACACGAAAGGCAGAACCATGGAAACGGCACAAGAGACGACGGAGTTTCTGAAGAGCCTGGCCTGGAATCTCGCAAAGCCTGTGAGAAGTCCGATGCTCCGCAGGCCCGACGAATACGAGTTGGAGTACGAAGAGGTGAACTTTCCTGCGCTCGACAACGTGAAGCTCGACGCCTGGTTCATCCCGGCGGATTCCAACAAACTGGTCATTCACAATCACTTCTCTCCGGCCAACCGCTATGGGTTTCCCGGTCACATGAAGAACTTCGAGGCGTCAGGCGGGTTCGAAGTGAACTTCCTTCCCAAGTACAAGGCGCTGCACGATGCCGGCTACAACATCCTGACCTACGACATCCGCAATCATGGCACCAGCGAGTCTTCGCCGAACGAAATCTGCGGCGTGGGCTACTGGGAATGGCAGGACGTGATCGGTTCGTTGAGATTCGCGCGATCGTTCGAAAAGACGGCCGGAATGGATATCTCGCTGCAGAGCATGTGCATGGGCGCCAACTCGACCTTGCGTGCGATGGAAAACCACCCCGAAGAGTTCGAGGACATCAAATGTTGGATTCTGATCCAACCACTACATGGACAGACCTGCGTCGAGCGCAGTTGCGAAGCGATGGGCATAGACGTGGAAAAAGGGCTCGAGGAGTTCATTCCGATCAACGAGAAGCTGACCGGGCTCAAGCTCGAAGACCACGATATGCGACCCCTGATCAAAGCGGTGAACATCCCAACCCTCATGCTGCAGGTCAGAAACGATATGGTTTCGAGGGAATCAGATATCCAGGAGCTCTATGAGAACCTTCCTGTCACAGACAAGAAAATCATCTGGATAGAAGACACACCGTGGAGATTCCATGGGTACACCTACTTCTCCGATCACCCGGAAGAGATGATCGAATGGTATGACGCGCATAATTGAATGTCGCTTGCCACGGTCATCGGACCGTGTGAGCAACCGGAACCTAGTGGTACCACTATGGTATGCAACGGATTTCGTCGGCTCTGACTTAGGATCGACCTCTCCCGGCGGAGCTGCTCGGCGAAGCAGATCGTTCCCGAATGTCCCTGTACAGCGGTGGTGCTGACAAAGCATCGAAGTGCGCCGTAGAGTGGCCGCAGCACGGCAATGCTGGGCAGCGCCCGGCGAGCCGATACGCAAATCCCTGATCCGTGATCGGGCTTCCAGATTCGGCAACAGGTGGCCGAAAATTCCCAGCGCTCCTAGATCACGATCTGTTAGTGTTTCCCCGCGCTGGGGGTAGGCCTGCTTCTAGGCGGCCGATATCTTGCACGCCGACATAGTTTCAATTGGCAGAGCATCAGCCTTCCAAGCTGAGGGTACGGGTTCGATTCCCGTTGTCGGCTCTCCGGAAAGCCCCGGCCAGGTCGTTTCCTGGTCGGGGCGTTCTCTGTTGGCGCCTAGTTGCGCTCATTTGCTCTGTCTCCCTTGTTGGTTGGGACGAACCCGCTGAAACTGAAGCCGGAGCGTCGTCTTCGGTGGCGGTCCGCAACGGCTGCTTCACCATGCGGTCAGCAGTGTTCTCCAACCGAACGCGCGCCTTCGCCCCAAGTGGTCGCATTCCTTGCCGGTCCGGGCCGATGGCAAAAAGGTCAAATCCTTTACACCAATGGAGGACTCGCCTGAGCCGCTACTACCTGTGGGACCACCCTCGCCGTAGGTCGGGCGTAGATTCCATTGGTTCATAGGGATGGCGATCGGCGTCGGCCCCGGTCTGCTAGACCGGCTACAGTGCGGTCTCGGCAACCGAGAGGCGTTCCTGCCCCGGGGCAGTCAGCCCTGCCGAGGACGCCGCAGCCCTTCGAGGAGTAGATCGATCAAGCGCCGGGGGTCGTAGCGGAGGTCGCTGTCGCGTCCGATGCAGAGGTTGCCTATGCCGCGCATCAGTTCGTAAGGCTGTACGTCGGATCTGATGTCGCCGGCGTCGGCCGCAGCGGCGAGCAGTTGGGCACACACGGGCAGCAAGCGGTCGATGAAGTAGGTGTGCAGCGCGGCGAAGCGGTCGCTGTCGGACTGCAGAGCGTCCGCCAGTCCGTGCTTGGTGACCAAAAAGCCGACGAAGAGGTCAATCCACTGACGCAGCGCGTCGAATGGGGAGTCGGCACTTGCCAGCAGCTTCGGGCCGGCCTCGGCACATTCCTCGATCTGGTGGTGGTAGACCGCGGTGACGAGATCCGCTCGAGTCGGGAAGTGACGGTAGATGGTAGCCATCCCGACGCCCGCCCGTGCCGCGATCTGGCGGATGGGCGCGTCGACACCGGAGGTGACGAACACCTCGGCGGCGGCAGTGAGCACTGCCTGTTGGTTGCGCTGCGCGTCGACCCGCTGGCTTCGGGCCGACGCCTTCCCGGTGGGGCTCTCGGTGACCATCACGCGTTCCTTCCGACACCACTTGACAAAGCGGAGCACTGTTCCGAATAGTAAGTGGAGCAGTGCTTCATTTCAGGTTAGCTGAAGCGGGACACTGCTGAACGCTCAGCCGCCGATCGACCGAGACTGGCGGGCGACAGGATCCCGAGAAAGGGCAACCAACCCATTATGAGCACATCCACCGCCACCGCTTCCGCCGACACCATGACCCCGCCCGTACCGGTCATGTCCTTCAGCCCAGTGGTCTTCTCGGTGCCCGGACGTCCCGCGGACCTCCAGTTACGCGTCACCGCGCCCCAGACCGGAACCGACCTCCCCGTCATCCTTTTCTCCCACGGCCATGGCCCCTCGAACAACCTCTCCTCGCTGAACGGCTACGCGCCGCTCGTCAACTTCTGGGCGGCAAGCGGATTCGTCGTCATCCAACCCACTCACCTCAGTTCCAGGACATTGAGCCACCTGATCGCCGATACCCCCGGAGCACCCTTCTTCTGGCGTTCGCGCAACGAGGACATGATCCACATCCTCGACCGGCTCGACGGGATAGAGGAAGCCGTGCCACTGATCGCGGGGAGGATCAACCACACGAAGGTCGCCGTTGCCGGACACTCCTTCGGGGGCTTCACCTCCAGTCTCCTGCTCGGCGCACGGGTCACCGATCCGGACAACGGGGAGGAAGTGAGATTCATCGAACCCCGGATCAAGGCGGGTGTGCTTCTGGCCGCGACAGGCAGGGGCGACGTCATCAACGGGCCCATGGGCGACTCGCTGCCGTTCCTCCGGACCATCGACTTCTCCACGCTGACCAAACCCGCGCTGGTCGTCGCCGGCGACGCGGACGACTCACGGCACTTCACGGACATGGGGCCGGACTGGCACGCCGACCCCTACACGCTCGGCCCTAGCCCGAAGTCCCTGCTTACCCTGTTCGGTGCGGAGCATTCACTCGGCGGGATCCCCGGATACGACGTCGTCGAGTCCACGGACGAGAGCCCCGAACGAGTCGCCGCCATCGGATGGCTCACCTCGGCCTACCTCCGCAGCGAGCTCCACCCTGGTGACAACGCCTGGCAGACCGCCCGCGAGGCGCTGGCGGCCAGCTTCGACCCAGTCGGGCGAGTCGAAGGTAAGTAGACCGTCCTCGAGAGTTGTCCGGTAGCTCATGACCTCACCAGGGAGTGTTTGTCGAGCCACGCGCGGCCAGGCAAACACTCCCTGCGGTGTCTACTCAATCGCCCCCGGGGTGTATGTGCAGGGAACTCCAGTCTGGCGTGCGGGCCTCCACAACCAGTACTCAAGCGGCAGTAGGCAACAGGAGGTCCGCACCCCGATTTTGCCAGGTCACGATCTGATAATGTTTTCGGCGCAGGGTGTCGGGCCTGCCATTGGGCGCCCGGTATCGTGCACGCCGATGTAGTTCAATGGCAGAACATCAGCTTCCCAAGCTGAGAACGCGGGTTCGATTCCCGTCATCGGCTCAGCGAAAAGGACCTGGTCGGAGCACTTGCGGCCGGGTCCTTCGACTTGTCGCAATCGCGTGATCCGAAATCAGGCATGAACCCGACCTGGGCGGGTTCGTAGTCCACACCACTGCTTCGGCGTCGAGGAAATTCCTTGCCGAAGAAGGGTGGTGCCTCGAAAGTATCGAACGCCGCATTAGTCCTGGCCGTGACGCAACTGTTCTATTGGTGGCCTTGAGACATGACACGCATCGGATGACGATGGATTTAGTGCGCAATGTGCACTGGGCAAGAAGGGAAGTTTCTCTCATGACACGCAGAATTTCCTCGGCACTCGCCGCTATCGCGGTCACTCTCTCCCTGGGCGTGTTCGCCGCCCCGGCCGCGTCAGCCACGACTTTGTCTGAGGCACAAACGCCCGTGCAGGGTTCGGTGGGGCTCTGCCTCGTCATCCCGCTGGGATCACTGGTTCTACCGATCTGCATCTGATCCGGTGTCCTCTACACACCCGAGGGTGACCAACCAGGGCTCGCGGGCGCCGCCGCCCGTGAGATCGGCGCGACGTCGGCGGTGACGCAAGTGGCGTCACGGCTCCAGCGGCACGCCGCTGCAATTCCTGTGCGACGAGCAGAACGGCTCGAACCCGGACATCGCGATCAACGGACTTCTTGATCTGCCGAAAGTCCTCGAAGGCCTGCCCCGTCACTTACCGCTACCTCCGACTAGCCTGGCCTGGTGCGGAGAAGAAGGCGATGACAGCCCAGCTGTCGCCCAGCGGAGAGACCGGTCCGGGCCTACAGACTCGTGGCCACGGTCACGGACACGGACACGGACATTTCGAGGGACCGGCACCTGTCGGCCCGACTGCCGCCCGAGTGGTCGTCGGGATCCTCGTTGCGATTGCGATCGCCGTTATCGGCAGTGCCGCCTTCCTGTGGCCGAGCAATGCGGAGGTCGAGGTCCCCTTGCCGTTCCGGAACGCCGGCGGCGGCGCCGTCGCCACCGAAGCCGGGACGGTCGTCTCGCAGGACCTGGGGCCGTGCGGCAGCCCGTCCGCTGGGCGGGCATTCTCCGGCGATCCCGCACCCCCTCCGGAAACGAGCGGCAATATCGACTGCCAACGAAGCCTCGTCACCATCGAGTCCGGGCCGAACGAAGGCACCCGGACTCTACTCGAGAGCGTACCGGGGCCGGGTCAGCCGAACCTGGCGGTTGGCGACAACATCCGCCTTGTCCGGCAGACGGATTCGACCGGCACCCCGGTATACGCATTCAACGATTACGCACGGGGATTGTCGTTGACGCTCGTCGTCGCGGTGTTCGTACTGGCGATCGTCGCCGTCGCTCGGTGGCGCGGGTTTCGCGCACTGCTCGGACTCGGCTTCGCCTTCGGCGTGCTGACCGTCTTCACCTTGCCCGCACTCCTGGACGGCAAACCCGCGATGCCCGTGGCGCTCGTGTCCGGGGCGGCGATCCTCTACGTGGTGCTGTACCTGGCGCATGGGGTGAATCTGCGGACGAGTTCCGCGTTGCTCGGGACTCTCGCGTCGATGGTCCTCGCAGCGGTGCTGTCCACCGCCGCGATCGGGATGACCCGGCTGACCGGGCTGTCCGAGGAACAAAACGTCAATGTCCAGGCCTATGTCGGAACGGTGAGCATCACCGGACTCCTGCTGGCCGGCTTCATCATCGGGTCGCTCGGTGTGCTCAACGACGTCACGATCACCCAGGCGTCGGCTGCGTTCGAGATCGCGTCGATAAACGAATCGTCTTCGCGTCGGGAGATCTTCGCGGCCTCGATGCGGGTGGGACGCGATCACATCGCCAGTACGGTGTACACGTTGGTGCTCGCCTACGCCGGCGGCGCGCTCCCGCTGCTCCTGCTCTTCAGCGTCTCGGGCGATTCCGTCACGAATGTGCTGACGGGCGATGCGGTCGCCGTCGAGATCGCGCGATCCGCGGTCGGCGGTATCGCGCTCGCACTGTCGGTTCCCCTCACGACGGCAATAGCAGTGCTGCTTGCGCGTCCACGGATCGCCGCCACGATGTCTCGACAACCGCGCGGTGGCCGTCACGCCCTAGCCCGGCGTCCCTAGATCTACGGGATCGGTGACAACCGCGCGCCTGCTGCGAGCTGAGGATCCGGCAGGTCGCTGTGCCACACAAGCGAGGTCAAGCGGGAGGCAGAGGATGAACCATCGGCTGCTATGTACTCGAGTCCGGGGGTGAGCAACCGCCGGCTAGGGCGTCGCAGCAGTGTCAGAAGGCGACTGAGATGATGCATCGTCGGACTCACCGCTGATGTCACCCATGACGCCAATCAAAATCAGCGCGGCTGCGACCAAGGACGCAACCACAACGCCTTTCCGAACGGGCTTCTTTGCCGGCGTCTCAGGCGGAGTCGCGAATGCGACCGACGTGTCTCCTGCCAGGAACGCCTCGTGGCCAGCCTGAGCCCTTGCGGCAAGGGCATCTTTCTCAGCCTTGATACGAGCGAAATGATCGCGGATAGGTTTGCCGACCGCGAGATACCACAGCCCCACAGCAAACAGAAGCGCGGTCACCACCAAACTGAAATCGCCTTGGACGACGCTGTCGACTGCCATCCAGGTGAAGATTGCGGCGAAGAACCCGGCAACGACTCTGAGATATGGGCTGATGAACTTCATTGCGCTCCTTGTGTACCGAGGTGGTTCGGTGATCCACGCCGACTGGATGGAAGGTGCCAGTGACCGCCGACAGTTCGATGACTTGTGCGGGGAAGCCTCACGCTTGTCCTGAATCAAGTCGACGGCGAACGGGTTCCCTTCAAACGGATGAGTGCCTCACCGCTTTCGAGATGAGGGGACAGCCGAAAAACAATACCGCACCGAAGCGTTCACGATCACCTTGAACGCGAACGTGTCCCGATATCTCCCGACCACTCGGCGATCAAATTTCCTCTCGCGGTTGTCGTACATCTCGGGCAGTGTGTGTGGCGCACTTGAACCCCGACCAGAAGGAGATACCGTGCTTGCCGTCATCCACCTCCGCAGAAATCAAGGTCCCCGTGTCGAACCGGCCCGCGCGGTCGCCGCATGGTGGTCCGATCGCGCGATCGAGACACAGCTGTTCGTCTACGACGACGCGAGTGATGCGTCCTACTACGGGGCCGGACTCGATGCCTTCACCCTGCTCCTCGAGATCTCGGCCGCGACGTCGGAACCGATTCTCCTCCACATCACCGACAGCACACTCCGCAAGGAGATCAGCGGGGTTGTCGACGCCTTCCCTTCGGTATCGCTCGTCGGAGCCAACCGCTCGGCTGTCCTGGAACTCACGCTCGCGGCGCTCGACGTCCTCGATGCCGACAGCCGCGACCAGGAGGCCGCGCTCGAGGAGCGCGAGCGCGAACGGATCGCGGCTCTGCCGGAACTGACGGTCGCCACCGATGCTTCCAAGTCACGCCGCCGGGGAGTCGGCGTGGCTTGCGTCAGCGAGGAAGGCGTCCGCTATCAGAGGATGGTCCCGAAAGTCGCGACCATCCTCGAAGGCGAATTGCTCGCGATCGAACTCGCGATCGTAAGGTTCGAGGATCGCCGGCTGCACATCCTCACCGACAGCCAACCGGCGCTCGAGCACCTCGGTGTGCTGCAGAACCCGCGACCGTTGCGGTCTTGCGGTGGCGTGAAGGCAACAGTGGATCGTATCCACGAGGCGATGCGGGGTCGCGAAATACGCCTCTCATGGGTCCGCGGGCACGACGGGCATCTGCTGAACGAGACCGCTGACCGACTCGCCATGGCAGTGCGCCGCGCCCATGAGTCCGATGTCCCCACCGAGGCTCTCCAGACAATCGCCCAGCAGATTATGGAGCCCTTGCTCGGTGCGGCCTGATTCGTGGGCGGCCGCGCGCCTGTTCGAGCCGACGGCGATTCTCATCGACCTCTAAGAATCCACCAATGAGGCCGCAGTTTTGGGCACATAACTTCTTCGGTGTGGAAGCCACGGGGGCCCACAAGAACGAGGAGTTCACCCATGAGAATTGCCAGTTTCAGCAGCGCGGCCCGACGCCGGACCGCGATCGCCGCAGCCTGCCTCGGTGCGGCCACGATCGCGGTTCCCGGCGTCGCCTGGGCCCAGAACCCGATCGGGAGCAGTTCCCCTACAGTGGTCGGCTCGTTCGCCCCGGCGGCAGCACCCGACCGCATCGACGGCTGCCAGTACCTCGAACGGGCGATCCCTTCGGGGGAGGCACATATCATGCAACCTGACGGCATCATCCAGAATTTCGACTTTGAAAACGGGGAGATCAGGTACGCCGAGCCCGGGAATGGCCCAGGGGAGATGCAGCTCATGTACCCCGATGGCACCGTCCAGAAGTACAACGTGGAAGACGGGGTTGCAGTCGAGATCACCGAGACAGGCCCCGGAGCCGGTTTGCCGGGCGGCGACTGGAACCTCATCGAGGTCACCCCCGACCAGGCGATCCGCGCCGTGAATCCCTGCTAACAGCCAGCGGATGCAGGCATCATGGGACGAATGACTGACAGTGCCCGCATCCTGCTCGTCGACGACGACCCCAAGGTCTTGTCTTCCCTGACGCGGGGGCTCCGACTGTCCGGTTTCGAACTCGAGACCGCCGAGGACGGAGCCTCCGCGCTCCGGGCTGTCACCGAGTCGCGGCCGGATGCCATCGTGCTCGATGTGAACATGCCGGTGCTTGACGGTGTCGGTGTGGTCACTGCCCTGCGGGCGATGGGCAACGATGTTCCGGTCTGTGTACTGAGCGCACGCAGCACCGTCGGCGACCGGATCGCGGGACTCGAGGCCGGCGCCGACGACTACCTCACCAAGCCGTTCGAACTCGGCGAACTCGCGGCCCGCCTGCGGGCCCTGCTACGCCGGGCGCCGCGCACGCCCACACCGGCGGGCACGGTCACGGTCGGCGCGCTCGAGGTGGACGTTCCGGGTCGGCGGGTTCACGTCGGCGGCGAACGCGTCGAACTGACCAAACGAGAGTTCGATCTGCTGGCCGTTCTCGCGGAGAACGTCGGGATCGTGCTCAGCCGGGTCCAGCTACTGGAACTGGTGTGGGGGTACGACTTCGACGCCGACACGAACGTCGTCGACGTCTTCGTCACTTATGTGCGAAAGAAGCTCGAGGCAGCCGGGATGCCGCGCGTGCTTCACACCGTTCGGGGGGTGGGGTTCGTGCTCCGGGAGCAGCCATGAGTACGCGTCGACGTTCGCTGTCACTACGTGCCCGTGTCGCACTTGTCTCTGCGCTCGCTGCCGCGATCGTTATCGCCGCGATCGGTGTGGCCTTCGCTGTCTTCCTGCGAGTCAACGGGTCCGAGCAACTCGACAACACCCTGGATTCGGTGTCGTTGAGCACCGTTACCGGGATTCCCTCCCAGGGGTACACCGTGCCCTCCGAGGGGTACACCCTGGTGTTGCCGGAACCGCCGGCTACACCGGACTACTTCGATTCGGTGCGGACTGAAGTCATCGACGGCAGGGAAGTACGCCTACGCGACGTCCCGGTCGCGGGCGTCAACGACGCATACGTCGCGGTCTCTATTCCCGAAGATGCCCTCAGCCGCGCAATTCGAGAGCAGCAGTGGTGGGTGGCGGGAGCCTCACTCGCCGCCATCGCGGTCGCCGCCGGCCTGGGCTGGCTGATGGCGGGGCGGGCAGTGAGACCGCTCGAGCGTCTCGCCGCCGCCACTCACACGGTGGGGGACGCACTACCTGCTGCGCTACCGGACGTCCATGGAGCCCGTGAGGCCGAGGAACTCGCGGATGCCATTCGTCACATGCTCGAACGAATAGGCAAGGCTCAGAAACGAACCCACGAGGCTTTGAGTTCGGCGCGCGACTTCGCGGCAGTGTCGGCTCACGAGTTGCGAACGCCCCTCACCTCGATGCGCACCGACCTCGAAGTCCTCGCAACAATGCGTCTCACAGACGAGCAACGCACCGAGATCCTGAGCGAACTCCGTGCAACAGAACGGCAGATCGAGGTGACTCTCACCGACCTCGAGAGCCTGGCCGTGGGAGAACTGTCCGAAGCCGCCGATCACGAAGACTTCGACCTCGTGGAACTTGCCGACCGCTGCGTACAGGAATCGTCTCGTCGTCTCACCGGTGTGACCATCGAATTGGCCGCACCGAGGTCGCTGTCGATGCGCGGGCTGCCGTCGGGGATTCGCCTGGTGCTCGAGAACGCGATCACGAACGCGGTCAGGCACGGACGTGCCGATCGGATCGAGATCACCATCGCCGGGGACAAAAGGGGTGCCGCGATTACGGTCGACGACAACGGGATCGGTGTTCCCGAACACGAGAGGGCAACACTGTTCAAACGTTTCGTGCGGGGATCGTCCGCCCACCCCGACGGATCGGGACTCGGCCTCGCCCTCATCGCACAACAAGCCTCCCTGCACGGAGGCACCGCCGAACTGACCGACAGCCCACTCGGCGGTGCACGGCTACGACTCGACCTACCGGCGGCCGCGTCGCGGTGATTGCCGTGGCGGTTGCAAGAAACCCCGCACCCGGCGAGACATCTACTCGCCGGGTGCGGGGTTCGGGTTGGGAGTGATCAGGCGAGGTCGAACCGGTCGAGGTTCATCACCTTGTCCCACGCAGAGATGAAGTCCTGCAGGAACTTCTGCTGCGCGTCGTCCGTGGCATACACCTCGGCGAGAGCGCGCAGCTGCGAGTTCGAACCGAAGAGCAGGTCGACACGGCTTCCGGTCCACTTCACCTCACCGGTGGCAAGGTCGCGGCCTTCGTAGGTGCCGTCGTCTCCGGATGCCGGTGCCCACTTCGTGCCCATGTCGAGCAGGTTGACGAAGAAGTCGTTCGTCAACGTTTCGGGGGCCGAGGTGAACACACCCAGCTTCGACTGCTTGTGGTTCGCACCCAGAACGCGCAGGCCGCCGACGAGGACCGTCATCTCCGGGGCGCTGAGGGTCAGCAGGTTGGCCTTGTCGACCAGGTGGTATTCGGCCGGCAGCGGGTTGCCCTTCCCGAAGTAGTTGCGGAAGCCGTCCGCACTGGGCTCGAGCACGGAGAACGATTCCACATCGGTCTGCTCCTGGGTCGCGTCACCGCGCCCCGGCGAGAAGGGAACCTCCACGTCGTGCCCGGCGTTCTTTGCGGCCTGCTCCACGGCAGCACACCCACCGAGCACCACCAGATCGGCGAACGAAATCCTCTTGTTCCCGGTCTGGGCGGAGTTGAACGATTCCTGGATTCCCTCCAAGGTCCGTACCACCTGCGCGAGCTGGTCGGGGTCGTTGGCCTCCCACCCGGCCTGCGGTTGAAGGCGGATACGCCCGCCATTGGCACCGCCGCGCTTGTCACTGCCGCGATGCGATGCCGCAGCCGCCCACGCCGTCGAAACCAGCTGAGAGATACTCAGACCGGACGACAGGATCTGGCTCTTCAGCGCCTTGATGTCGTCCGCGCCCACGAGGTCATGCGTCACGGCGGGAATCGGGTCCTGCCACAACAGCGTCTCCTGCGGAACCAGCGGCCCGAGGTAACGAACGACGGGCCCCATGTCGCGGTGGATCAGCTTGTACCAGGCCTTGGCGAACTCTTCGGCGAGCTCTTCCGGGTGGTCCAACCAGCGTCGGGTGATCTGCTCGTAGACGGGGTCCACCCGCAGCGAGAGGTCGGTCGTCAGCATGGTCGGGGCGCGGCCCGCCGACTTGTCGAAGGGATCGGGAATCGTGCCGGCACCGGCGCCGTCCTTCGCAACCCACTGGTAAGCATCAGCGGGACTCTTCGTCAATTCCCACTCGTAGCCGTAGAGGACCTCCAGGAAGGTGTTGTCCCACTTGGTCGGGGTGGGTGTCCACACAACCTCGATGCCGCTGGTGATCGCGTCCTTACCCACACCGGTGCCGAAAGAGCTCCTCCAACCGAGGCCCTGTTCCTCGAGCGGTGCAGCCTCAGGCTCGGGTCCGACCAGATCGGCCGGTCCTGCGCCGTGAGTCTTGCCGAAGGTGTGGCCACCGACGATCAGGGCGGCCGTCTCCACGTCGTTCATCGCCATGCGGCGGAACGTTTCCCGGATGTCCGTCGCTGCGGCGAGCGGGTCCGGGTTACCGTTGGGCCCCTCGGGATTCACGTAGATCAGGCCCATCTGGACCGCTGCGAGCGGATTCTGGAGGTCGCGCTTACCGGTGTAGCGCTCATCGCCCAGCCAGGTGGTTTCCGGGCCCCAATAGACATCTTCGGGCTCCCACTCATCTACTCGGCCGAAGCCGAAGCCGAAGGTCTTGAATCCCATCGACTCCAAGGCGCGGTTGCCGGCGAAGACGATCAGATCAGCCCAAGAGATCTTCTTGCCGTACTTCTTCTTGACCGGCCACAGCAGCCGACGAGCCTTGTCGAGGCTCGCGTTGTCGGGCCAGCTGTTGATCGGTGCGAACCGCTGCATGCCGGACCCCGCGCCTCCGCGACCGTCCTTGATCCGATACGTACCCGCGGCGTGCCACGACATCCGGATGAAAAGCGGTCCGTAGTGGCCGTAGTCTGCGGGCCACCACTCCTGCGAGGTCGTCATCACTTCGTCGACGTCCCTGCTCAGGGCATCGATATCGAGGGTCGCGAACTCCGCCGCGTAGTCGAAGTCTTCGTCCATCGGGTCGGCCACGGCGGGGTTGTGCGCAAGGATCTTCAGGTTGAGCTGGTTGGGCCACCAGTCGTGGTTCCCGCCACCTTCTGTGGGGTACTTGAAGCGACCAGCCCCAACGGGACAACCGTTCGATCCCGCTTGGGCCTCTTCAACAGGCCGGGTGTTCTCAGGCACAGCATTCCTTCCGGGTGTGGGTGGATAGAGCACTGATCATGGGTAAAACTGCCTCATTGATGTGGCTGCCGCCTAGATGACGTCGCGCAATCGGGGCATCTACCCCAATAGATGATCTCGGCCTCCTCGACAGAGAAACCGTGATCGTCGGATGCCGTCAGGCAGGGAACCTCGCCGACTGCACAGTCGACGTCCGCGATGGCTCCACAAGACCGGCAGATGACGTGGTGGTGGTTGTCTCCGACTCGCGACTCGTAGCGAGCAACGGAGCCAGGCGGTTGGATCCGCCGCACCAATCCCACTGCCGTCACGGCATGCAACACGTCGTATACGGTCTGGCGGGACACACCTTCCAGAACCGTGCGCACCGCCCCGAAAATCGTCTCGGTGTCGGCATGCGGACGCGCGTCAACCGCTTCGAGCACCGCGACCCGGGGGCGGGTCACACGAAGCTCAGCCCCACGCAGCAGCGCTGCGTACTCCGACGTGGATGGCATACCTCCACTACTACCTACTTTTCTGGAATCGGTCAAGTCTTTGGGGAAACAATTCTGGATAAGAATGACGAGCCGGACTTCCCGGGCGGCAGAAGTTCGCCTGCTGGATGTATCGGATTCGAGCACAACGCTTTACCTGATGTTGAGATTCGCAATGAACCGACCCGGGATGTGGACGACTCGTAGCCGCTCCGCACCTCGACGGAAGGCCCGCACCCTGTCCGAGCATCAGTCTCCGTGATGCCATGGCCGAGGCCGACCGGCACGGCCGGATCGGACATCGGCATGGTGACGGAATCGGAGACTCTCACATAGATGAGCCTTGGATGCCTTCGGCAAGGGCGAGGCGCCTTCGACGGTCGGACCCGATTCGGATCTTGGCTGTCCGCATCCGGTTTCTTTGTGCATCAAGGCGTTTCAATCGAGCGGAATCTCGACCGCATCCGGGTGATCCTGAACCAGACGGCCCCCACCCGTTGTCGACAACTTGAACTTCGCGCTTCACTATCATTGAAGCTACGGCACACTTGTGATCAGTCGGTTTTCGGAATCAACACCCGCACAGTAGTTTTCGCCAGCAAGACGCCGATCATGCTCGTCGGGGAAGACATGGGCGCAGACATCGCACACAACCAATTCGGCATGAGCTACCGCGAACACTTCTCCCATTTCTCGCTGTTGAGTGTCAAGCGTGTGTTCGAAGCCCATTGCCTACGATTGTTCGGCGCCGGGACAACACCGCGTTCGGGAACCTTGCCCCGACCATCTGCTGATCCTCCCTTGGAATCTGCCGAGGTTGTGCAGGCCATGCCCTATATCCGAGAATGGGGAGGAAAGTTCGGCGTCCCAGTTCCGGAACTGGTTGTGCTCTGTGCATCGGGTTATCGGATCACTCGGGTAGGACCGGAACTCGATCCGTAGACTGCGCAGGATCCATGACCGATCACGAGATGTCCAGTCGCCGCCCCGCAACGAATAGTCCGCGCAGCAAGTAGTCGATTCGACTGACGGGTTCATGCACTTCCTGAAAGGATAAGCCAGTGAGTTCAGAGGCAGAATACGGGGACAGACGGCAGCCTGTCCCGGACTCTCCGATGGGCTACCTCGAACAACTCCCCGCTCTGGTCCTGCTCGGACGCCTGCCGATTCCTGTCCTGGCAGTGGAGCACGACGGGACCGTCGTCCACGCAAACACTGCATTCGAGGACATGCTGGGCCGTTCCCTCGACTCACTTCGTGGACGCTCGGTGGCGGAAATTCTCGCCCGAGGCGAAGCAACCACCGGTCAGGCTGCAGTGGAATACCTCCAAGACTGCGCGACCGCACCGGTCGATCTCGTCCACTCCGATGGATCCACCGTGCACGCACTGGTCAGCCAGTCGATCCTGCGCCGAAGTGACGACCCGGTGACGCTGGTCTGTTTCCACGATGTCACCGAGCAATTGTGGAACGGTGGTCGCGCACCTCTCTTCGGGTGAGGCGCTCACCCCACCTGACCTCATCGCAAAACCCACCCGACGGCACTCGAGAGCTGATTAGCTTGGCTGTATGGCGACCGGCTCGGGCAAGTCTCCCGCTGTAACCCTGGAGGTCGGTGACCGGAAGGTACGGATCTCGAATCCCGAGCGGATCTACTTCCCCGCCACCGGTGCAACCAAGCTCGATCTCGCGAACTACTACCTCAGCGTTGGCGACGGCATCGTTCGTGCGCTCTTCGAGCGACCCTGCATGATGCACCGCTTCCCGGAGGGCCTCAGCGGCGAGAAAGTGCACCAGAAACGGTTACCGCACGGTGCGCCGGACTGGGTGCAAACGGTCCGGGTGAACTTTCCCCGGTATAACCGTCACGCCGACGAACTGTGCGTGACACATCTGGCGGACGTGATCTGGTCAGTGCAGATGTCCACGGTCGAGTTCCACCCGTGGAACTCGCGCCGCGCCGACGTAGAGCGTCCCGATGAGTGGCGGATCGATCTCGATCCGATGCCCGAGTGCGGATTCGACAGGGTGCGCCGGGTTGCCGGGGTGGTTCACGAGTTACTCGACGAACTCGGCGCGACGGGGTGGCCGAAGACCTCGGGCGGAAGAGGCGTGCATGTCTACGTACGAATCCGACCGGAATGGGGGTTCGGTGACGTCCGTCGGGCTGCGCTGGCCTTTGCGCGCGAGGTCGAGCGCCGGGCGCCACAAGACGTGACGACCGCCTGGTGGCGCAGGGACCGCGATCCCCACAGGTTGTTCGTCGACTACAACCAGAACGCGCGCGATCACACCATCGCCAGTGCCTACTCGGTGCGCGGTGTGCCCGATGCGACGGTGTCCACCCCGATCACCTGGGACGAGATCGATGACGTGCATCCTCGCGATTTCACCATCTCGACCGTGCCCGCACGCTTCGCCGAACTCGGCGACCTGCACGCGGGAATCGATGATGCGGTGTACTCGATCGAGGAACTCCTGGAATGGGCCGAACGCGACGAGTCGGAGGGCCGGCCCGATCACGGCGGAGCCGAGGACTAGCAACGGAGGACTAGCAACAGAGGACTAGCAACCAAGCACCGAAGTCGCCGAAGGACGCCTGCAGACACGACCCAAGCCCCGACCGTACGGCCGAGGCCTGCGTCTCGCATCCAGTGGCTACCCCACCGCACCGTTGAGACCGTTTCGGTGATGGGGATGGGGTGTTCCCTTGCCCGACTTGCGAATTCCTTGTGAGAATCGCGGGTCCGTGTGCGATGTACTTCAAGCTTCAGGGATTGGCGCCATCGCGGCCAGGGACCCTAGGCGTGGAAACGCCACACCTTTACCGACGTGGAAACGCCACACCTTTACCGACGTGGAAACGCCACACCTTTACCGACGTGGAAACGCCACACCCTTACCGACGTGGAAACGCCACAGCCTACCGACCTGGAACTCTCACACCCTGCGATCCCACCCGGCCGATCACGTCCAAGGCATCGCGGAGCGCGGACAGCGAGTGTGCCGGGAGGAAGGCATCGCAGAGTGGCAGCGCAGCCGCCATGGATCCGGCGAGCGGCTCGAAGCCGGGGTCGCCGGCGCGAGGGTTGAGCCACACCACGCTGTGCGCACGCCGTCGGATGCGTACCAGCATGTGTGCGAGAGTGTCCGGGTCGTCGCTGTCCCATCCGTCGGAGGCGATGACGACCAGCGCGCCCCGCAACGCGTTGCCGTGCGGCGATGCCAGCAGCTCACCCAGGCTGCCGGCGATATGGGTGCCGCCGAACCGGTCGGCCACCTTCTCGTTCGCCCTCTCGACCGCGGTCTCGGCGCTGCGATGCGACAGCACCGGCGTCAGGCGCGTCAGGGAAGTGGAAAAGGCGAACACCTCCGGTCGACCCGCGCTCGGCCGCTGCACGGCTGCCCGCATGAGGTGCAGATAGATTGCCGCGTATGGCTGCATCGATCGGCTCACGTCACAGAGCATCACGATGCGACGCGGGCGGGTCCGGGTGCGCGATCTCGCAAGGACCACCGGTTCCCAACCCGTGGCCCTCGACCGATTCATGGTGGCGCGCAAGTCGATACGCCGACCACGGCGGTGCACTTCGCGGCGGCGGGCACGGCGGCGCGGCCATCGGGCGGTGGCCTGCTCGAGCCATGATCCAAGGAGCCTGAGATCGTCGGCATCGAACCGCGCGAAGGGTTCGTCCGCCATTGCGGCGAGACGGCTGGGTAGGGTGTCCGGCACAGCGGTGAGCACATCGTCGAGTTCCTCGACGGACCCGCCGCCGGTCACCGTCGGTCGGGTCACCCACGGCACGCCCTCGACGTCCTCGACCTCCTCGTCGCCACGATCGCGTCCGCCATGGATACCGGCCAGCGAGGTCTCCCGCCCCGGCGCCACGCGGCGTGCGACCGGATCCAGGGATACGAGCGCGTCGTCGAACACCGCAGAAAACACCGCATCGAAGGCGGCGAGGTCTTCCACGCGGTTGACGAGAGTCAGACGTGCCGACCAGTAGAGCGGCGCTCGCGAGGTCGGAGGTGACAGGTGTAGGGACTCCACGAAAACTGCTGGGCCGCTGGCAGAAACAATGACACCGCTGGATCTGAGTTTGGCCACCAACGCCACGGCGAAGGCCGCCAGATCGACCCCTCGCAGAATTCCAGAGGACGTCATCGTCCTCGGCGACCGACCAGGACCGCGACCACAACTCCCGCCAGGACGGCGACCACAACAGGAGCGTAGCGCTTCCATTTCCCGGCACCCGAAAGCTCGAGCAGATCCAGTGGCTCGGACTCGGATACGGGCCGGACAGCCGTGAGCGTGGAGGTACCTTCCGCGACCTCGGCTGCAGACTGCCCCTGATCGACGGGCCCCTCGGTCAGCCGTGATTCCAACGACTCCGCGAACTGTCCGAGGAGTTTCTCCGACACCTGCGTCAGCATGCCGCTACCGAATTGCGCGAGTTTGCCGACGATCTTCATGTCGGTGTCGACGGTGACGCGAGTGCCGTTGTCCACCTCGTACAACTGCGCGGTGATCGTCGCTGACGCATTGCCCGACCCCCGTGATTCCCGGCCACTGGCGTCGATCACCGCTCGGTACGTCTTCTCGTCAAGGACGACGAAGGTGGCCTTGCCTTTGAACTCACTCGTCACCGGACCGACCTTCACTTTGACCTTGCCCAGGTAGTCGTCCCCCTCCCGTCCGATCATCTGCGCGCCCGGCAGCAGCGGGGCCACTTCGTCGAGATCGCTCAGCACCTCCCATGCCTTGTCGATCGGTGCACTGACGGTGAACTCATTGGCAATCTTCATGACACTTGCCCTCTCATCGTGTGGCCAGGTCGTGTGCGTAATCGGCGAAAGCGTCCTGGATTGTCGTGCGGTCGTCCGGAGTCTTGGCAAGCGCACTCAGGCTCCGGAACGCGTCGTCTCGAACGAGATCGGCGACACCGAGCGCGGCTAGTGCCGAAACCCAGTCGATCGTTTCCGCGATCCCGGGCGGCTTGTCGAGATCGAGTTCGCGTGCCTGGCCCACGAATCGTGTGGCGTGGTCGATGAGAAGCGCCTCGGCCGCCGGGACGGTACGCCGCACGATGGCGGCGGCCCGGGCGGGTTCGGGATAGTCGATCCAGTGGTACAGGCAGCGCCTCCGGAGAGCGTCATGTAGATCCCGACTCCGGTTGGATGTCAACACAACGACGGGGTGATGTTCGGCCGTGAAGGTTCCGAGCTCGGGAACCGTCACCGATCCCTCGCCCAGGAACTCTAGGAGAAGTGCCTCGAATTCGTCATCGGCTCGGTCAATTTCGTCGATCAGTAGCACCGGCGGGGTAGGGCCCCGATACCTCACGCACTGGAGGATCGCGCGTTGCAGCAAGAACTCCTCGGTGAAGAGGTCATCCTCCTCGAGCCCGTCGCCTCGAGATTCGGCCAGCCGGATGGTGAGCAGTTGCCGCTGATAGTTCCAGTCATAGAGCGCCTCGTTGGCGGTGAGGCCCTCGTAGCACTGCAATCGGATCAGCGGCGCGTCGAGCACGTTGGCGAGAGTCTTGGCTGCGGTCGTCTTACCGACGCCGGGTTCGCCTTCGAGCAGGAGCGGACGTCGCAGCACGGTTGCGAGATACAGCGCCGACGCGGTACCGAGGTCGAGAAGATAGTCCTCGTGATCGAAGCGGCGCACAACATCCGCCACATCCTCGAATACCTGCGTCATGCCGCTCCCCCCGCCTGCGAAAAGGACGCTCGACAACCCGGTCCGCAGAACCAGAAATCCTCGCCGCCTCGACTCAGGTGCAGGGTGTCCGGACCAACAACCACACTCATCCCGCACACCGGATCGATCGCCTCGGTCGCCGCCGGTTCGGACGATTCGGTTGCCGGAGCGACAAGCCCGCCGATCCGCAATTCCCTGACCAACTCCGCTGCGATCGACACTGCGATCTCGGCCGCTGTCTTTGCGCCGATGTCCAAGCCGACCGGAGTGTGCACCCGGGCCCGCTCGGCCCCCGTCAGATCCAGGGTGTCGAGAATTGCCCCACCTCGGGTTCGACTGGCGACGAGGCCGACATAGCCGACACCGGCATCGAGAGCAGCCCGAATCACCTCGGCTTCGGGTCCACCGTGACCAGCGAGAACCACGGCGGTGGCCCCGGAGAGTTTCTCGATGTCCGCGTCGTCTCCCTCGACGGCGAAACCCAACATCTCAGCCATATTCGTCAGATGGTTCGCGATCGGTGTGGTCCCGTAGATCCGCACCAGCGGCGCCGGCAACTGTGGCTCGAGGAATATCTCCATGGCGCCGCCCGACAGGCACGGATTCACCACGACGGACGCACCCGGAGCTTCGGGGAATTGCACGGCACCGTCCGGAAGGACGCGCAGCAGGACGCTCTCGTTGGTCTCGAGCGCGGCCAGGGCCGCCTGCCGAACCGAGTTCTGCGCGCACTGACCACCGACGAAACCCTCGATCGACCCATCCTGCAGGAGGATCGCCTCGTCTCCGGAGTGACTCGACGTCGGCTGTTGCGCCCGCACCACTGTGGCACGCACGAACGGCCTGCGGTCACGCGTCAGCTGCGCCGCACGCTCCTTCAGATCCATCGGACCTGTTTCCATCGGACCTCCTGCCGAGTGAAGTTGTGCCCTGGTCAGATCGGTGGAGTCGCACGGCCCTGCATTGCTTCCCACACCCGCGACGGCGTGAGCGGCATGTCGGCGTGCCGAACACTGAACGGGGCGAGCGCGTCCACGACGGCATTCACCACGGCCGCCGGTGATCCGACGGTCGCGGACTCACCGACGCCCTTCGCGCCGATCGGGTGGTGGGGCGACGGCGTGACGGTGAAGCCCGTCTCGAGCGGCGGGATCTCGAGGGACGTGGGGATCAGATAGTCCATGAGCGATCCGGAGAGACAGTTGCCGTCCTCGTCGAACTCGATGATCTCCATCAACGCCATACCGATGCCGTCGACGATTCCGCCGTGCACCTGGCCCTCGATGATCATCGGGTTGATGCGAGTGCCGCAGTCGTCGACGGCGAGGAACCGCCGCACCTTCACCTCCGCGGTGCCGGGATCGACGTCGACGACGCAGAAGTAGGCGCCGTAGGGGTAGGTCAGATTCTCGGGGTTGTAGCAGATCTGCGCCTCTAGCCCACCCTCGATGCCCTCCGGCAGATCGCCCGCGCCGTGCGCCCGCATTGCGATGTCCTGGATCGTCACCTTAGCGGACGGGTCGCCCTTGACGTGGAATTCGCCCTTCTCCCATTCCAGATCCGCAACCGAGACCTCGAGCATTCCCGACGCGATGATCTTCGCCTTGTCCCGCACCTTGCGTGACACCAGTGCCGCCGCCGCCCCCGACACCGGCGTCGACCTACTGCCGTACGTGCCGAGCCCGAACGGCGTGTTGTCCGTATCGCCGTGCACGACATCGATGTCGTCGGGCGGAATCCCCAACTCCTCCGCCACGATCTGCGCGAACGTCGTCTCGTGCCCCTGCCCCTGCGTCTGCACCGACAACCGCACCACGGCCTTGCCCGTCGGGTGCACACGCAGCTCGCACCCATCCGCCATGCCCAGTCCGAGAATGTCCATGTCTTTCCGAGGCCCGGCACCGACCGCTTCTGTGAAGAACGACATCCCGATCCCCATCAGTTCACCGCGTTCGCGGCGCTCAGCCTGTTCCCGGCGCAGCTGTTCGTACCCGACCAGGTCCATGGCCTTGCGCATGGTGGTCTCGTAGTCGCCCGAGTCGTACACCCACCCCGTCTTGCTGGTGTAAGGGAACTGGTCCGGCTTCAGCAAGTTCTTCAGCCGGAGTTCCGCCGGATCCATTTTCAGATCGAACGCGAGACAGTCGACGAGCCGCTCGACCAGATAGACCGCCTCGGTGATACGGAACGAGCAGGCGTACGCCACGCCGCCGGGTGCCTTGTTCGTGTAGACCGCCGTCATCGCACAGTGCGCGGCCTCGATGTCGTAGCTGCCGGTGAAGACGCCGAAGAATCCTGCCGGATACTTCAAGGGCGCCGCCGTTCCGTTGAACGCCCCGTGGTCGGCGAGCACCTTCGTGCGGATCGCGAGCATCTTCCCCTCGGAGGTCGCCGCGATCTCACCGACCATGATGTAGTCGCGGGCGAATCCGGTGCTCATGAGATTCTCGCTGCGATCCTCCATCCACTTCACCGGCTTGCCCGTCACCAGTGATGCCACGATCGCGCACACGTACCCGGGGTAGATCGGGACCTTGTTACCGAATCCTCCACCGATATCGGGAGAGACCACCCGGATCTTGTGCTCGGGGATTCCCGCGACGAGGGCATAGAGCGTCCGGTGTGCGTGCGGGGCCTGCGAGGTGGAGTACAAGGTCAGCTTGCCCGAGACCCGGTCGACGTCCGCGACCGCTCCGCACGTCTCCATCGGCGCCGGATGCACTCGGGGGTAGACGATCTCCTGCTTCGTCACTACGTCCGCCTTCGCGAACACGGCCTCGGTAGCCTCGGCATCTCCTGTCTCCCAGTCGAAACAGTGATTGTCTTTCTTGCCGTCGAGGTCGGTGCGGATGACGGGAGCGTCCGGAGACAGAGCCGTGCGAACGTCGACGACGGGATCGAGCATGTCGTACTCGACGTCGATCAACTCCAGCGCATCGCGCGCGGAGTATCGATCCTCTGCGATGACGAACGCTACCTCTTGACCCTGGAAACGCACCTTGTCGGTGGCGAGCACGGCCTGCACGTCATTGGACAACGTCGGCATCCATGCCAGGTTCTTCTCCGCGAGGTCCGCGCCGGTCACCACCGCCTTCACCTTCGGAAGCTCTTGCGCCGCAGAGGTATCGATACTCACGATTCGTGCGTGCGCGACGGGCGAGCGCAGAATCGCCAGATGCAGCATCCCCGGAAGGGTGATGTCGTCGAGGTAGTTGCCTGCCCCTCGAATGAACCGCGGATCCTCCTTGCGGAGCATGCGGCCGTGGCCGCAAGGCTTCTTGTCGTTGTCTTCCAGCTGGGCGTCTTCCAGTTCGACGCCGCCGGACGCCGGACGTGATTCGGTGGTGGTCATGACGCACTTCCTGCATGTTCGTCCGCCGTCTGGGGGGCACTCTCACTGCCGGCGGACTCACCGTCGCGGTGCTCGGCGGCCCATTGAATCGAGCGGACGATCGTGGTGTACCCGGTGCAGCGGCAGATCTGCCCGGAAATCGCTTCCCGGATGGTGGCCTCGTCCGGGCTTTCCTCCCGATCGAGCAAAGCCCGGGCCGTCATCATCATTCCGGGGGTGCAGAACCCGCACTGCAATCCGTGGCACTGCATGAAACCCTGCTGGACCGGATCGAGTTCGCCGTCTTGCTCGAGACCCTCGACCGTGCGGACGTCGTGTCCGCCGGCCATCGCCGCGAGCATTGTGCACGACTTCACCGGATCGCCATCTACGGTGACCACACAGGTTCCGCAGTTGCTGGTATCGCACCCCCAGTGGGTCCCGGTCAGACCGAGTTGGTCACGAAGGAAGTGAACCAACAGCATGCGCGGTTCTATCTCGGCGGCCACCGGGTCGCCGTTGACGGTCATATTCACCTGCATGGCTACGCCTCTTCCTGGCTCGGCTCGTGCCCGACTTCGCTGCGGAGCACTCGATCGACCGCGGTACGGAGCGTGCGGATCGTCAGTTCCGACGCGAGATGACGTTTGTAGTCCGCCGTGCCCCGCGCGTCCCCGACCGGCGCGCAGGCCTGCGAGGCGAGGCGTCCGGCCTGCTCGAACGTCTCCTCCGACGGAGGACGACCGACGAGGTAGTCGGCGACCGACGCGAGTCCGGACGGGTCCGCGTCGACCGCGGTCAGGCCGACCGCCGCGCGTGCGATCTCACCGCCCTCCACCGTCACCGCAGATCCGGCCGCTGTGACCGCCCAATCCCCGGTTCGCCGTTCGACCTTGGCGTATGCGCTCGAACTGTGGCTGCGCACTGGAATCACGACTTCGATGAGCATCTCGTTGTGTTCGAGCGCCGTCTCATACGGTCCGACCTCGAAATCGGATACCGGGATTTCGCGGCGTCCGCGCGGGCCCTGCACCACGCACGTCGCGTCAATGACCTCGCATACCGTCGTGAGATCTTCTGCGGGATCGGCTTGGCACAGCGAACCACCGATGGTTCCCCGATTACGTACGACCGGATCCGCGATCACTTTCTCCGCGTCGCGGAACAGCGGAAACACCGCCGCGAGTTCGTCCGATTCGAGGAGCCTGCGGTGCCGTGTCATCGCGCCGATCCGCACTTTCTTGGGCTCCGTCGTGATATATCCGAGTTCGCGCTCGAGGTCGTTGATGTCGATGAGGTACTCGGGATTGGCGAGGCGAAGCTTCATCATCGGAAGTAAACTGTGCCCGCCCGCCACGAGTCTGGCTTCGTCGCCCAGTCGGTCGAGCAGGCTAATGGCGTCCTCGACGCGGGTTGCGCGCTCGTACTCAAAATTCCCTGGAACTTGCATTGTGGCCTTCCTCACAAAGGGGGATTCTTTCAGACTGCGCAAGAACCTGTTGCCCGTCAAGCCCGGGCGAATCGCGTGATACGGGATACGCCGATCGCGCATACAGATGCACCAAGCAATCTCGGTGAAATACCCTGCCTTGGAGGGTAAATGGGGAAACTTGAAGGCTCGTGTCCTTCGGAGTCAGACCTGATCGACGCGCGAGTCGACGGGCTCGTCGTGGTGAATCCGCCCGCTCGACTCCGCGAGCGGGCGCCCGGTCCCTCCCCATCGGTGGGCAATGATCTCGGCCGCGATCGACACCGCCGTCTCCTCCGGTGTCCGGGCGCCGATATCGAGCCCAATCGGACTGGACAGCCGAGCAAGTTCGGTGTCGGTCACACCGGCCTCGCGCAGGCGCTCGCGCCTGTCCAGGTCGGTTCGGCGCGATCCCATCGCCCCGATGAACGCGATATCAGGCAGCCGCAGCGCCATCTCGAGCAGTGGGACGTCGAATTTCGGATCGTGGGTGAGCACGCAGATCACCGTCCGACCGTCGATAGCGCCGGCCTCGGCCTGGTCGGCGAGGTAGCGATGCGGCCAGTCCACCACCACCTCGTCCGCCGTCGGAAACCTCGCGGTTGTCGCGAATACCGGGCGAGCGTCACACACCGTCACTCGATAACCCATGAATGATCCCTGCCTGGCCACGGCCGCAGCGAAGTCGATTGCCCCGAACACGAGCATGCGTGGCCTGGGCGCGTAGCTGGCAACGAATACTTCCATCCCCTCACCACGACGCTGCCCGTCCGCACCGTACGTCAGCACGGCGCTGACACCCGCTGCGAGAAGGCCCCGAGCATCATCGGTGACGGCACAATCCGCACGGGCCGAACACAACGACCCGCTGCGATTCTCCGGCCACACGACCAACCGACGCCCTATCCGCGCGGAATCCGGATGCGCAATCACCGTTGCCACCGCTACCGGGCGGTGATTCTCGATGTCGCCGGCCACCTCGCCCAGCTCCGGGAACCTCTCGCGCGATACCGGTTCGACAAAGATATCGATGGTTCCGCCGCAGGTCAGTCCGACAGAGAAGGCGTTCTCGTCGCTGACTCCGTACCGCTGCAACTCCGGCACCCCCGAAGCCGTGACCTCTGCAGCCAAGTCGTAGACGGCCCCCTCGACGCACCCACCCGAAACCGACCCGGAGACGCTCCCATCCGGTGCCACGACCATCGATGCCCCGGGCGGTCGCGGTGCCGAGTGGAACGTGCGGACCACGGTTCCGACTCCCGCCGTTCCACCTGCGGTCCACACCGCCATCAGATCTGCCAGCACCTCGCGCATCAGAACCTTCCCAGCCGAGTCAGGCCCCACCTCCTTCCAGCCTATTCTGCTAGGGGCTGTTCGGCTCAGGAGCTGCAAAATCGGCCTCAACCGGGCCCAAGGAACGGTGAGGTGCCCGCGGTATCTCTACACGTTTTTGACGGCGCCCGAGTTCAACGTCGAACCATCAAACCTTTGCCAGAGATACCGCACCACTCACGTTGCCCCACAAGTTTGTTGGCGGCGTTGTCGGTTGTCGACCTCATCGTGGATCGCCGACTGGGCGCGGTCCGAGAATTGCGAATCGGGCTATCTCGACCGCCGGTTCTTCGAACAGCATTCTCGCTCAACTATTCCCACATCGGCTCCCCTCTGGGGCGGGTAGGCAGCAGCGCGAAACCCCGTGACCTTCCTCACTGCAGAACATGCCGATCCGGACGAATAGGCCGCGTCGCATTGATGGTCCCCGTATAGTCCCCACCCGCTGGAATGACTGTTCGAGGGGGTCCCATCACGATGTCACGCACCACCATTGTCGACCCGTCCGGTCGTGTAGGTAGCCAGAGGGCAGAGCCCCGGACCGGGCCACGGCAAACGGCAGGGTTGGTCGCTGCCCTGGCTGTGGGGCTGATGCTCACGGCAACTCCGGCTGCGCACGCCGACACCGTCACCACCACGATCGACGTGGGCAAAGGCCCGGACGGGGTCGCAATTACCCCCGACGGCACCCACGCCTACGTCACCAACACCCTCAGCAACACGGTGTCGGTAATCGACACCACCACCCACGACGTCACCACCATCGACGTCGGGAACCTACCGTTCGACGTGGCCATCACCCCCGACGGCACCCGCGCCTACGTCACCAACCTCCGAAGCAACACGGTGTCGGTAATCGACACCACCACCCACGACGTCACCGCGATGGACGTCGGCGACGACCCGTCCGCGGTGGCGATCACCCCCGACGGCACCCGCGCCTACGTCACCAACCTCCGAAGCAACACGGTGTCGGTAATCGACACCACCAACCACGACGTCACCACGATCGACGTCGGCGACGGACCGAACGAGGTGGCGATCACCCCCGACAGCACCCGCGCATACATCACCCACAACAGCGGCCACGCGGTGTCGGTGCTCGACACCACCAACCACACCGTCATCACCACCGTCGACGTCGGCCGCAACCCGATCGATGTGGCGATTGCTCCCCGTGGCACCCACGCCTACGTCACCCACACCAACGGGGACGCGGTGTCGGTACTCGACACCACCACCCACACCGTCACCGCGATCGACGTCGGCGACGGACCGACCGGGGTGGCGATCAACCCCGACGGCACCCACGCCTACATCACCCACAACAGCGGCGACGCGGTGTCGGTACTCGACACCACCACCCACACCGTCGCCACCACCGTCGACGTCGGCGACGGACCGACCGGGGTGGCGATCAACCCAGACGGCACCCACGCCTACGTCACCAACAACAACAACAACACGGTGTCGGTAATCGCGATCGAGGAGTCACGGTCGTCATTCGGCAGCCTCGGCTCACTGAGCTGGCCGTCCTAATCAACAGGCTCGGACCACCAGAAATGCCTCCGCCCAGGCACCCCTTATCCGTCGAAGGAGTCCTATCACGATGTCGCGCAACACCATTGCTGACTATCCCCGTCTCGTCGGTCGCCCGGATGCGGAACCCGGCACCGGGCAAGAGCGCGCCGTGGGTATGGTCGCCGCCCTGGCTGCGGGGCTGATGTTCTCAGCCGTCCCTGCCGCGCACGCCGACACCGTCACCACCACCATCGGCGTCGGCAGCGGCCCGGACGGCGTCGCAATTACCCCCGACGGCTCCCACGCCTACGTCGCCAACCGAGACTCGAACTCGGTGTCGGTGATCGACACCACCACCCACGACGTCACCACGATCGACGTCGGCGACGAACCGCACGACGTGACGATCACAGCCGACGGCACCCACGCCTACGTGACCAACTTCGGTGGCGGCACGGTGTCGGTGCTCGACACCACCACCCACACCGCCACCACCATCGATGTCAGCAGCTATCCGCTGAGAGTGGCGATCACCCCCGACGGCAACCACGCCTACATCACCAACCTCACCCGCGACATGGTGTCGGTGATCAACACTGGAGCCAACACCGTCACCACCACCATCGACGTCGGCGACGGACCGTACGGGGTAGCGATCACCCCCAACGGCAACCACGCCTACATCACCAATGCCTCCAGCGACACGGTGTCGGTGATCAACACTGGAACCAACGCCGTCACCACCACCATCGACGTCGGCGACGGACCGTACGGGGTAGCGATCACCCCCAACGGCAACCACGCCTACATCACCAACAGCAGCGACAACACTGTGTCGGTGATCGACACCACCACCAACACCATTGCCACCACCATCGGCGTCGGCAACTCCCCGAGCGCGGTAGGGATCACCCCCGACGGCACCCGCGCCTACGTCACCAACACCCTTGGCAACACGGTGTCGGTACTCGACACCGCCACCAACACCGTCACAGACACCATCGACGTCGGCGACGACCCGACCGGGCTGGCGATTACCCCCAACGGCACCCACGCTTATATCACCAACAGCAACGACGACACGGTGTCGGTGCTCGCGATCGACGCGGCACCAACGCTGACCGGCACACCCCCGGTCGGTGTCGTCGGGCAGCCCTACGAGTACGCCTTCACCCTGACCGGAGAGCCTGAACCCACCACCACCTTCACCGCCGGACCCCTGCCCGATGGGCTTACTATCAGTGCCGATGGTGTCCTGTCCGGCACCCCCACTGCCGCAGGGAAGTTCGCATTCACGGTCACCGCGATCAACGGCATCGGTGACGACGCCTACCTGCCCGTCACCCTCGACATCACGGACACGCCGTCGACCGGGTCCAGCGGCAGCCTCGGCTCGTTGGCCTGGCCCTCCTGACCCACAGGTTCGAACCACCGCACCCGATCTTGGCGCTCGCAAGCAAAGCCTGTGCGCCCCAACCGCTGCGGGACATGCCGAACGGCACGAATATCCCGCACTGCGCCGGTAGGTCCCGTAAAGTCCGCCTCGCACAGGAAGACTTTTCGGTTTCCATCTCGCGGTGCCCCGCGCGTGCTGAGCCCCGTGAATTCCGGTACCCAGGCGCCGTTTCGTCCTTCGAAGGAGTCCGATCACGATGTCGCACACCACAGTCGAATCACCCCATCGCGGCGGTTGCACGGAGTCGGGGTACCGCACTGGGCAACGACGCACAGTAAGCCTCGCCGTCGCCCTCGCGGCGGGACTGGTGCTAGCGGCCGCCCCGACCACGCATGCCGACACCGTCACCACAACCATCGATGTCGGGGACTATCCAGTCGGGGTGGCGATCACCCCCGGCGGCACCCACGCCTATGCGATCAATCACGGCGGCGATTCGGTGTCGGTGATCGACACCACCGCCCACACCGCAACCACCATCGAGGTCGGCAACGGCCCGGGCGATGTGGCGATCACCCCGGGCGGCACCCACACCTACATCACCAACTACTACGACAACACCGTGTCGGTGCTCGACACCACCACCCACGCCATCACCACCATCGACGTCGGCCAAAAGCCCGTCGGGGTGGCAATCACCCCGAACGGCACCCACGCCTACGTCACCAACAGCGCCGACAACACCATGTCGGTAATCGGCACCACCGCCCACACCGCAACCACCATCGACATCGGCAACGGCCCGGGCGATGTGGCGATCACCCCCGACGGCACCCACGCCTACATCACCAACCTCTACGACAACACCGTGTCGGTGCTCGACACCACCACCCACACCGTCACCACCACAATCGACGTCGGAGACAAACCAAAAGCGGTTGCGATCACCCCCGACGGCACCCACGCCTACATCACCAACAGCGCCGACAACACCGTGTCGGTAATCGGCACCACCACCCACACCGTCACCACCACAATCGACGTCGGCCACGGCCCGTCCGGAGTGGCGATCACCCCCGACGGCACCCACGCCTATGTCACCAACCTCTACGGCGACACCGTGTCAGTGATCGACACCGCCACCCACACCGCCACCACCATCGACATCAGCAACGGCCCGTACGGGGTGGCGATCACTCCCAGCGGTACCCACGCCTACGTCACCAACTACTCGGGCCATTCAGTGTCGGTGATCGCGATCGAACAAGCACAGTCGACGGGATCGCTCGGCAGCCTCGGCTCACTGGCGTGGCCGTCCTGATCGGATCGGATCGCAGACGAATCCTGACATCAGCGCACTGATCGGCGGCCCACGATTCAACAGAGATGTGCAGGTGCACATCATCGCGCTCAAAACGTGGGCGAATAGCGGTTGTCGCAGGTGGTCGGCTCAGACAACGTGTGTTTATTGACCACGACACGTGTGGGAAAGCCTGGATCATGACGGGACGCATCACCGGTGAAACGAGGCGAGCCGACGTCGTCGACTGATCTTGCAGCGAAAGGCCACACTGTGGAGGTCTATACAGACGCAAAGAGTCCCCGCGCGACAGTGCAGGGAGGAAAACATCGGCGCATTGCCCTGGCTGCGTTCACGGGCACAGCGATGGAGTGGTACGACTTCTACTTGTTCGGAACCGCCGCGGCCCTGGTCTTCGGTGACGTCTTCTTCCCGTCCGAAGATCCGGTAGCGGGCGCGCTCGCTGCGTTTGCGACCTTCGCGATTGGATTCGTTGCACGCCCACTCGGCGCGATTATCTTCGGCCATATCGGGGACCGAGTCGGTCGCAAGAGAAGTTTGATGATCACGATCTGGATGATGGGGATTTCAACGTCTCTGGTCGGATTCATTCCCGGTTCTCATTCGATAGGAATTACGGCTGCGATCCTGTTGGTGTGCCTGCGCCTCGTACAGGGGATCGCGATGGGAGGCGAGTGGAGCGGAGCGTCCGCAATGATCACCGAGCAGACTCCGTCAGGGAAGCGAGGCTTCTATGCAATGCTCCCGCAGCTCGGAAATCCGGCGGGAATTCTCATCGGAACCGTTACGTTCAGTGTCCTGACCGCCGTGCTCACCACGGAGGCATTTTCTGACTGGGGTTGGAGAGTGCCATTTATCATGGCACTACCATTCATGCTCATCGTCGTCTGGCTTCGGCGTGCGCTGCCCGAAGCCTCGGCGGCCGAACTGGCGGAATCAGAGAAGCACTCGGCCCCACTGGGTATGGTTGCCCGAACACACAAGAATCCCCTGCTCATCGGAATCGGCGTTGCTGCACTGGGAGTTGCCGGGTACTACTTCGTCAACACGTTCGTCCTCAACTACGCCACCCGTGAACTGGGGTTGGATCCAACACCGCTCCTGAATGCCTCGCTCATCGGATCGGCGACAAACGTAGTGCTGTTCTTGGGGTGGGGGTTGCTTGCCAATCGCATTGGTGGCGTAAATGTCGGACTGCTCGGAGCGACCGCATCTACCATATTCGCCCTTCCCATCTTCGCAATCGTGGTAGGGGGCACGCAGAACACTGTCGCATTCGCAATGATTGCCGGTTCCGCGCTGATTTCCATTTCGTATGCGGCGTGTGGTGAAGTCCTGAATGGTCTATTCCCTGCACACGTGCGCCAGACGGCTACCGGAATCGCGTACAGCCTGGCGGGTGTTATAGCCGGACTCGTCCCGTTCGTGGCCACCTTCGTCTTGGACATCACAAATGATTCGATATGGTGGACAGGTTCAATTCTAGTAATACTCTCCCTGGTCACACTCGTATCTTTTGCTTCGGCGAAGCGCCGCCCAGTTCTCCTCGACGACTGACAGCGCTCTTCACGAAACGACTGGGATAGAACAGATGAAACAGATAGAACAACGGAGCAGTTCATATGTCGAATCCAAAGAATGTTCATGAAGTTCTCGGACCCGAGCCCGAACCCGGGTTTCTCGACCGTGAAGAACTTCGCTCCAACTGGGGGCGCGCCTGGGGAGCGGCAGATGAGGTGAGCCAGCTCCGCACGGTCCTCATGCGGCCGCCGAACCCTGGTCTGCGCAATATTCGCCCGGATGCCTGGAGCGAAGAGCTCCAAGCCTGCATCGATCCCGCAGGAAGCTGGTACTGGAGGGACCGCAACGCGCCCGACTGGGAAAAACTCGTCGCCCAGTACGCGGGCTACGTCGACACCCTCGAGAGCGAGGGAATCGAAGTGCTGATGGCTCCCGAACTTCCCGAGACGTTTACGAAGTCGATCTACACGCGCGATCCACTGATCACCGTGCCCGGCGGTGCAGTCATTCTGCGCCTTGCCCCCCGGATGCGACGGGGCGAAGAACAATCGATCACTCGGACCGTCGCCGCAGCGGGAATGCCCATTCTCGGCACGCTCACCGGTACCGCCGTGGCGGAAGGCGGCAGTTTCGTGAAGCTTCGCCCCGACTTAGCGGCATTCGGTACATCAATTCGGTGCAACCATGAGGGTTTTCTTCACATCCGCCGGCATCTCGAGGCCGTCGGAATGGATGTCATCGAAGTTCCGTTGCCGGGGTACTGCATTCATATCGACGGAAGCATGGTCATGCTCGATCATGATCTGGCACTCGTCGAGAGCGCGGAACTTCCCTACGAATTCATCGTCGAGTTGAACCGGCTCGGAATCGAGACGGTAGAGGTGCCGCGGGGCGAGGAGTGGGCAGTCAACTCCTTGACCATCGCTCCTCGAAAGGTGGTGATCGGTGCTCATCTGCCACGCACCGCCGAGCTTCTCACGTCAAAGTTCAACGTAGAGACCATCCCGGTTGAGTACGACGAGATCCAAAAGAACGGCGGAAGCTTGCATTGCAGCACTATGGAGTTACAACGCGACTGGTAGGCAGCGTCGAAGCCCCTGACGGAAGCGAACATCCAGTGCAAACTCTCATCGCGCTCGACATAGGCACCACAGGCACCAAGGCCGCGCTCGTCGCGCAGGATGGTCGGCTGCTGGCCAGCGGATATGCGGGCTATGAGACCTACGCTGACGGTGCTCGAATCGAGCAGGAGCCCAGCGCATGGTGGCAGGCGACCCGAGACTCGCTGGCTCAGCTTCGGCAGATGGTCGACCTGTCGGCGCAGGATCTGGCCGGAATTACGCTGACCGGCCAGATGCAAGACCTGATCCTCATAGGCGCGGACGACTCGATTGGGCGCGCCATTCTTTACTCGGATACGCGTGCGCAGCGCGAAGCCAAGACAATCGCCGCGCATATCGGCAACGACGAGTTGTTGCGCATCACCGGCAATACGCAGGATGCGGCGAGCCTGTTGGCGAAGTGGCGGTGGCTGCGGGGGCACGAAGCAGATCGACTGGCCGCGGCACGAACGATTCTCCTCGGCGCACACAGCTACATTGCCTGGAAGCTCTGCGGTGTCGCCAGCTGCGATTACACGACGGCCAGCACCACCGGTCTGCTCGATTTACGGAACAACATGTGGGCGACCGACCTCTTGGAACGCTTGGGGTTGGATGCGCACAAGCTACCTCCGCTGTTCGCGGCTCACGAATGCATCGGGACGCTGACAGCTGCTGCCGCGCAGACACTTGCGCTGCCGGCAGGACTGCCTGTCTTCGCCGGTGCGGGCGACTTGGCAGCCAAGACGGCGGGTGTCGGTGCGGGCGAACCGAATCGCTCCTACTGCTACCTCGGCACCACTGGCTGGATCGCATCCACTTTGCTTGACACTGTTCAGTCTTCGGCCTCCAGCGCCGAAGCCGGTATCTTCACCCTGCGCCATCCCGACCAACAACGATTCATCCAGGTCGCGCCCATGCTCACCGCAGGCGGCAATCTGGATTGGGTGCGCGACGAGGTAGCACACGGAAGCGGCTATGCGGAGCTCAACGCAACTGCGGCGGCTGCACCGGTCGGCAGCAACGGTGTCATCTACCTGCCATACCTGACCGGTGAACGTTCCCCATTTCGCGATCCCCACGCCCGCGCCTGTTATATCGGAATCTCCCATCAGACCACGCACGCCGACCTCATACGGGCCGTCATGGAAGGCGTCTGCTTTGCCTATCGATCGCTCTTCGAGGTGTTGGGGACGACGGCGGAGACGTTGTATGTCGTCGGCGGCGGCGCCAAGTCGGCGGTCTGGATGCAGATACTGGCAGATGTCCTGGCACGTGACCTCGAGGTGGTCGCCGAGCCGGAGAATGCCGCGACGCGCGGCGCCGCCATCATCGCCGGACACAAACTGGGTTGGTACGACACGTACGCACCGCCGGGGCTCTTTCCCGTCGCTCAATCGTATAGGCCGCGCAGCGCGACATCCGAGGCATATGAGGCGCAATACCGTGTCTTCGCGTCCCTCTACCCACAGCTGAAGAGCACCTTCGCAAACCTGTTGAAGACCCAACCCAACGGCTGACGCGTTCCATGATCGGTGCCGCGGCCAGAATCATCCGTTTGCCCGTGAAGGCAGCCCTATATTTCCGGCTTCTTCCGTAGGTTCTTCGTCTGGGCGCGCTGTTTCTTGTCCTCGAGTCTTCGTCGACGCGAACCCATGGTCGCGGTGGTGGGAAGACGCTTGCGCGGTTCGATCAGGAGCGCATTTCTCAGCAATGCCGACATTCGCGCCCGCGCTGCCCATCGATTGCGCAGTTGCGATCTCGAGTCGGATGCCGTCACGGTAATCACCCCGTCAACCAGCCTGTGCGCCAGCCGAGTCCGGATGGATTCGATCTGCTCGGGCGACAGCGCCGGCAAAGCCGAAATGTTCACGGCCAGTTGCACCCTCGAGTCCGTGGTATTGACTCCCTGGCCACCCGGGCCGCTGGATCGGGAAAACCGCCAGTGCAGCTCCGTGGCGGGAACGACCAACGATCGCGTGATCTCCAGATCGTCGGTAACCGCGCCCTGCGCAGGGTATTCCTTCATCACCATCATCGGAATCCTTCTCTGGACCTCATATCCAGTGTCTCAAGATGCATGAACTCGAGGGAACCAGTCGGAAAGCGCATACAAGTGGATCTCGAGCCTGGGCCTCACGATTCGGCCGCTGGCCTAACAGAAGATCAACCTCGTCTGCAGATTTCTCCACAGAAGAACTCGGAATTACACATTGCCGAGAACAGATGTAACCGCAACCACCAACGGTGGTTCACTTGGGGCCGGATTCGCAAGGGTATTTGGCACACCAGGAGTTCGGATACCTCGGGTGAACAGAGTCTGGTTGCAACTTTCTACTGTCACAACAGGATCACGTTCGAGTTCGACTCACACAGGTAGCCGTAACCGAGCGTACGGTGGTCGCTGGACCCGCCAGTCACCACAGGGGCCGCCCGGATCTGGCGCAATTGTTGAATGCGAAGGATCCGGATCTCGAACAAGGAGCACCACATCATGAACTATTCGCACTTTCCCTCACGCCGAACTCTCGCCAAGATCATCGCTGCCGGAGCGCTCGTCGCGCTGCCCCTCGGGATCGGAGTAGCGCCAGCTAGCGCCGCACCCGTCGTGTCACATTCGGCTCATTCCGCTGAACTCGTGCGTTACGGCGGCCCGGGCCCCCACCCTGGACCAGGCGGTTACGGACCGGGATTCCACCCAGGACCTCCAGGCCACTTCGGACCCGGTTTCTTTGGCCCCGGCTACCATCCTGGCCCCGGCTACCACCCCCGTCCCGGCTACTAAAGAGCACACTCACAAACTTGTTGCAAAACTCAATCGATCGGCTTGCGTAGGCCGCCGTCGGCCAGAAGCAGGTGAAACGGGCGGACCGACGCAGCCCCTGATGTGAGCACGCGAACGATAGCTTCGTTCGAATCATCAAGGCGTTCGCCAGGATCGCCGCCGAATTCCACGCACACACGCAATTAGTACAAAGCGTACGGTGGTCGCTGGACCCGCCAGTCACTACAGGGGCCGCCCGGATCAGGCGCAATTGTTGAATGCGAAGGATCCGGATCTCGATCAAGGAGCACCACATCATGAATATTTCGCACTTTCCCGCGCGCCGGACTCTCGCCAAAATCATTACTGCCGCAGCGCTCGTCGCGCTTCCCCTAGGTATCGCAGCCGCACCGGCTACCGCCGCGCCAGTCGTATCGCACTCGGCGCATGCCACCGAACTCGTTCGCGGCCCTGGAGGATACGGACCGCATGGTTTCGGTGGACCGGGAGGTTTCGGTGGACCACATGGTTTCGGCGGCCCACACGGTTTCGGCGGGCCACACGGTTTCGGCGGGCCCGGCGGGTTTGGACCGCCCGGACACGACTTCTTTGGACCCGGTTTCGGTTTCGGAGGTCCCGGCTTCGGAGGTCCCGGCCTCGGGCCTCCCGGAATCTTCGGACCTCCTGGTTTAGGGTCGCTCTGAGCGACACAGTTGCCGGGCGTCGCGACCTTCGTCGCGACGCCCGGCACAGTTTCGGGCCGACTCGCTCGCGCAGAACCTGACGATCCCGGCATGTTCGGCCATACTCTTTCGCATGCTGACGTACTGCCGAGTAACCGAATGACCCGCCTCTCGTCCTGGGCGCCTGTCACACGCAAGAAATGGCCCTCGGTCGCTGCCGGATCAATCGTGGTCGTATCCGCAGTTCTCTTGCTCAGCTCATGTCAGGGCGACCAATCACCTGAAGTCGCAGCAGGATCGACATCTGCAACGAGCACGGCTGCGGTCCCCACGCTTGGTCCATCGAGTACCACTTCGGCGCAGGCACCGACGACGTCTGCGTCTGCTATCGATCCCCTCACCGCCGACGTCGTCGACAAGAACGACGCACTGCGTCTGCTCGCCACCCTCGAGATCAAGGGGCGTGCGCCGAAGACCGGCTACGACCGGGACCTGTTCGGGTCGTCGTGGACCGACGACGTCACCGTAGAGGGCGGCCACAACGGGTGCGACACCCGAAACGACATCCTCCGGCGCGATCTCGAACAGGTCGTGTTCAAGCCGGGTAGCAGTGACTGCGCCGTGCAGAGTGGAACACTGCTCGACCCCTACACCGGGAAGACCATTTCCTTCGTGCGGGGCGATCGAACGTCAGCGGACGTGCAGATCGATCACGTCGTCGCTCTTTCCGATGCGTGGCAGAAGGGCGCCCAGCAACTCGACACCGCCACCCGAACGAACTTCGCGAACGACCCGCGGAATCTGAAAGCGGTCGACGGTGCCGCCAATCAGCAGAAGTCGGACGGCGACGCCGCAACGTGGCTGCCGCCGAACAGGAGCTATCGGTGCACATACGTTTCCGATCAGGTAGCGGTAAAGGCCGCGTACGGACTGTGGGTCACCCAGGCCGAGCACGACGCAATCGCGCGCGTACTCCAGGACTGCGGAGCCGCGGAACCCGCCTCGACCACCGACTCCACCCTCGCACCGATCGCGTCGCCGGTGCCGGTCGCGCCGGCACCTCTCCCGACCGTCGATACGGCACCACCGAGCGACGTCTATTACAAGAACTGTTCGGCGGCCAGGGCTGCGGGTGCCGCGCCGGTTCTGATCGGCCAACCCGGCTACAGCACCCACCTGGACCGAGACGGTGACGGAGTGGGCTGCGAGAGCTGACGGCGACCGTACCGGGCGCAGAGCCGTTCAACGAACTGCCTTTCACCGAACGCGTCGACCTACGCCCGTCGCAGAGCGTCCCGATCGATCTCGGCAACGGACTTCAGACCGCTCAACCCCATCGTGAGGTCGAATTCGGCGATCACGTTGGCCGTGGCGTCTCGTGCGCCGGCTTGACCGGCAAGGGCCAACCCGTACAAATGCGGGCGACCGAGTGTCACCGCGTCTGCGCCGAGCGCCAGGGCCTTGAAGACGTCTGCTCCCGTGCGGATTCCACTGTCGAGGAGCAAGGTCAACTTGCCGTCGGCGACGGGCGCGATGTCTACCAGCGCATCCAGCGAAGACACGCTGCCGTCCACCTGTCGTCCGCCGTGATTGGACACGACGATGCCGTCCACCCCGGCATCGATGGCGCGACGAGCGTCGTCTGGGTGGAGGACGCCTTTGAGGAGGATCGGCAAGGACGTTCTGCTGCGCAGGGTCTCGATGTCCGCCCAACTCAACGACGGTCGTGAATAGATGTCGAGAAACGTCTCGACGGCGGCGCGCGGTTCCGGCGACCGGAGGTTGTCGAGGAAACGACCGGGAAAGCGCCGGGTCATCGATATCAGCGACCGGATGGCGCCGAGCGTCACCTCCACATCCGCCTTCCCTACCGCCGACCTGACCCTGTCGTGCACGATCCTGCGGAACACCGGGTCCGATGTGTACTGTGCGATCCCCTGGCCTTGCGCGAATGGAAGCGAGCCGAGGTTGAGATCCTCCGGGCGCCAACCGAGCATGGTCGTGTCGAGGGTGACGACGACAGCGTCGGCCCCGATGTTCTCGGCCCGCCCGAGCAAGCTGTCGACGAGGTCGTCGTCTGTGCTCCAGTACAGCTGGAACCATCGGGGGGCGTCGCCCATCGCCGCCGCGCTCTCCTCCATCGGCGCGCACCCCTGATTGGAGAAGATGTACGGCACACCCAATTCGGCGGCGGCAGCAGCGATCGCCACGTCACCCTCGGGCCGAGCAAGTTCGGAGGCACCGACGGGAGCAAGGAGCACCGGCGCCGGGATCCGTCGACCGAACAGTTCGACGCCGATGTCGCGCTTCGAGACATCGCGCAGCACCCGCGGAACGATCTGCCACTTGTCGAACGCGTCCCGGTTGGCCTGCATCGTGCGGCCCAAGCCAGCCCCGCCGTGGACGTAGGCCCAGCCCTTGGCGCTCATCTTCTTTCTGGCCCGCCGCTCGAGCGTATCGAAATCCGTGGGGACGGACGGCGTACGACCGAGCACGCCGTCGCGGTAGATCAGATTCTGGCGGGCCCGGCCCGGGCCGTCCCGGTTCTCGCTCTCAGACATACGCAGAGCCTTCCACAGACCGCGACGGGGGGACGGTTACAGCGCGAACCATTCCTACGCCCCCCTCTTGTCCCAGATGTCGAGCAGCGAATGGAGAATCTCCTCCGACATCCCCAGCCCGCCGAGATGACTTTCGCCATGCATCATGTGGAACTCCGCGTTGGGCAGCAACGAAACCATGTGCTGGCCGTGCTCCATCGGGATGATGTGGTCGCAGTCGCCGTGCCACCACCGCACCGGGGTCTCCACAGAACCAACCTGAAATCCCCAATCCTTGGTGAACAACACCAGGTCGGCGAACGGCGCACTGAGTTGCTTGCGAGTGCCGTTGACGAGATCGTCGAGAAACATCGCCTTGAATTCCGGGCGCGCGAGCAGTCGGCGGTCGCCTTCCGGAGACAGCCGCCCGTAGAGGTCGATGATCGGAGACGCGAACGGCCTTGCGAGCCGGATGATCGAGCCCGCTGCCATTCCTACGGGAATGCCACCCGCTGCCAGTGCCGGAGCCACCAGCGACGCAAAATCCATCAGCCCGCTGCGAATTGCATCGGGGCCTTTCGTCGGGGCGACACCTCCGATGACGGCGGTTGCGACCACCCGATCGGGCATCGCACGGGCCGCGGCCAGTGTGTAGGGTCCGCCACCGGACAGTCCGATCACGGCCATCTCGTCGACGCCCAGTGTGTCCGCGACTGTGCGAAGGTCGTCAGCGAAGTCGATCACCGCGCCGTAGTGGTACAACGTCGACGAACCCACACCCGGTCGATCTATCCCGATCAGCCTGACATTCTCGCGTTCGGCGAACGCCCTTGCCTCCATGGGAACCTGGCGTCGCGCACCTGGCGTCCCGTGCAACCAGAAGATCGCTCTCCCCTGCGCCGAACCGAACTCTGCGAACCCGAGTCGACGCCCCTCACCTACAGCAACTGTGCCCTCCAACTGCGGGCGTGCAATATCCACCATGCCCACAGCTTTGCACGTGACCCCACTCACGATTGGTCCCGGTATCGGTTCTGCGTCACGCAGCGGATGTGAACTGGGATTTAGCGGTTTCAGTGTCTGCTCGGATCCAGGACGCATCCAGTTGCCTTCCAGGCGGCCCGAACCTATCCGGCTCACCTGGCGCCCGTAACGCGCTACGGTCTCGACCAATCCGCCATAGTGGATCTATGACCGTTTCGGCGCCCCCGCTCGACGTGTACTCACAGCCCACGCTGTCTACGCTCATGCCGTCGGTCCTCGCCTCGCTAAGCGTCAGCGGCGAGGCCAATCGCCTAGACCTGCCGGACAGCAAGCGCACCGTCGTCCTGCTGATCGACGGCCTGGGCTGGAATCTGCTGAATCGACACCGGGAATACGCACCCTTCCTCGACAGCCTTTCCGGCCAGCCGATCCGAGCGGGATTCCCCACCACGACGGCCACCAGCATCGCGTCCCTCGGAACCGGGTTACCGTCCGGCAGCCACGGCATTACCGGGTACCAGTCATACGTTCGTGAGGTTCACAACACTCTCAACTGGTTGTCGTGGCAATCGGGGCGTGGCCGAGACGAACGTCGGCGACTGGCGCCCGAGGTCACCCAACCCTCACCCACGGTCTTCGAACGCGCTACGGCGGCGGAAATTTCTTGCCGCATCGTGGCCCCCTCGACATTCGACGGGTCGGGCCTCACCCGCGCGGTCATGCGCGGCGGCACCTTCATCGGGATACACGCATACGGCGACCTGATCGCGCATGTTGCCGACGCCGCGCGTGCAGACGATCGGACGCTGACGTACTGCTATCTCAGCGAAGTCGACACACTCGGCCACATCTACGGGCCGGGTTCCGAGTCCTGGCTCCGACAATTGGCCCTCGTCGACCGCCTAGTCGAGAACCTCGCCGCAGCTCTCGAGGGCACCGGCGCCGCGCTTTACATAACCGCCGACCATGGCATGGTCACCGTCGCCGAGAACGACAAAGTCGACTTCGACAGCACCGCTGCACTGTCGGACGGTGTCGTCGCGCTCGCGGGTGAGCCGCGGTGCAGACACGTCCACACGAGGCAGGGGGCCGCAGCCGACGTCGCGGACAGCTGGAGGGCCGAACTCGGACACCGCATGTGGATCGGGACCAGGGATGAGGCCCTCGCCGCAGGGTTGTTCGGGCCCGCCGTGCGGTCCGAGATACATAACCGCATCGGACACGTGGTCGCAATTGCGCAAGGCGAAGCCGCCGTGGTTCGAAGGAACGTCGAATCGAGGCTGTCTGCGCTGCCCGGGCAACACGGAGCTCTCACCGACGACGAATTGCTGATTCCTCTGTTGCACATCGCCGCCGCTTAGTCGCGGCACCGACACACCGCCAGCGGTCCTGCCAGGCCGACTCGTCCCGGAGCCGGCCCGACTGGCCGATTTCGGATCAGTTCTTCGCGAGAACCGGCAGGGTCACGACCTGAGCCGCGTAAGACAGCCCGGCACCGAACGCGAGCAGCAGGGCTGTGTCACCCGGCTTGGTGTCACCGGACTCGAGCATGGCGGCCATCGCCAATGGCACCGATGCCGCCGAAGTATTTCCGCTCTCGGCGATGTCGTCGGCAACCGGAACGCCCTCGGGGATCTTCATGCTCCGGGCGATCACCTCTGTGATCCGGGAGTTGGCCTGGTGCGGAACGAACGCATCGAGATCTTCGACGGACAGCCCCGCCTTCTCCAGTGCAGTGAGGCCCACCTTGCCCATCTCGAAGGCGGCCCAGCGGAACACCGCTGTTCCGGTCATCTTGATGTACGGGCGTGTGGCGCCCGGCGTCGTGATGTACTCGTACCAATCCATGTCCTGCACGATGGCACCGGACTGGGCGCCGTCCGAACCCCACTCCACCGGCCCGATACCCGCGACGTCACTCTTGCCGACGACGACGGCTCCGGCGCCGTCGCCGAAAATGAACCGTGTACCGCGGTCGGTCGGGTCGGTGGTGACGCTCATCTTCTCGACACCCACCACGAGGGCGTAGTCGACGGATCCTCCCCGCACAAGGTCCGACGCGACGGTCAGCGCCGTGCAGAAGCCCGCGCACCCGCCGCTGACGTCGAAGGCGCCGGGTCCGCTGGTGCCGAGCGCATCGGCGACCACGGCCGCGGCCGGAGGTGTCAACAACAGGTACGTCGACGTGGCGACGATGACGCAGCCGATCTGCTCGGGATCGATCCCACTCGCCTCGATTGCGTCCCGTCCCGCAGCAATGGACATCGTGACGACGCTCTCGTCTTCCGCTGCGAAACGCCGGTTCTTGATACCCGAACGAGACTGGATCCACTCGTCGGTCGAGTCGATTAACTCACAGATCTCGTCGTTGGTGACGACCCGTTCAGGCCGGTATACGCCGAGCCCGAGGAGGGCGGACTGCCGACCTCCAGCCGCAGTAGCGATCTGCTTTCCCATCGATCGATCTCCTCAAAAGGTCCCGCGTGGTTTATGCGCGGCGTGAACTTACCGTGAGCACACGTTACGTCGAAGTCCAACCCACCGGTAGCACCGGTAGGTATTACCGCTCGAGAACGACCACGAGACGCCGACCTGCGGAATTCGTGCCGAGTGTCAAATCAACGCGCCAGCGAAGAGTCAAATTGTTAGACTTCTTCCTGATTTCCAGCAGTTGGTCGCCCTTAGCGGGCGCTCCGTCGGGCCGTGCAATTTCGCCTGTTGCTAGGGATTGGAGAGTCCATTTTGAAACGATTCAGAACTCTCGCAGCCGCCTCTCTCACCAGCGTCGTAGTGTCATCGATCGCGTTTGCCGCACCCACAGCGGCGAACCCGAATGCCATCAATCCGATACCCGGGCTCAACGGCACCAACGGAATCCCCAACCTCACCGGGCGCGCTCGCGCTGTGTCGCAGCAGACTGGGTTGCTCAGCACCAACCGCACCCAGGACGTCAACGTCCTCGGCACCGACCTCGGCATCATGTGGGACAACGGCCGGGGACAGATACTCACCGCGTTCGGCGACACTGCCGGTCTCGGTCTCCCCAACCTGCTGTCTGGCAGCTTGTGGGCCTGGCGCAGCAGCACCCTGTTCCGCAGTTCGGACAGGAATCTCTCCGACGGCATGCACTTCGACAGCGCCCCGCGCGACATCTTCGGACAGGCGAAAGAACTCGTACCGAGCCCAAAAATTCCGTTCGTCGAGATCAGCCGTGTCCCCACAGCAGGTGTCGCGGTCGGTGACACCCAGATCCTCAGCATGATGTCGGTACGAGACTGGGGCGAGGCCGGATCGTGGAACACGAATTTCTCCGGGCTCGCCTACTCCCTGGACAACGGAGAGAATTGGATCGTCGCGCCCGAGACACATCGCCCGAACGCCGGCGGCAATGCCAACTTCCAGATGAGCGCGTTCGTCAAGGACGACGGTTACGTCTACCAGTACGGAACGCCGTCTGGACGTGGCGGGCTGGTCCACCTGGCACGCGTCCCCGAGGCCGAGATCATGGACCTCGGCGCCTACGAGTACTTCGACGGCACCGAGTGGGTCGAGTCGAATCCGGACGCCGCCAGGCCGATCATGGCCGACGGGGTCGGTGAGCTGTCGGTCGCCTACAACGAGTACCTCGGCCAATACCTCATGATGACCACCGACCAGTTCAACTCCGTGGTGATGCGACGCTCACCATCGCTCACCGGCCCGTGGAGCGGGCCCGAGGTACTCATCGACACCAGAGAGCTTCCGAGCGCGTACGGGGCCTACATCCACCCGTGGTCGTCGGGTCCGGATCTCTACTTCCTCACAACCGTGCACAGCAACTACAACGTGCTCCTGATGCACACCACGCTGACTCCCTGACTACCGTCAGGGCCATGGATGCATCGGCCTGGGACGAGCTGTACTCGCGCAGAGAACTCGTGCGCGGCGAGCCACCGAACGAGTTGGTGGTGGAGTGGGTCACCTCGCTTCCCCGCGGCCGCGCACTCGACCTCGCATGCGGAGAGGGCCGCAACGCACACTGGCTCGCCACTCGCGGCTGGGAGGTGACGGCCCTCGACTTCTCGGCCGTAGCCCTCGACAGAGCCGTCCGAGTGGCCGCAGCGGCGCCCCGATCCGTCCGCGAACGGCTCGACTACCGGCTGGCCGATGTCACCGCTTCGGACCTCGGCGGCGAGTACGACCTCGTGCTGATGATCTACCTCCATCTCGCCCCCGAGGAGCGCCTCCAGGTTGTGAACCGCGCCATATGCGCTCTGAAACCTGATGGAATCCTCATGATTTTGGGGCATGACACAGTCAACTCGACACAGGGGGTCGGTGGTCCACCAGACGCCGAAATCCTCTACAGTCCAGATGATTTGGTAGCATCGTTCAAAGGCAGGCTCGACATCGACGTCGCAGAACGGCGCTCCCGAGAGACCGACACCGGCACAGCAATCGACGCACTCGTGGTCGCGCGCCGTCGAGGTCTTGGCAGTCAGGAAAATCGCGCGTAATATCAGCAAAGTTACCGACGAGTAATAACTTGGGCGGTACTCGCTGACAGACCGCACCATCTCACTGGGAGAGACAGAAGACATGGGCCATTACAAGAGCAACGTCCGCGACCTGGAGTTCAACCTCTTCGAGGTACTCGGGCTCGAGCAGCCGCTAGGCGAAGGCGTATGGGGCGATCTCGACGCAGACACGATCCGCAACATGCTCAGTGAAGTTGCCCGCCTCGCCGAAGGACCGCTCGGCGAATCGTTCGCCGATGCCGACCGCAACCCCCCGGTCTTCGACCCCGAGAGCCACTCCGTCACGCTGCCGGAATCGTTCAAGAAGTCCTTCCGCGCCCTCTACGACGCCGAGTGGTACCGCATGGGTCTCTCCGAGGAGATCGGGGGCGTTCCCGTGCCACGGTCCGCCGTGTGGGCCATCAATGAACTGATCCTCGGCTCCCAGCCAGCTGCGCACATGTACCAGGCCGGTCCCGCGTTCGCCAACGTTCTGTACAACAACGGCACCGACGAACAGAAGAAGTGGGCCGAGACCATCGTCGAGCGCGGATGGGGCGCGACCATGGTCCTCACCGAGCCCGACGCCGGCTCCGACGTCGGCGCCGGACGCACCAAGGCCATCAAGCAGGACGACGGCTCCTGGCACATCGAGGGTGTCAAGCGGTTCATCACCTCGGCCGACTCCGACGACTTGTTCGAGAACATTTTCCACCTCGTCCTCGCGCGCCCCGAGGGCGCCGGACCGGGCACCAAGGGACTGAGCCTCTTCTACGTCCCGAAGACGCACTTCAACTTCGAGACCAACGAGTACGGCGAGCGCAACGGCGTCTTCGTCACCAACGTCGAGCACAAGATGGGCCTGAAGGTATCGGCCACCTGTGAGCTCACCTTCGGTGGCCACGGCATTCCCGCGCAGGGCTGGCTCGTCGGCGAGATCCACAACGGCATCGCGCAGATGTTCGACGTCATCGAGCACGCTCGCATGATGGTCGGCACCAAGGCCATCGCCACGCTCTCCACCGGCTACCTCAACGCCCTCGATTACGCCAAGGAGCGCGTGCAGGGCGCCGACCTCACGCAGATGACCGACAAGGCCGCTCCGCGTGTCACCATCACGCACCACCCCGACGTCCGTCGTGCCCTCGCGATGCAGAAGGCATACGCCGAAGGGTTGCGCGCGGTCTACCTGTACACCGCGGCACACCAAGACGCGGCCGTCGCCAAGTTGGTGTCCGGCGCGGACGAAGACCTCGCGTACCGGGTCAACGACCTGCTGCTTCCGATCGTCAAGGGCGTCGGCTCCGAGCGCGCGTACCAGTACCTGACCGAAAGCCTGCAGACCTTCGGTGGCTCGGGCTTCCTGCAGGACTACCCGATCGAGCAGTACATCCGCGACGCGAAGATCGACTCCCTGTACGAGGGCACCACCGCCATTCAGGCGCAGGACTTCTTCTTCCGCAAGATTGCCCGCGACCGTGGCGTGGCCCTCGCGCACGTTGCCGGACAGGTCAAGAAGTTCATCGACAGCGAGGCAGGCAACGGTCGCCTCAAGGCCGAGCGGGCTTTGCTCGCCACCGCCCTCGAGGACGTTCAGACCATGGCAGCCACCCTCACCGGGTACCTCATGGGTGCGCAGGAGCAGCCGACCGAGCTGTACAAGGTCGGCCTCGGCTCCGTCCGCTTCCTGATGGCCGTCGGCGACCTGCTCATCGGCTGGCAGCTGCTGCAGCAGTCGGAGATCGCGATCAAGGCTCTCGACGAGGGTGCATCCGGGGCGGACAAGTCGTTCTACGAAGGAAAGGTCGCCATCGCGTCCTTCTTCGCCAAGAACGTTCTGCCCGAGCTCACCGCAACCCGCGGCATCATCACCAACATCGACAACGACATCATGGAGCTCGACGAAGCCGCCTTCTGATCGGCTCGGAGACCAACTACTGACGGTCGCCGCAACACCCAACCGTAGGAGTTGCGGCGACCGTTTCGTTTTTCTGGATATCGATCAGCCACTAGTTCTGCAAGCCATGACCCGCCACTGAAAAGCGCCGGGGCACATTGCTTTCAGCCATGACCTGGCGAGGTTCGACAAGAGATCATCTTCTAGAGTGGTGTGATGTCCGTGGCCGAAGCCTCGAGCGAACCACTGTTACCGCTGTACGCAGACGTTCTCTGGATGCTTGGGGCCGTATTTGTCGTGGCGACCTCCGTTGCGATCATTCGTGCACGAATTGCGTCTGTGGGGGTGAAGATCGTATGGATAGTGATCGTGCTGCTAGTCCCTTTCTTGGGCGCGCTTGCATGGTGGCTGATCGCGCGGCGGCTCGTCACTCGCTTGAATTGACCGACAACGATGGCGGGACACCCCTCACTCTCCGCGACTGACCCTCTAGAGGGTTGTCCCGTTTGACGATTGCCATACAGGACTGCAGCAAGCTGGCCGTCAGCACCACCTGGCGGCCAGCGTACGTACCTACAGCCTGCCGGGTGCGCAGCCTCAGGTTCGCAACGGAATCAACACTCGATCACCGTGGCATGTTCTGCTTCCGCCACATGACAACCGCCGCGGAGAACCAAATTGCCAGAACGATCAGCGCTAGAGACCAGCCGAGGATCCCGCTAGAGAATCTCCCCTGCAACATGATCGGGAGCATGACACACAAAATGGCCAATGCCGTACAGGCGGCGTTCAGTACTCGAAACCTCTGCTTGGTCATCCCTCAACTCTCATACCCAAGCTTGTCAAGAGCAAGCTCCCGTGATTCTCCGACACGTAAACCCGGATGTGCGAAAATGGGCCGCGCCCAACCTGTTCGAAGAACGGGCGCATTCGGGAGCAACGCGGCTACTCGTCCTCCTGCATCGGCTTCGGCCTCGACTTGGTAGTAGTGGTTGTCGGGCTTGTCGTAGTGGTTGTCGGGCTTGCGGCCACTGGGGATTGAGTTCGCGTGGCGGCAGGAGTCTCCACAGCCGGCTTGGGCATCGCAGCGGGTGAGCGCTCGGCGGATTCTGTTGCGTCGTCGGGCTCTTCGCACTTGACGACCGGGACTGGGTCGTAGCGAACCGTCCTGGTGTTGCGAGAGATCTCCCTCCCGGTTGCGTGATCGGAGATCACGCGGGTGTCGCTGGTGGTGAATCCTGGTGCGCCACCCGAGGGGATGCAGTGATCACCCGCCGGCAGCGTGATCGTCTCCGGCTGGGTCGGCCTCGTCCGGTTGCCGGTGATGGACTGGACATCGACCGTCTTGGTTCCCCACATCCTGACAGTCAGATCCGAACTTCCGCCTATGGCCTCGATCAGGACGCCGGTGTCCGAGGTGTTGCGGAATTTCAGGTCGATGGCCCCCTCGAAGACGGTGGCTTCGCGCGCCTCCGGGTACCGCGAGATGTAGTACGAGTGTTCGGTGTGCTCGACATCCTCCATGCCGGCGAAATACGCGGCGTTGTAGAGCGTCGTCGCCACCTGGCTCACCCCGCCGCCGACAGCGGTGTCCGGGCGACCGTAGTTGATGATTCCCGACTCCACGTAGCCCTGGGCCGTGCCACGCGGACCTGTGTAATCGTTCATCGAGAAAGTGTCGCCCGGCTTGATCAGCGCACCGTTGATCTGAGCGGCTGCGAGACGGATGTTGGTGCCGGAGGCCGCCGAGAACCCGCTGGTGGTGAACTCGCTGATCACTTCCTTGACCCCGAGCGCCTGTGCATCTTCGGTTGTCAGAGCAGGCTCGACCTCTCCGTAAATCGCATCGGCTGTGCGAGAGACGTTGCTGCGCAACAATTCGGGCAACTCCTGCAGAGTCTGCGGCCACTGCACCAGGTCTCCGACGACAGCCGGAACGACCGTGGGCGATCCCCCGCTGAGAGCGATCGTCGCATCTTTGGGCTCAACCTCCGTCGATTCGAGCTGGGGAGCCAGAATGTCGGTTGCAGCCTCGAGGTTGTACGTGGGCTTCAACCCGCCGTTGCCGTCCGGCTCGAATCCGAGGACGGCGCCGACCTGTTCCCGCTGCAGGGTCGCAGCTTCGCCGTCACGGCCGGCGAACACCAGGTCCGCAGACACAGCGGGCGTCGCGATCTCGTCGAGAGCCCTCTGGACACCTTCCCTCGTGACCGTTACGGGCACCACGTCGACGGGCAACTCAACCGTCTGACCGAACGCCCACCGCTCGGTCAACGCCGCCGATGCGCCCTCACCGTCGAGTGTCTGCCCAGTCAGCGGATCGACCGGTACGGGGGCTGCGTCCTCGAATACGACGTCTCCCTCACGAGGCTCGCGGTCGGTCTGCCCACGCAGATCATCGATGGCCGCGGTCATCGCGGCGTCGTCGCGGGTCGAGACCACGCCGATTTCGTCGGTGAAGAAGAACGATGCGAGCCGAGTGAACGGATTGAGTGGTTGCGAATCGGCCCGGTCGAGCGTAGCTTCCCAGTCGACTCCGAGACCGGCGGCAGCGGGCACGAGTTCCGCAGACACGTCACCGGCCTGCACGGTCACCGGTTGATCCACCCGCGGCCCGACCTGAGCCTCCAATGTGGCGGCGGCAGCCTCACGAGTCGACCCACCCACGTCGACACCGGCCACAGTGACCCCACGTGGGATTTTCCCGGAGGACATGGCGAGGTCGGCGACATAAGCGATTGCGATCACCGCGATAACCGCTCCGGCAATTGCAGCAATCTTCGCCCAGGGCGGGCGAGTCGTAGCGGCAGGTTCGGACGCCGACGCCGTCTGCGGTACCTGAGCTTCGATACCCACGGTGGGCCCGGTGGGCGAGTCCGCAGTCGGCACATCGGGCAGCTCACCTGCCCTGGAATACGCCCGCTCTTGTCCGGTATCGGCCTGCTGAGCGATCGCCGGTATCACCTGCGTCTCGGCGTCGTAGGGTGCAGGCTCTGCCCATTCCTGAGGTTCCGGATCCTGAGGTTCAGGATGCTGTGGGTCCGGATCCTGAGGTTCCGGATGCTGTGAGTCCGGATCCTGAGGTTCCGAATCCTCACCGTCGAGGCGTTTGTTGAGCTCACCGAGGTTCAGTTGCGTGGTCGGGGCTTCGTCGGAGTTCGGCTCGGGCGGCGCCACCTCGTGTGCATCGCTGCCTGTATCGCCGTCTTCGTCCCTCACCGTGGCCCTCTCACCGATTTGTCCGTCGGCCTCAGCTTGCCGTCGGTGCTCGTTGCATTTCGGGCGCGCGCCAAATAGAGCGAGGTCCGGTTCAGACCCCGCGCCCGTCGACAGACTACCGTCGCCGGAAACGTAGAGAGCCCCGCGCTGCTGCCAAGTCGGGGGTCAGGCAGCAGCACGGGACTCAAAGGAATATCGCCAGCTAATCTCCAGCGTTACACCTGCGGCCAAGAGTTCCCGAAAGATCCGACCAACTCCGCAAGTCCGGACGATTGTTCGTTATACGAACACGCTGACCTTTCGGTCTGCCAGCTACCCGACAGACCGGTCGAATCACGCCTCTATGATTGCCGTCACACCTTGTCCGCCGGCCGCGCAAATCGAGATCAACCCACGTCCTGACCCCTTCTCGGCAAGCGCCTTGGCGAGCGATGCGACGATACGGCCGCCCGTCGCAGCGAACGGGTGCCCCGCCGCCAACGATGATCCGTTGACGTTCAGCTTGCTCCGATCGATAGACCCGAGTGCGCCGTCGAGACCGAGCCTCTCCTTGCAGTACTCCTCCGATTCGAAGGCCTGCAGCGTCGCCAGCACGACGGATGCGAAAGCTTCGTGGATCTCGTAGAAATCGAAATCCTGCAAGGTGAGGCCGTTGCGGGCCAGCAGACGCGGGATGGCGTACGTCGGCGCCATCAAGAGTCCGTCCTTGCCATGGATGTAGTCGACGGCCGCGGTCTCGGAGTCGACGAGATGGGCAAGTACCGGCAGTTTGCGCTCGGCAGCCCACTCGTCGCTCGACAGCAAGACCGCAGACGCGCCGTCGGTGAGCGGGGTCGAGTTCCCCGCCGTCATCGTGGCGTCGCCCGCCTTTACCCCGAACACCGGCTTCAGCGTCGCCAGCTTCTCGACGGTGGAGCCGGGGCGCAGGTTGTCGTCCCGGGTGAGGCCCAGGAACGGCGTCACCAGATCATCGAAGAATCCGCGGTCGTATGCGGCGGCCATGTTCTTGTGGCTGGCCGCAGCCAATTCGTCCTGGTCCTCACGGCGGATGCCGAACTCCTTCGCCGTGATGGCTGCGTGCTCGCCCATCGAGAGCCCAGTGCGGGGTTCGCCGTTGCGTGGGATCTCGACGCCGAGCATCGAGGGGCGAACATTGCCGAGGAGTTTGATGCGTTCGCCAGTCGTCTTCGCACGGTTCAATGACAACAGGAACTCGCGAAGCTCGTCGTTCACGCCGATCGGGGCGTCAGACGTAGTGTCGACGCCACCGCCAACTCCGGCATCGATACGTCCGGCCGCGATCGCATCACCGACGGTCACAATCGACGCCAACCCGGTGCCGCACGCCTGCTGCAGGTCGAACGCCGGGGTGTAGGGGCTCAACGCGCTACCGAGCACGGATTCGCGCATCAGGTTGAAGTCGCGGCTGTGCTTGAGCACGGCGCCACCCGCTACCAAGCCCAGCTTTTCGCCCTGAAGGTTGAAGCGGCTCACCAGCCCGTCCAGGGTCGCGGTGAACATGTCCTGGTTGGACGCCTGCGCGTACGCCTTGTCGGAGCGGGCGAAGGGAATTCGATTTCCGCCGACGATGGCGACGGGACGCTGCTGCTTTCCGCGTGGCTTCCGCGCTGCTGCGGACTTCGAGGTGGTGCGAGCTTTGCTGGTCACTGAACGTCTCCAAGGATCTGGTGTGATTACCTGTTGGCTACTATTCTTACTCAGGAGTAAGTTTCTTGTCGACACCGCGCCCCAATCGGAGCCCGGTGACTGACCACCCAGAGACGACAGAAGGTAGGACAGTGTCAGCCAGCAAGGGAGCTCCCGACATCTATTCCCAGTTCCTCTCATCCGCGCCCGGCGCTTTCATCGCCGCGAAGGCGGGACTGCCGCGCCCAGAGAACTTGCGGCGATACAAGCACGGCGAGCCGCCGCTCCCCGGTCCGGTCCTGATCGGAGGCAAGGGCCGTCTCGCCGAGCCGCTGCGTCAACTGCTGTCCGACTACACCGAGGCAAGCGCGGGCGACGACCAGTACGGCGCCCTCGTATTCGATGCCACCGGCATCGCTTCGGTCACCGAACTCGAGCGGCTGTTCGAGTTCTTTCAGCCCGTGATCCGTAACCTCGCGCCATCGGCGCGCGTCGTGGTACTCGGCACCACTCCGGAAGAAACGTCCGACGTCGACGAGCACATCGCGCAGCGCGCGCTCGAAGGCTTCACCCGCAGCGTCGGCAAGGAAGTCAAGCGCGGCGCCACTTCGATGCTCGTCTACGTCTCACCGAAGGCCTCCGCAGGCCTCTCGGGCCTCGAATCCACCCTCCGATTCCTGCTGTCGGCCAAGTCCGCATTCGTCAGCGGTCAGGTCATCCGGGTGGGCGACCAAGACTCCGTTTCGCCCGCAGACTGGGACAAGCCCCTCGCCGGCAAGATTGCCATCGTGACGGGTGCGGCCCGCGGCATCGGCGCCACCATCGCCGAGGTGCTCTCCCGCGACGGCGCGCACGTCATCTGCGCCGACATCCCGTCTGCCGGTGAGGCGCTGTCGGAGACCGCAAACAAGGTGGGCGGAACGTCCCTCGCGCTCGATGTCACAGCCGACGATGCGGCCGACAAACTGGCCGAGTTCGTCCTCGAACGGCACGGCGGCGCAGACATCGTCGTCCACAACGCAGGCATCACCCGCGACAAGACGCTCGCCAACATGGACGAGGGCCGCTGGAACATGGTGATCAACGTCAACCTTCTTGCTCCGCAACGAATCACCGACACTCTCGTCGCCAAGGGCGCTCTGAAGGAGGGCGGCCGCGTGGTCGACGTCTCCTCCATCGCCGGCATTGCGGGCAATCGCGGGCAGACCAACTACAGTACCTCGAAGGCGGGAGTCATCGGGTTGGTGCAGGCGACCGCGCCGGTGCTGGCGAAGAAGAAGATCACCATCAATGCCGTTGCCCCAGGCTTCATCGAGACGGCGATGACCGCGGCGGTTCCCTTCGCCACGCGCGAGGCCGGACGTCGCATGAGTTCCCTGCTGCAGGGCGGTGAAACCGTCGACGTTGCCGAAACTGTCGCCTACTTCGCAAGTCCCGCATCGAGCGCCGTCACCGGGCAGGTCGTCCGAGTCTGCGGCCAGAGCCTGTTGGGTGCATGATGGCGGGCAAGGTGGTGCGACTCACCGAGACGCCGCGCACGCTCGACATCTACGCTGGTGCGGTCCGCAGCGCGATACCGTTCATCGGGGCTAGTGGGCACGACGCCCCGGACACCACGCTCGTGCTGAACGGCCTGCGCGTCGATGCCGACAACCTGGCTGCTTATGACCGGGTGACCGGCCTGCGTTTCGGAGACGTCCTTCCGGTGACGTACCCGTTCACCCTGGTGTTCCCGATCATGATGAAGTTGATGGTGTCGGACGGGTTCCCCTTCCCCGCCATCGGATCGGTGCACGCGGAGAACGTCATAGAACAACTTCGGCCCATCTCCATGAGCGAACCGCTCGATGTGTCGGTACATGCGGCGAATCTGCGCGAGCACCGCAAAGGTCTGCTGATCGATGTGATCAGCGAGATCAGGGTCGGACGCGAACTGGTATGGAAGCAGACGTCCACCCTTCTGCATCAGCAGAAGACGTCGTTGTCCGGGCAGCCGGGCCCCGAGCCGAAAGGCGAGGCGGAACCGCTTCGCCCCTTGCGAACCCTCCGGGTCGATCAAAAAACGATCAGCAAGTACGCCGCGGTGTCGGGTGACCGCAACCCGATTCACGTCTCGTCCTTGGGCGCAAAGGCTTTCGGATTCCCCAAGCCGATTGCGCACGGCATGTGGAGCGCCGCTACCGTTCTCGGCTCGGTGGAGGGGCGGATTCCGGATGCCGTCACCTACAGTGTCCGGTTCGGCAAGCCGATTCTGCTACCGTCCACGCTCAACCTGTACGCCGATCAGACCGACGACGGCTGGGATCTTTCGCTGAAGAACGCGCGGAAGGGTTACCCCCACCTCACGGCGACGCTACGGTAGCTGCCCCGGGGAATGTGCCTTTCGGCGCTGCGCGGTCACCGACCCCAGCGCCGCCCCGCCGAAAGGCACATTCACTCCGGCTTCTTTTCGCCCGCTAGACCGCGCCAGGCAAGAGACTCCAGAAGATCGACCGCCGTAGCCACCTCGATCTCACCGCCGGCGACACGGTCGGCGACGGCCTCACCCGCACCGACGAGGGCGATAGCGATCAGCTCGAAGTCCTGGCCCTCACCCGGATCCCGCGTGCTCGACTCGAGCAGATGGGCGGTCAATTCGATCAGACGGTCTCGGCTCGACTTCACCGAACCGACGAACGCCTGCTGCCTCATTGCCTGGCGGTACAGAACCATCCACGACTTGCGGTGCGAACTCACGAACCCGAGGAACTCCTCGAGCGCGCGACGCAGCTGCTCTCGCGGGCTCAGGCTGGGATCTCCCGCCGGAGCGAGTGCCTCGACGAAACGTCTGCCCTCGCGTGCGATGCAGGCGGCGAACAGTTCATCCTTGGACCCGTAGTACAGGTACAGCATCGGCTTCGAGATTTCCGCCTTGGCCGCAATCGCGTCCATAGACGTCTCGTGAAATCCTCTGTCGGAAAAGACGTCGACAGCCGCATCGAGCATCTGCTGCTCGCGCACTGCGCGTGGCAATCGCTTGGTGCCGCCCGCCATTCGTCCTCCATCGATCGCCCTGACCCGCTATCTTACTCTACGGTAATAAAGCGGGTCCGGGCGAAGAACGAGAAGCTAGCAGGCAAGCGCATCCTTGGCACGGGCAACCGTCAGAACAGCTTCGTCGACGCGCTCCTGGGGCAGTTTCCCAGATGCCACAGCGTCTTCGAGGTGGTCGAGCACCCGCGGAACATCGTCGGTGGTGATCCACAACGCAACGTCCACACCCGCTACCAGAGCCGCCTCGACCGCATCTGCGATGTCGTATCGGTCGGTGATGGCCTTCATGCCGCTGAGGTCGTCGGTAAAGATGGGTCCGGCGAACGGTGCAGCACCGAATCCCGTGCCTCCGCGCAGCAGTGCCACGGCGTCGGGGCTGATACTCGCAGGGACTCCCGGAGCCGTCAGCCCGGGAACCTCGAGGTGGCCGAGCATGACTCCGACACCCGTCGTCCCGAGGTCGCGGAAGGGAATGAGATCCTTCGCCCGCAACTCGTCGAGGGGCGGCGTCGTGACGGCACCGGTATGCGAATCACCCGACGCCGATCCATGACCGGGAAAATGCTTGATCACGGGCAGGATTCCAGCGTCGCGCATTCCACGCGCGTAGGCGTCGGCGTAACGGCTGACGACGGCGGGGTCGCTCGAGTACGAGCGGTCGCCTATGACGCTGTTGTCAGGCTGACTGCTCACGTCCACATCGGGGGCGAAGTTGACTGTGACGCCCAAGTCCTTCAGACCTCGGCCACGCTCGAGCGCCATCTGATAGGTCTGCTCCTCAGTCATCGTCGCGGCGGTCTGCCTGGCGGACGGTATCGGCCCGAGTAGATCCGCGGCCCGAGAGACACGGCCGCCCTCCTCGTCGATCGTCACCATCAGTGGCAGCGGCGACGCGGACGCGACCTGAGCGACCTTACCGTCGGCGAGTAGCGACTTGTCGGTCCAGCTGCCGATGAAGATGCCGCCGATCTGTTCATCGCGGACCACCCGCAAAGCGTCTGCTGTCCCGGTCACACCTACATTCAATAGCTGAGCGAGTTTGTGCCGCAGCGACAATGATTGAAGGAACTGTTCATCACATGTGACCGGCGCAGCAGCGGGGGGCGCAACCACAGCCTGCGAGACCGGCATCGCGGCGGAGGATTCCGGCAGTGTACCGATACCACCCGAAGAGCATCCAGCCACGAGACCGGCGCAGGCAGTGAGCGCGAGTGCATACTTGAGGCGCATGCGTTCGACCGTAGCCCAGTTCGTCGCCGACGCTTCCGCGGCGGCCGAAGAAACCGGCTACCACCACTGACCGCCTTGCTAACCTGTGTGTAGCGGAACCCCGTACTCAGGAGGTCCTGGTGACTGCAGGTTTGATCATGATCGCCTATGACGGATCCGACAATGCCAAACGTGCGGTGGAGTACGCGGGCCGGTTCATCGCGTCCGATCGCGCGGTACTGGTGACGGTATGGGAGCCGATGGCTCGGCAGGCTGCACGCATGTCTGGAATCTCGGGTGTGATGCAACCCGAATGGGTGCCCGACGAAGAAACCGAAGACGTCGCACTCGGCGACGCCAAGGCCACGAATACAGAGGGCACCGAACTCGCCGAGGCCGTCGGCCTGATCACCGAAGGTCGATGCGTCGAATGCACTACCACCATCTGGTCGGCGATCGTGGAGACTGCCGACGAACTCGCGGCCGACATCATCGTCACAGGCACCCGCGGAACAACGGGGCTGCGGTCGCTTCTACAGAGCAGCGTCGCCGACCATGTCTTGCGACACAGCCACCGTCCGGTGCTGATCGTGCCTCCCGGGAGGTAGTCAAACGGCCACGACTACTGTCAGGTCCACCATGGACGGTTTTCTACTCTCCCGTGCAGATCGAACGTTGCGTGCGTTCGGCGCCCGGGACACATACGACACTGCTGCGGCGAGCATCACCGCCCTTTCGAACGGTGATACGGAGCTGATCGTCGGCGCCTTGCCGTTCGACCCAGAGCGTCCCGCGGCCCTGACAGCGCCCGAGTTCTGGGAGTTCACCGACGGCCCCTGGCAGCCCGAGAGCATTCCGGACCTTCCGATGGTGAGCCTGACCCGCGAAGTTCCGGCTCCCGCCGAGCACGTGTCCCGCGTCCGGTCCCTCATCGCGCGCCTGCGGGGCGGCGCACTCGAGAAGGTCGTCGCCGCGCGCAGCGTTGCTCTCGGCGCCGACTCCCCCATCTCCGCGGAGGCATTGGTCGCTAGGCTGATCGCCCTTGATCCTGCCGCCAACGGATTCGCCGTCGACCTCACGGCCGCCGGCGACAGCTTCCGCGGCCACAGCCTGGTCGGCGCCAGCCCCGAAGTGCTGCTCAGCCGGCGCGGGCGACGGGTGGTCTGCCGCCCACTAGCCGGAACGGCACCGCGGCGTCTGGACCCCGCTGCCGACGCGCAGGAGGGCCGCGCCCTGCTCGAGTCCGCCAAGAACCTGGCAGAGCACGCTTTCGTCACGGACTGGATCAGGGAGGCTCTGGCCCCGTTGTGCAGCGAGTTGTCGATTCCGGATTCACCCGTCCTCACCAGCACGCACGAAGTGTGGCATCTGGCAACACCGATCGAGGGCATACTTCGCGACCCGGCGACCAGCGCCCTGGACCTGGCGACTGTCCTGCACCCGACACCAGCCGTGTGCGGAACGCCGACCAGCCTGGCAATGACGACCATCAAGGACATCGAGGAGGACCGGCGGTTCTACGGCGGCGCCGTCGGATGGTGTGACGCGGAAGGCGACGGCGACTGGGTGGTGGCAATCCGATGCGCCGAGATCACCGCAGACGGCCGCGAAGCGATCGCGACGGCTGGCGGTGGGATCGTCGCCGAGTCCGACCCGGAATCCGAGCTCGAGGAGACGAGCACAAAACTGCGCACCCTGCTACGAGCCTTCGCCCTCGAGCAGCGACCGGAGCACAACGGCGCACCGACGAGACATCACTACCGGGCACCAATCTGCAGTTCTCTGGCCTCCGGGTGATACCTTGACCCTTGCAGTTCGCACGCGGGAACACCCTGTGTGCTCCGATGACACAACGGTGGGAGATGTCTGATGCAGAAGTTCCTTGTGCCCGGTGCGGTCAGCGCCGTAATCGGCATTGCGCTCGGCACTGTGGCAACACTCGGCATCACCGCAGCTGCGCAGCAAAACACGCGTCCCGAGGTCGACCGCAGTGGCAATGCGGATTCCTCACTGCTGAACCAGGTTGAGTACGGCAGCCGCTGAGGGCGCACGCTCCACGAGTTCCCGCACTTCCCCCGAGTCGGCGGCCATGTCCTCCATGGCGCCCTCCGGGGAGCCTCTGTCACGACGGTGGCTGTTCGGCGCCTCTGTCGTAGCCCTTCTTCTCACCTTTCTCCAAGCCCCCCGCCGGCTCGCCGCCGACACCAAGTACGACCTCTCCCAGAATCCGATCGGATTCCTCGAGCGGGCGTCGCATCAGTGGAGTAGCCAGGCCCCCATGGGCCAGGTCCAGAACCAGGCCTACGGATACTTCTTCCCACACGGCACCTTCTTCTCGCTCGGCGACATCCTGAATGTCCCTGCATGGATCACGCAGCGCCTGTGGTGGGCCTTGCTGCTGGTTGCCGGCTTCTGGGGCATCATCCGCGTGGCCGAAGCTCTCGGCATCGGTAGCCGCTCTTCTCGCATCATCGCGGCAGTCGCTTTCGCCTTCTCTCCCCGCGTCCTGACAACGTTGGGTTCGATCTCATCGGAAACCCTCCCGATGATGCTGGCTCCGTGGGTGCTGCTACCGCTCATCTTGGCCTTCGCCCCGACTGGCACCGGCCAAGCCGGTAGTGACATTCGTGGCGGCGCGCTCCTGCGCTCACCCGCGAGACTAGCGGCGCAGTCGGCGCTCGCGGTCGCCCTGATGGGCGCGGTCAACGCCGTTGCAACCGCGGCGGCATGCCTCGTCGCCGGACTGTGGTGGATCTCTCATCGCCCGAACCGTCGCTGGTGGACATTTACCGCGTGGTGGCTCCCCTTCCTGGTTCTCGCCACCGCCTGGTGGGTTGTTCCGCTACTTCTGCTCGGCAAGGTGAGTCCCCCGTTCCTCGATTACATCGAGTCCTCCTCCGTGACGACGCAATGGACGGCCCTCGCGGAGGTCCTGCGCGGCACCGACAGCTGGACTCCGTTCGTTTCCCCCGAGCGCATCGCCGGCGCCGTCCTCGTCACCCAACCCGCCGCCGTCGCCGCGACCGGCCTCATCGCCGCCGCGGGTCTTGCCGGGCTGTGCATGCGATCGATGCCCGCCCGCGGACGCCTGGCACTGATCCTCTTCGTCGGTGTCGCGGGGCTCGCGGCCGGATACGTCGGCGAGCTGGGCTCTCCGTTCGCCGACCAGGTGCGATTGTTCCTCGATTCCAGCGGGGCACCCCTGCGGAACGTGCACAAACTCGAACCGCTCGTCCGACTGCCCCTCGTCCTCGGACTGGCTCATCTGCTGGCGAAGGTACCGCTGCCCGGTTCGGTCCCCTCCGCCCGCTGGCGCAGCGCGGTCGCACATCCCGAGCGTGAACCGATGGTCGCGGTCGCCAGCTTGGTCCTGGTTGCCCTCACCCTGGCGACGTCGCTGGCATGGACTGGCAAACTCGCCCCGCGCGGCACCTACACCGCGGTACCCGACTATTGGCATCAGGCGGCAGCGTGGCTAGAGGAGAACGCCGGGGGCACCAGTCCGGACGGCTCGGACGCCGAACGCGCTCTCGTCGTTCCCGGCGCACCGTTCGGTAGCCAGGTGTGGGGCCTCACCCGAGACGAACCCCTGCAGGCGCTGGCATCGACACCCTGGGCTTCGCGCGATGCCGTCCCCCTCACCCCACCCGGAACCATTCGGGCGATGGACTCCATCCAGCGACTCATCGCCGACGGCCGACCCTCGGACGGCATGGCGCAGACCCTGCTGGGGCAGGGCATCCACTACCTCGTACTCCGCAACGATCTCGACCCCGACACGTCCAGATCGGCCCGACCGATGCTGGTTCACCAAGCGATCGCCGGCTCTCCCGGATTCACACGGGTCGCCGAGTTCGGCGAGGACATCGGGCCCGCCGAGACCGAGGGCTTGGTGATCGACAACGACCTGAGGCCCCGCTACCCGGCCATCGAGATCTTCGAAGTGTCGATGCCGGACGGCGCTCCGACGACCAGCGGACCGTACGTGGCAGACCTCGACACGATCCCGCGCGTACAGGGAGGACCTGAGTCGCTGCAGCGTCTGCGGGAGAACGGCGCCCTGCCCGGCGCCGGGCCGGTATTGCTGGCCGCAGACGCACAGCGCGCCGGATTAGCTGTCGACGATGTCACCGTCACCGACACTCCCCGAGACCGCGAAACCGACTACGGGAAGGTCGACAACCACAGTTCGGCCTTGCGCAGTCCTGACGACCCTCGGCGCACCTTCAACCTCGTGCCCGACTATGCGGTCGCTGACACACCCCTGGTGGAGGGGAGATGGGAGGGCGCGAGACTGACCGTGTCCAGCGCCGCCTCCGACGCCACCCAACTGGGCGGCACCTCCCCGGGGAGTAGCGCCGCGTCGGCCGTCGACGGCGACCCCTCGACGGGTTGGTTCAGCAACGTCCTCGAACGAGCTCTCGGCCAGTGGCTCCAGATCGACTTCGACACCCCGCTCAGAAGCTCTCTGCTGCACATCACGACAAGCCCGGCCGCGATCGGCGTCCCCGTCCGTTGGATGGAGGTGTCGACACCCAACGGCACCACCGCGGTCAAGGTCGACGCCCCGGGTGAGCCGATCACCGTATCCGTACCCGGCGGCCCCACACCGTGGGTGAGGATCACCGCTACCCGAACCGAAAATGGTTCTGCAGGGGCGCAGTTCGGTATCAGCGAGCTATCGGTGGAGGACTTCTCCAATCCTGACGCGCCCGTCACCATCCCGATCCGGCATCAGACGGTACTGCCGCCGACGCCGAGTGGTGCGTCTGTATCGGGATGGGACCTGAGCCAAGAACTTCCGGGACGAAACGCCTGCGCCGAGGGCCCCGACCGCATCCGGTGCAGCAACGCCCTTATCGTGCCTCCCGAGGAGGTCGGCGTGTTCGAGAGAACGCTGACCGTCCCCGAAACCACCGAAGTCACAACCCAACTCACGGTGCGCGCACGGCACGGAGCTGCGCTGGAAGAGTTGCTCACCCAGCGGGATCGACCCACCGCACAAGGAGCGAGCGACATCGGCGACCTCCGCGGTTCCGCATTCGCTGCCACAGACGGCGACATACGCACCAGTTGGTCGTCGGCGTTGGACACTACACACGGCACAGGCGCGAAGCCCACTCTCGTCATCGACCTACCCGAACCCACGCTCGTAACCGGCCTCCAACTGACACCCAGCCTCGGCCCGGTGCCCGCTGCTCCACACCGAGTCGCCGTCGACCTGGGGAGCGGCCCACAGGTGCGCGACGTGGACTCCGGCGACGGGACCGTCGCCCTCGAACCGCTGGTGACCGACCGAATCGTGCTCAGTCTCGTGTCCTGGGATGACATCGTCGACCGGAACGTTCTGGGGTTCAGTCAGTCGCAGCCGGCTGGACTCGCGGATGTCGGGGTGCTCGGCGAGGGTGGCGCACTGCTGCCCGGTTCGGGACCGACCGACGACCCGGGCGCCCGTACGGTGACCGTTCCCTGCACCGAGGGGCCTGTCGTGTCGATCGGCGGGCAACCCGTCCGCACCAGTATCACTGCAACTGTCGACCAGATTCTTTCCGGCGCCCCGGTGTCCGCGACCGTGTGTGACTCTTCCGGCCCGGTGACATTGGTCGCGGGCTCCCAGGAAGTCACGGTGGATCCCGGGTCGGCGTTCTTCGTCGACAGCCTTCGCCTGAACGCGGGACCGGCGGAGACTGCAGTTCCGACCGAGCGGGTCGAAACCACCGCGTGGACCGACAACCACCGAGAGCTGACGGTGCCGCACTCGGATTCGGAACGGCTGGTCGTCGTACCCGAGAGCACCAACATCGGCTGGGTGGCAACCGACCCGGACGGCAACGAACTGACTCCGATCGTCGTGGACGGATGGCAGCAGGGATGGGTCGTCCCCGCAGGAACCGAAGGGACGGTGACTCTCGACTTCCCCACCGACCGTTGGTACCGGCTGGGAATCTTCGGCGGCTTGCTGCTGTTGGTTCCACTGATCGCCGCCGCACTGTGGCCGCGTCGTCGGGACCGCAGGCGCGACCCGGGTGCGGCACCCAGAACCTGGGGCAGCGCATCGGTCGGCTGGCTCGGAATCTTGGCCGCCGCCACCGTGATCAGCGGACCGGTCGGCGCGGCAACGACGATCGTGATGACCGCATTGGTCGCCGGCCTCGTCCATCTACGCGGAACCATCTCCACGGCACGGGTTCTGGTCGGCATCGCGGGCGCATCCGCGATGCTCGGCATGGCAATACTGTCCACCGGCCCGTGGCGCGCACCAGACGGATACGTCGGGCACTCGTTCTTCGTTCAGTTCCCGCTGCTGGTTGCCTTGGTCGCCACGGGACTGGCCGTGTTACCGCTCGGGCGTTCGACGCCGCTGCGCCGGCTATCCCATCGCCTGACGGCGCGGCGTGCGGGTTCTTCCACCAGTGCGTAGCTCGCCGACGCAACCGCGATGCTCAACACGGTGGTGAGCACCAACGCGTAGACGAAGTTTCCAGCGAACGGGACGAGCCCGAACACCTGAAAGACCGTCGACAGCACCGCGAGGTGCCAGATGAAGATGCCGTACGACCATCGGCCGACGGCCAGCGCGACTGGGCTCGTGAGGAAGCGGTGCTGCGACCTGTCTGACAACACCAGCGGGGCCATGAGCGTGAAACTGATGACCGCTCCGAGCACGATCTTGGTGGCGAACTGCCACGGCTCGAGCCGCACCAGCCCAGCCGGCCCGCCGAGATCGGTCGCGGTGAGCGCAAATGCCACCACGGCGACCACCGACATCCACCCCCGATGCCGCGCCCATCGGTGCATTCGTCCCGGCCGGCTCACCGACAACTCCGCCAGCAACATGCCAGCTCCGAACCACGGCAGATAGCCGGGAAGCCAATTCTCGTGGTTTATTCCGTTCGGGGTAGGAACGGGTAAGAACGCCCATACGAGGCTCACGGCGGCCATCGCGAGGATCACTGGAATACGCAGCCGCGCAGCGGAACCCTTCAGCCGGAACAGCGCGAATGCCAATAGCGGGAGCACCAGATAGAAGGCCACCTCGACCGACAGGCTCCACATCTGGGTAAGACCGCTGGTGAGCGTGAGCGGCACGAAGACCTGGACCAGACCGAGATTCGCCCACCAGGTACGAAAGCTCCCGTCCGCTGCGGGCAGGAACATCAGTACCACCGCCACCGCAACCCAATACGCCGGCAGAATGCGCGTCACACGCGAGATCCAATAGCGGACCGCTCCCTGCGCCGAACCCATACCGCGAGCCGCCCCAGCGTGGCTGCGCCACAACAGGAATCCGGACAATGCGAAGAACACCGCCACACACAGGTCGAGTCGTTCCACCAATCGCCCCACGACGGGGACCTGCGTGAATCCGGTTTGGAACGCGACGTGCGTCACCAGCACCCCGAGCGCGACAAGACCGCGCAGCCCCTCGAGTGCGGGAATGAAGCCCCGTGGGGCCGGCGCCGCAGTAGCGGTGGCGGCGGGCACAGACGTTTCCGATGTGGTGACCGATGTACTCATTACCAATAGTGTGCCCGGTGCCCACGCTGTGACGAAAAACTCCGGCCGCGTCATTTCTCAGTGAATCCGCCCATACGACTACTATCCGATGGGGCAGATGAGTGCTCGGGACTGTTAGTGTTTTGCCTCACGTGGTGTCGATGTGGACTCCATGCGATCCGCGCAGCCCTGCTGCCGGTGGGGGAATCTCAGTCGACAGATTTGAGTTAGGAGAGTCAGCATGGCGGAGCGCTCAGGGCCGAGCCGGATACTTGCATACATTCTGGTGGGCCTCGGTGCCTTCCTACTGGCCGTCGCTATTCTCATTCCGACCTACACCGTAGGCAAGTTGAAGACGACGCCCTTGGACCTCGAAGTAACCACGATTGCCTCAGGCACGGGCAGCGTGCTCGACTCGGCGGCGCTTCTCGCAGGAAGTGCACAGGTGGATACCAACGTTCCGATCGTGTCGCAGCGCTATGTCACCACCGAAGAGCCTTCCAACGCAGATGTGGTCACGCTCCAGGCCGGTCAGACAGTGTTTCGCACCGACAGGCCCGGCGACGTTGGCTTGCTGGCCGCGACCGTCGACCGCACCACCATCGACCGCAAGAGCGCGATGCCGACCAACGACCCGGTAGGCACCATCCAGACGGAACCAGACCAGCCCGCGCAGGAAGTTCCGCGCGACGGCCTGCAGTACAAGTTCCCGTTCGACGCCGAGAAGAAGAGCTACCCCTACTTCGACCTGAACTCCCGCACCACGCAGGACATGAACTTCGTCGAGGAGACGGAGATCAACGGCTTGAACGTGTACCACTACAGCCAGACCATCGATCCGGTCGACCTGTCGATGGTGGACAACGACCCGACCAACAAGCTGGAACTGCCGGCCGAGACCTGGGGCGTTCCCGGTGGAGATCTCCCCATCACCATGACTCGCTGGTACGCCAATGTGCGCGACGTGTGGGTCGAGCCCCAGACCGGCATCATCGTCAAGGGTCAGGAGCAGCTGCACCAGTACTACGCGCGTAACGCTGACCGGCCGGAGGTCGACGTGCTGCAGGTGACGCTGCCCTTCGACGAGCAGACCATCGAGGCCCAGGTCGAGCAGGCCAGGGATGGCATCGACACGATCAACCTGTTCGGTCGCACCATACCCATCATTGCCGGCGTTCTCGGCCTGATCGCGCTGATCGCGGGCATCTTCCTCGGCCTGCGCGGCGGGAAGGGCCAGCAGCCCGCGTCCACCAACGGTGGCGGCGATGTGCCCTCGGGCCAGGGCGGTCGTCACTTCGAGGGTTCAGACGCACCTACGGAGCAGCACGACTGGACCTTGGACAAGACGGAGGAGATTCCCGTCACCGATCCGCGTAGGCACGACGACCAGCGGTAGCGTCGGTCGGCCGCGCTCAACATAGTCGGCATCGAAGGGGACCTTGCTCTTGCGAGGTCCCCTTCGTCGTGTCCGGGGCCCGGTATCCGGGGAGCGTTGCACACGATGTGGCTCGCCCGATGTGACATCGGTTCCGCCTGACTGCACAAATGTCACATCGGGCGCACAGTTCAAGCTGTCACGGCATCGTGTCGCGCGCCGCGAACGGCGCGGACGCCGACGACCAGCGCGGTGCCCGCGGCGACGGCAACGGCGATTCCGATGAACTGCCCGATGGTGGACGCGACTGTCAGCATGGCGATCATCTCGACTGCCAAGCCGATCCAGGCAATCACCGCCAGGTGCGTCCTCTCGCCCGCGATCGCCGAGAGCAGCGCGCCCTGGAGGACAGCCAGGCAGGCCCCCTGCAGCGCGAACAGCCACAACAACGATTGGACGGGCTGGTAAGCGGCCCCGACGAGGACTGGGACGAGGGGTGCGGCCACCGCAACCCCAGCGACGAGCACCGCGCCGAGGGCCACGAGGATGGCCAGAGCCGAACGAACTGCACGCACCGACTGGGCAGGGTTAGCCATTCGGGGATAGAGGACGACACCGACGGCCTGGGGCAACCAGAACGCCGCCTTGGTCGCGACTGCTCCGAGCGCGTAGAGGCCTGCGTCGTCGGCGCTCAGAACAATTCTTGCCACCACGAGATCCATCGATGACAGCGCGATCAGCGCCAATTGCACCTGGGACGCCTTCAGCACCGCCCCTACGCCGATCCGCGTGCTCGCTTCCCCCAGCACGCCTGAGTCGGCCAACAGCCTGGTGACGAGGGCAACCAGACCGGTTCCGACCGCACTGGCCGCGAGGGCGAGTCCCGGTCCGGCCCCGAGAGCGAGCACGACGACGGCGGGAACAACCTTGGCGACACCTGCCGCGGCGAGCACAACGCTCAACGGGCCGAAACGCGCCGCACCCTGCAACAGTCCCTGCTCGGTGGCGAGGAGGACCAGTACGGGGGCTGTGATCAGTGCCGAAGAAGTGGCGAGCGTGCCGGTGTCCAGTGCCCAGGAGACCGCCGGAACAAGCAGCGCGGCCACCAGGGCGACGATCACGGCGCAGCGATACCCGAGCAACCGCACTGCGTGGGCACCCTTGCCCCGAACCACTTCGCGTGCGACGACGGTCTGAAGCGCGAGCGCGGGTACGGCCAGAACGAGTTGAGCGGCCAGCAGGCTGGCGAACTCCCCGTACCCAGAAGGACCAAGCCAGCGGCTTGCGGGAAGATGCAGCAGGTAGGAGGCGATATTCGCGACCATCGAACCCGCTGTCACCATCGTCACCCCGGCCACCGCTGACTTGGTGCGGATCCGGCGTGGCATTTGCTTATGATGCACTACGCACTGCGCGAACCCGGCCTGCGCACCACGTAATGTGGCGCCTCATGACCGTCCGGCACCGCGCACCGTTCGTCCCGGCCGTCTACAGCCTGCTGCTGGCACTCCTGGTCCTCGGACCCGTACTCACTCCGGGCTACCTACTGTTACGCGACGCGGTCAGCACCCCCCGCTCGTATTTGACGGACTCGGCTCTCGGACTGACCGACGCCGCGGCGCGAGCGGTGCCGCAGGACGCGCTCCTCGCAACGCTGAGTGCCGTCGTCGACGGTGGGTTGCTCGTCAAGGTGATTCTGCTAGCGGCCCTGTGGGCGGCCGGGTGGGGTGCGGCGCGGATGGTCGCCGCCGTGCTGCCGACGGCCGGACTCGGGCCACAACTCGTGGCCACGACGGTGATGGTGTGGAACCCCTACGTTGCTGAGCGCCTGCTACAGGGACATTGGAGTCTGCTGACCGGGTACGCCGCCTTGCCGTGGACGGTGTGCGCTGCGGTCGCAATTCGCCGGGGTCGGCCGCAAGGGTGGTTCGCGCTCGCGGCCTGTCTCGCGGCCGCCGGACTGACCCCCACCGGAGTGCTGCTCGCCGCGGCGACGGCGTTGGCAGTGCTCGTTGCCCCGGGTGGAAGGTCCGCCGCATGGCGCAGGGCAACGGGTGCACTGATCCTGTTCGTGCTCGCGAGCGCACCCTGGCTGGTGGCGACCGCCCTGTCCGGAGGCGGGGATGGTTCCGATCCGGCCGGAGTCGCGGCGTTTGCAGCTCGAGCCGAGCCGGGACTGGCGACCATCGGCAGCCTCGCCGGACTCGGTGGCATTTGGAACAGCGCCGCCGTCCCGGATTCCCGCACGACACTGTTCGCCCTGTTCGGCACACTTGCACTGCTGGGCCTTGTCCTACTCGGGTTGCCTGCCCTGTGGCGGCGGCGCAGAAATCCCGTCGTATCAGCGCTCGCAGCGCTCGCACTTGTTGCGGTGTTGGCACCCGCCTTCGGCGCCACGGCCTGGGGTCTCGATCTCGGTCGCTGGGTGGTTCAGGCCATCCCCGGCGCGGGGTTGCTCCGGGACGCCCAGAAATGGGTGGCGCTTGCCGCCCCGCTGTATGCGCTCGCGGCCGCCGCGGCGGTGCTTGCGCTCCCCCGCATCGCTGCGGCGCTGTCGCGGCGTCCCAACACCGCGGTGCTGCTTCAGCGGCCCAGCACATGGTCTGTCTCGGCTGTCGTCGTGGTGCTGCTCTCCCTTCCCGACCTGGCGTGGGGAGTCGGGGGCGCGCTGCGCCCGATCGAGTACCCACAGTCGTGGCAACAGGTGGCGTCCCAGCTCGACACCGACCCGAACAGCGGCGATGTCGCGGTCTTGCCCGCCGGGATGTTCCGCAAGTTCCCCTATTCCGGCCCGGCGCCCGTCCTGGATCCTGCCCCGCGGATGCTCCCCGAAGACGTCCTGCAAACGGGCGAATTGGTTGTGGCCGGCGGTGTCGTACAAGGCGAGGGTTCACGCGCACGACACGTGGAACGAGTGCTGCTGACCGGTGGCTCCCCCGCCGAACTTGCCGCGCTGGGCGTCCGGTGGGTTCTGGTCGAGCGTGATACGCCTGGACTCAGGGGCGAATCCGCGACGACGCTGGCCGACCTGGAGCGGCTGTTCTCGGACGAGCACCTCGAGCTGTATCGCGTCGATGGTGACGTTGCGCCGCACCAGTCATCCGGGCAGGCGCGGGCAGCGGTGATCACCGCCCATGCGCTCTGGGCACTGATGCTCTCGGGAGGTCTACTGGGCGCGGGCGTCCTCGAGGTGCACGCTCGGCGACAGCGCCGATACCAGTCCTGAGGTGCGGACACCGGCTGCGGTGCCCGCAAGTACCTCGTGGACGCCCTTGCCGGTGTGTTCCCAGGAGAACTCGCCCGCGCGGACACGCGCCTTCTCACCGAGCACGAGTCGCGTCTCGGAGTCGAGCAGGAGGGTGTTGACTGCCGCGGTCAAGGCGCCGACATCAGCAGCACCCCCCTCGGCACTGCCGACGAGAAGTCCGGTGACGCCGTCGACGATCGAATCCGTCAGGCCCTTGGAGCTGCGATAACCGATGGTCGGGACGCCGTGCTGAGCGGCCTCGATGACCGCCAGGCCCCAACCCTCTTTGCGAGACGGCATCACGTGCACCCACGACCTGGACAGCAATCGATGCTTGCGGGTCTCGTCGACGTGGCCATGGAACGTGACCGCGTCACCGATACCCAACTCGTGCGCGCGGTCGCGGAGATTGCGCTCCCACCAACCACCACCGATGACGTCGAGCTGGATGTCAGGGATGGTCGGGCGCAGGAAGGCCACGGCCTCGAGGGCGTCCTCGATCTGCTTGTGGGGCACCAGTCGCGACAGAACGCACACGCTCGGATGTGTGGTCCGCGTGGCTGTTCCGCCGACGACGACGCCGGCGGGGATGTCGTCGGCGCCGTTGCGAACCACGGCAATGCGTTCACGGTCGACGCCGAGGTCGACCAGTTCTTCCGCGGACGGGAGCGACACCGTGAGGTACTGATCGTCTCGATGGGTACGCGGAGACAGCCACGATTCGACCCACCAGCCCACCTTGCCCATCAGCCGCCCCGCCACAGGCCACTGCTCGCGGTGGCAGTGGTGCACGAGCAGAGTGACGGGCGCGCCGGCCACAGCACGGGAGAAGAAGGGGATGCCGTTCTGGGTGTCGATGACGGCATCTGGTCGAATTCCCCTGAGCGGACCGAACCCGAGTCGACCCGCTGCGATCGCGGCAAGGGCACGGGGGTAGACGCTGTAGCGTCCTCCACCACGACTGATCTCGATACCGTCGACCGTCTCCTTCTTGGCGGCTCCGCGGTAGCGGGCGGTGCGCAGAGTGACCTTGATTCCCCGTGCCGCAAGTTGTGCACCGACCTCCTCGAGGTATCGCTCACTACCGCCCCCCTGTGGGTGGCCGGTATCGCGCCAGCAGAGCAGCAGAACCTCTCGCACGTTCATGTACTCCTGTTGTCGGTGCGGTAATTACTTCTCGAGACAGGGCGTTGTGCCGCCGTGGCCCCCGAACACCTTATCGGTCGAATTCTTCCCCATGCTTCAGCCACCGTGGGCGGTTTGCTGCCAGGCCGCCTGCACTGGCTAGAGTTCACTTCCGTGATGACACCTCCCGTGACCCGACGATTCGGTCGACGGGCCACGTTGAAACGGTCGTTCGGCCTGCTCAGCGACTTCCGGCACGAGCAGAGCGCCCCCGATCTCTTCTACGGCGCGCTTGCCCGCGACTCGGTCGAACTCATCGGCGACCTATATAGAGGTCTCACCGACTCGGACCTGTCTGGTGTCACTGTGCTCGATGTCGGCGGTGGACCCGGCTACTTCGCGGAGGTGTTCCAGAACGCGGGGGCCCGGTACGTTCCGGTGGAACCGGATCCGTCCGAGATGCACGCGGCGGGCCTGGCCGTCGGCGGATCCGTGCGCGGGTCCGGCCTGGCACTGCCCTTTCGGACGTCATCGGTGGACATCTGCTTTTCCTCCAACGTCGCCGAGCACGTCAGCGAACCGTGGGCAATGGCCGAGGAGATGGTTCGCGTGACCAAGCCCGGTGGCCTGATCGTGCTCTCGTACACGCTGTGGTGGGGCCCGTTCGGCGGACACGAGACCGGACCTTGGCACGCGTTCGGGGGTGAATACGCCGCACGGCGCTACCTGCGCAAAAACGGGCACGAACCGAAGAATCGTTACGGCGTCTCGTTGTTCGAGGTGTCCGCGACCGACGGACTTCGGTGGGCCCGGCGCACCCCTGACGCTGAATTCCTGGCCGCTTTTCCGCGCTACCATCCGAGGTGGGCGTGGTGGATGGTGCGGATTCCGGGGCTGCGAGAGTTTCTGGTCAGCAACCTCGTTCTCGTGATGAAGAAGCGCTGAGCGCAGTCGTCGCCCCGACGGATCTCGAGGGGCTCGGAACTCTCGCCGAGTCGAGCGGCCTGGAGATCTACGGAAGTTGATTCCGCAGGATCTCACCACCTATTCCCAAACTCTGTAACGTGTTCTAGTGTTCAGAGTCACACCGCGTTCAGGGGAGGAGAGTGACCGTGAGCTCGAGCGCTGCTCGATCTGCCGATCCCGAGTCACTCACCGCGCACATCCGGCAACAGCTCATTCGACTTCATCTCACCGGGCGCGACGCGACATATGCCGGGACCGGATTGTTCGAGGTCGCGGCTGTCGGACCCCACGCACACTGCGGATTCGACAGTTTCACCGACACAGCCTCCTGACCGGGGCACCGACAAAGGGAATGGACCGATGACTGACTACGACAAGCTCTACATCGGCGGCAAGTGGGTTGCGCCCGCAACCGATCAAGTGCTCGAAGTGTTCTCCCCCGCAACCGAAGAACGCGTCGGTAGCTGCCCGGTCGCGTCGCCGGCCGACATCGATGACGCCGTCGTCGCTGCCCGGCAAGCGTTTACGCAGGGGCCCTGGCCGAACACCACTCCTGCGGAGCGGGGCGAGATCCTTGCCAAGGCGGCCAAGCTGATCGAAGAGCGCGGCGAAACTCTCGCCTCACTCATCTCGTCCGAGATGGGCCAGCCGCCGGCGATGGTCTCCATGATGCAGCAGACACCCTCACTGGCGACCCTGAACTTCTATGCCGGCTTGGCGAACGATTTCGAGTGGGAGCAGACCCGCACCGGCGTCTTCGGCCAGAGTCGGGTGTTGCGCGAGCCCGTCGGCGTGGTGGCGGCTGTCCTCGCCTGGAACGTGCCGCTGTTCCTGGCTGTCAACAAGCTGGCCCCGGCGTTGCTGGCTGGGTGCACCGTTCTATTGAAGCCGGCTCCCGAATCTCCTCTCGCCACCCATCTTGTCGCCGAGATCTTTGCCGAGGCGGGTGTCCCGGAGGGAGTCATCTCCGTCCTTCCCGGTGGCGCCGAGACGGGCGAATACCTCGTCTCCCATCCCGGCATCGACAAGGTGACGTTCACCGGAAGCAGTCCGGTGGGCCGCCGAATCGGAGCGATCGCGGCACAGAACCTCAAGAGTTGCTCACTCGAACTGGGCGGGAAGTCGGCGGCGATCATCCTCGAGGACGCCGACCTCGATGCCACGATGCCGATGCTGGTGATGTCCGGGCTCATGAACACCGGCCAGGCGTGCGTGGCGCAAACACGCATCCTCGCCCCCCGCTCGCGGTACAACGAGGTGCTGGACAAACTGGTGGCGGGTGCCGGACTCATGACGGTCGGGGATCCCTCCGACCCGGCTGCCCAACTCGGGCCGCTGATCTCCGAGAAGCAGCGCAATCGCGTCGAAGACTACATCGCGAAGGGCAAGGAGCAGGGCGCACGTCTCGTCCTCGGCGGCGGAAGGCCCGCGGGGTTCGACAAGGGATGGTACGTCGAGCCCACGATCTTCGCCGACGTCGACAATTCGATGACAATAGCCCGTGAGGAGATCTTCGGGCCCGTCCTGGCCGTGATCCCATACGATTCCGAGGAGGAGGCGATCAAGATCGCCAACGACTCCGAATATGGCCTGGCCGGATCCGTGTTCACCACCGACATAGAGCACGGTTTCGCCGTCGCGAAGAAGATCCGCACGGGCAGCTACGCGATCAACTGGTACGCGTTCGACCCTGGCTCGCCCTTCGGTGGCTACAAGGCCTCGGGTATCGGCCGCGAGAACGGTCCGGAAGGGCTGGAATCCTTCTGCGAGACCAAGTCCGTCCTGATGCCGCTCGGCTACACCGGCTAGGCGACTGCGAGCGAACCGATCCTGAAACGACGAATGTCACAGTGGTTCAGTTCAACTGAACCACTGTGACATTCGTTCATTGGTGAGGGACTAGCCCAGGCGCTGCTTCAGTGCCTCGAATTCGTTGCGGATACCGGAGGGGACCTTCTCTCCGAGGAATTCGAACCATTCCTCGATGAGCGGCAACTCCTGCTTCCATTCGTCGGCGTCAACCTTCAGCGCCTCGCTGACGTCGTCGACATTCACGTCCAGGCCGTCGAGTTCGAGATCGGCTGCGGTGGGCACCAATCCGATCGGGGTGGACTCAGCGCCTGCCTTGCGCTCGATGCGATCGACGATCCACTTCAGCACGCGAGAGTTCTCGCCGAATCCGGGCCACAGGAAGCGGCCATCCTCGCCGCGACGGAACCAGTTGACGTAGAAGATCTTCGGCAGCTTCTCGGAGTCCGCGTTCTTGCCGAGGTTGATCCAGTGGTTGATGTAGTCACCGGCGTTGTAGCCGATGAACGGCAGCATCGCCATCGGATCGCGACGAACGGTACCGACGGCACCCTCGGCGGCGGCGGTCTGCTCGGATGACAGGGTCGCACCGAGGAACGTGCCGTGCTGCCAATCAAAGGATTCGCTGACCAGTGGAACCGTCGTCTTACGACGTCCACCGAACAGGATCGCCGAGATCGGCACACCTTGGGGGTCGTCCCACTCGGGAGCGAGGATCGGGCACTGCGACATCGGAGTGCAGTAACGCGAGTTCGGGTGCGCGGCCTTCTCTTCCGACTCGGGCGTCCACTCGTTGCCCCGCCAGTCGACAAGATGTTGTGGGTCGCCCTCGAGGCCCTCCCACCAGATGTCGCCGTCATCTGTCTGGGCGACGTTGGTGTACAACGAGTTACCGGCTTCGAGTGTCTTCATCGCGTTGGGGTTGGAGCCGTAGTTGGTCCCCGGTGCAACGCCGAAGAATCCGAACTCCGGGTTGACGGCGTACAGACGGCCGTCCTCACCGAAGCGCATCCACGCGATGTCGTCACCGAGGGTCTCGGCGCGCCATCCGGGAATGGTGGGCTGGATCATCGCGAGGTTGGTCTTACCGCACGCACTCGGGAACGCGGCCGCGATGTAGTACGGCTTGTTCTCGGGCGAGATCAATTTGAGGATGAGCATGTGCTCGGCCAGCCAGCCCTCGTCGTGAGCCATGGCCGACGCGATACGCAGCGAGTAGCACTTCTTGCCGAGGAGAGCGTTTCCGCCGTAACCGGAACCGTAGCTCCAGATCTCGCGATCCTCGGGGAAGTGGGTGATGTACTTCGTGTCGTTGCACGGCCACGGGACGTCTGCCTGGCCCTCCGCCAGGGGTGCGCCCACCGAGTGCAGCGCTTTCACAAAGGGCTTGTCCTTGCCGAGTTTTTCCATCGCGGCGGCACCCATACGCGTCATGATGCGCATGGACACGACAACGTACTCGGAGTCCGTGATCTCGACACCCAGCTTGGGATCATCGGCGCCGAGCGGTCCCATGCAGAACGGCACCACGTACATGGTTCGTCCGCGCATACTGCCGCGGTAGAGATCGGTCATCAGCGCCCGCATCTCCGTCGGGTCCATCCAGTTGTTGGTAGGGCCGGCGTCCATCTCGGTACGCGAACAGATATAGGTACGGGACTCCACGCGCGCGACATCCGACGGGTCGGAGTTGCCGACGAACGAATTCGGCTTCTTCTCGTCGTTGAGGCGGGTGAACGTCCCGGCCGCGACGAGCTGCTCGGTCAACCGGTCCCATTCAGCATCCGAGCCGTCGGCGAAGACAACGCGGTCGGGCTGAGTGAGTTCGGCCACCTCTCGAACCCAGGTGAGTAGCTCACTGTGCTCCGTGGGGGGCGTGCCGTCAGTTCCGTTCAGACCGGGAATGGTCGCTGAGGTCATCAAACTCTCCTGGGGTGAGCCGGAACCGGGCCATCTGCGGTCCGCTATGAGAACTTCACAGCGAGTGCCAGACGGTCCGATTTCCCCCTCTCGGCGGGGTCCAGCCAGGCCGTCCATGTCACATGGAAGACGCGGGCGCCGGGTGTCCTATCCCTAGAGGTTAACGCCGCCGGTCCCATCGCGGGGAATCGGGCGTGGTTGGAAAGGTCACAGAAACGATTCAGATGCGTTGCCAGGTACCTTTCCCGATCCTGGAAAGCGCCTTTCGATGTGCTCAACCGTTACCAAGAATCCCGCCGTCGGTGCGCTCCCAACGAACGACGCCATCACGGTCGCGGTGAAATTCCCACGACGCGTAGGCGCCCTCCTCGTCAACTATCGTCACATGGTCGGCATCGCCGTCCGCATCCATGTCAGATGCGATGACCGCGGCACCTCCGTTGGTGAAGGTTTGCGTGTCGAAGACGCCGTCACCGTCGATGTCGTACACCGGATCCGTCAGCACGACCGCCCCGGCATCGTGACCGAACGTATCGGGGTCCAGATTCGGCACATCCGCGACCACAAAGCTCTCCGCCACCATTGCGACCTCCCTTTCACCTTCCGACCAGTCTCACCCACAAATCTCGGTAATTCAACGTGGTCGAACACGAAACCCGGCGAACTGCTGTCGGGCGTTCATGTATTCAAGCGTTGTCTACCAGATCCAGTTCCCCCGCCCGTTTGCGAACGCTGCGCAGTCCACGATCGACGGCCGCCAGGTCGCGCTCGCACGAGGACAGCTGACCCTTGAATCTTACTGCCAGAGAGCGCAGTTCGGCATCGATCTCCGCGACTCGCTCGTCCACTCTGAGGGCTCGCTCGCGACTATCGGCGATGACCGCCTCACCGATCTGAGCTTCGGCGGCAAGCAGTCGACCGAGAACGAACTGCTCCCAATGAGACCGGACGTGAGCGAGCGCCTCGGTGGCCCACTGCCGGACGTGGGCACGCTCCGCGATGTGCCCGCGCGCCCGCGTAAGCCACCACGCGGCGAGAGCTCCCAGCGCGAGAGTCAGAGGAATGGTCGCGATGTCGAGCGCGGGCACCATCGACAACGGCGAGAGCAGCAAGCCGCCCAGCCCCAGCCCGACAGACGCTCCGATCAGGATCGTTATCCGGTCCTCTAGTCCGCGATGCCGTTGCTGTGGCCCCTCCTGAGAGAGCGCGTCCGTCAGACCGAACTCGGACCCGAGCGCGGTCGGTGTCACACCCATCCGGGTGTGGAGATCATCGAGACGCGTCGTCACAGCGGCATCGACCACGGCGCCCCTCTCACGGATCAGTTGGGCCATCCGGTCTGGGTAGCGGGCGAGGGTCGCACGGTCGGCGCGGTCGATCTCGGCTCGTGTGGTCGCACCGGAGGTCCGCACCTGAGCAGCCACCTCGTGCATCAACTCGACCCTGGCGAGCTGGACCTGGCTCCGCAGCTGCGCCAGGCGTTCAGTTCGCAAAGCATCGCGGTGCGCCAAGACTTGGACCCGCTCTGCACGCAATTCCGCACCCGGCTCGGCCTGCCTGATCGACCGCGCAGTGGACACGATCATCCGCCGGGTCTGTTCGAGCACGCTTTCTATGGCCGACCGCGCACCCCCAGCCTCATTGCCGGCTGTCAGGAGTATTGCCGCAAGTAGCGACTCGACGCCGGATCCACTCGCCGCCACCGGATGGATTTCGGCCTCGGCGAATCGCGCCGAATGACGGGCCAGGAGCATCCGGTTGCGCTCGTTGACGGCCACCCAATCCCGGTGGACATCGGTCTTGGTCAGAGCAAATATCACAGGACGTTCAGGCGGCGCGGCCACGTCGAGGACAGCCAGTTCTTCGCGCCCGAGAGGTGCCGCGGCATCGAGCACCATCAGTACCACGCCGGCATCGACCGGATCTTCCACGAAGTCGACTGCCGCGGAGTCGACCGCACGAAGGCCCCTCACCAGCGTGGATTTCCCCGCGCGGGGAGGCCCTGCCACGAAGACCCCGAGCCGCGGACCCCGACCGGCCTCCAGTTCCGCGGCGCCTTCCGGGTTCCAGCGGGTGACGACGGCGAGGGTGTCGTCCGGCAAATCCGATAACTGCGCTTGTGTCTTCGTCACGCGCCGCGACTGCCGCTCAGTTGTTGCCAGAGGCGGATGTAGTGGCGACGAATGTCGATGACGGCACGGTGCTGACGTGCGGACGATTGCTGCGACAGTTGACCTCTCCACCAGTCGGCACACCGGATCGCGTCGCCGGCGGTGCGAGGGGAGTCCAGTGCATCCGAGGTCCACTCGCCGACGTGTAGTCGCGCCGCCTCTGCTGCGAACGCGACTGCGCCGTCCCCGGCGAGATAGTTCTCGACCACATCGCGAGCTGAGACGCTGTGCGCGGCGCACGCCCGCAGAGCGTCGAGCAAGGCCTCGGCCCGCCGAGCTCGGATTCGCTCGACACGGTCGGCGACCGCGGCCGACAATGCCGCGATTCCGCTGGCCTCACGCAGGGCTGCACCGACACCGGCGGCATCGAGTGCCGGGTTCGCCACCAGCGCCGCCCTGGCACGGGCCACACCGTAGGCGCCCCACCGACCCTCCAGGTCACGCGGACTGGTCCGCAGGATGACGAGATCCGACTCGGAAGGCGTACCGGCGTTTGCGAGCCAACCGATCAGCGGCAGGGTCGCGAAGCCGCCGTCCACCGCGCAATCCGATGCGCGCGCGACCGCCGAAGACCACACGTCACCGGGGGCACGCGACTCGCCCACGGTGTCCGACTTGTTGAGCACCTGAAGGACCCGCGCCGGCTCGAGTGTCCGTACTGCTTCTCGATCTGCATCACGAACAGATTCGACCAGGAGGTAGATCACCAGGTCTGCGTCGAGCACGGGGTCTGGCGCATCGGGCACGTCGACCGCGTCGGACTCCTCGATGACCACGCCGGCGATCTCACACGCGGTCAGCGCCTCGGCCACCGTGGACCTGCCGACCCCCGCGCGACCGGCCGTCTGCACCCGGATCGGCGCCCGAAAGGCGGTCGCGGCTTCATGGATGTCATCTGCAGCCTTCGGGTCCAGCGCCGCGACCTGATCGGCAAGTCCGAACAAGTCCTCGCCTCCGGCATCCACCGTGCCCATGACGCAGCCACCCCTTTCGCAACGCCGACGATTCTGTCAGATCCCGATCGGGCCAGCGCAAACTACGGCCAGGGCTTCTCACCGTCACGGCGCAGCGGCACCGATCACCGATTCGTCGATCACATCACGCTGGACGACAAGCGCGGAACCGTGATTATCAAGACGACTAGAGGTGAACTTCATACCCGCATGCCGAAATGGGCCCTCATGCGTGACAATGGTCCGGTGAACCACGCCGATCAGGACATACCCGCCGACCCGGACGGGGGCCAGACGCAGGAATCGAGAGGATCCCGTCTCCACCCAAGGGTAACGAGTTTCCGCTCGCGTCGGGGTGCCCTGACCGCCGCGCAGCAGGCTGCGTGGGATCGGCAGTGGCCACTGATCGGCGCGGACGTCTCGGACGATCTCCTGGACCCGACCGCATGGTTCGGCCGGGAAGCACCCCTTATCCTCGAGATCGGCTCGGGTACGGGCACGGCCACCGCAGCAATGGCAAAGGCCGAACCCCACGTGAATCTGATGGCCGTGGAGGTCTACCGGCCCGGGCTCGCACAACTGCTACAGCAGATCGAGAGGGACGAGATCCCTAACATTCGGGTACTCCGAGGCGATGCTATGGACGTGCTCGAGAATATGATCGGTCCGGAGTCACTCACGGGTGTCCGTGTATTCTTCCCGGACCCGTGGCCGAAGGCCCGGCACCACAAGCGGCGCCTTCTGCAGTCGCCGACCTTCGCGCTGATTGCGAGCCGACTGAAGACTGGCGGTGTGTTACACGTCGCAACGGACCATGCGGGGTATGCCGAAGCGATCGCCGAGGCCGGCAACGCGGAACCACTGCTGACCTCGCTCGATTGGGAATCGCCGATGACGCATGAGCGTCCGGTAACGAAGTTCGAGGACAAGGCCCACCGGGTCGGCAGTGCGATTACCGAGTTGATTTGGGGGAAGATCAGGTCATGAGCGTCAGCGAGCAATACTCCGATATGACCGACGCTGTGCCTGCGGGCAGCGCTGGCGCCGTGATGTCAGAATCTCCCGTGCTGGGTACTCGTGACGGACGCCACCAGAAGAGGGTCCTCCTCGTCTGGGACGCACCCAACCTCGACATGGGTCTAGGTTCCATCCTCGGCGGCCGGCCGACGGCCGCCTACCGGCCCCGATTCGATGCGCTCGGTCGCTGGCTTCTCTCCCGAACCGCGGAATTGTCCGCAGTCCGCACCGACACCCTCGAACCTGAGGCCACGGTCTTCACCAACATCGCTCCCGGCAGCGCGGATGTCGTGCGACCGTGGGTCGAAGCCTTACGTAATGTGGGTTTCGCGGTGTTCGCCAAACCGAAGGTCGATGAGGACAGCGACGTCGATTCCGACATGCTCGAGCACATCGCCCTTCGTCTCGGCGAGGGTCTGGCCGGCGTCATGGTCGCTTCCGCCGACGGTCAAGCCTTCCGCGAACCGTTGGAGGACATCGCGGCGACCGGCATCCCGGTGCAGATAATCGGATTCCGCGAACACGCAAGCTGGGCAGTGGCGTCCGACCTCTTGGACTTTGTTGATCTCGAAGACATCCCCGGCGTGTTCCGGGAGCCACTGCCCCGGGTCAGTCTCGATACTCTGCCCGACGAGGGTGCCTGGTTGCAGCCGTTCCGACCGCTTTCCGCCCTGCTCGTCGGGCGAAAAAGTGTTGCCGAGTAGGAGTTGATCTGTGTTCGCGAGCTGGGGAAGCATCGTCTACCGGGCCCGATTCACCGTCATCGGCATCATGGTTGCCTTGTTGCTCGGTTCGGCTGCCTACGGGCTCAGCCTCCAGGATCATCTCAGCCAGAGCGGCTGGGACGATCCGGCCTCGGAGTCGGTCGCCGCGGCTGAGCTGGCTGACAGCACCTTTGGGCGCGACACCACCAGCGATGTCGTGGTGCTCTACACGGCACCCGAAGGCAAGACGATCGACGATCCGGAGTTCCAGGCGAAGATTGTCGAGAACCTGGAATCGCTGGTCGCGAACCACCCGGACAAGATCCTCCGGATCAACGGCGGCTACTTCGATGTAGCCAACGCGCCGCACCTCGCCTCCGCATCGGATGCCGACAAGCAGCACGCCATCGAGAGTGTCGCGATCGCCGGTGACAACGACACCGAGGTCACCAACAATTTCGGTGACATCAAGGACGAGTTCTACATCGATGGTGTCGATGTGCAACTCTCCGGGCTCCAGCCCGTTGCCAGGGCGTTGAACGACACGATGGCCAATGACATCAAACGAATGGAACTACTGGCGATCCCCGCCGTGGGCGTTCTTCTGTTCTTCGTGTTCGGTGGCGTCGTCGCGGCAGCGTTGCCATTGATCATCGGTGGCCTCACTGTCGTCGGCGCCAACGGCATAGTCCGTCTGTTCACAAACTTCACCGAGGTCAACTCGTTCGTCGCACCCGTTGTCTCTCTTGTGGGCCTCGGCCTGGCCATCGACTACGGGCTGTTCATCGTCAGCCGCTTCCGAGAAGAGATGGCGGAGGGGCACGACACCGCCTCCGCCGTCCGTAGAACCGTCATGACGGCGGGCCGTACCGTCACCTTCTCCGCGACGATGATCATCGTCAGCCTCGGCGGGCTGGTGATCTTCCCGCAGGGCTTCCTGAAGTCCGTCGCCTACGGCGCCATTGCGACGGTCGGACTTGCCGCGTTGACGTCCATCACGATCCTGCCTGCGATCCTCGGCATCCTCGGCAAACGAATCGACTCTTTGACGCTCGACCGTCTCCGTCAAACCAAGAACGCCGAAGAAATCGAGGCGAGCATCTGGGGCCGGCTCACCCGCTGGGTGATGCGCAACCCGCTCAAGGTGACCATTCCCATCGTCGTTGGTCTGCTCCTGCTGATCATCCCGCTGACCGGGATCAAGTTCGGTGGCATCAACGAGACCTACCTCCCGCCGAACAATCCGACCCGAGTGGCGCAGGAGGAGTTCGACGAGATCTTCCCGAATCTGCGCACCGAACCGCTCAAACTCGTCGTATCGGATGCGGACAACCAACAGCTCGGTCAGATCATCACCGATGCCAGCGAGGCACCCGGCCTGATCGAGAGATTCACTCCCGAGGGGCCGACCAAGGACGGCGTCGTCGTCCTCAAGGCCGGACTGATCGATCGCAACGACTCGAAGCCGGCCATCGACTACCTCCGCGCCATGGACAACCCCGACGGCGTGCAAGTGCTGGTGGGCGGTACGCCGGCGATCGAGCAGGACAGCATCGCCGCGTTGCTCGACAACCTGCCCACGATGGTGATCACTGTCCTGATCCTGACGACGCTGCTGATGTTCCTGACGTTCGGTTCGCTGGTGCTGCCGATCAAGGCGGCCCTGATGAGTGCGCTGGGCCTCGGTTCCACTCTCGGCATCCTCACGTGGATCTTCATCGACGGCCACGGTGCGTCGTTGCTGAACTTCACTCCGGGCCCGATCAGTTCGCCGATCCTCGTGTTGATCATCGCGATCGTCTACGGCCTGTCCACCGACTACGAGGTGTTCCTCCTCTCTCGCATGGTGGAAGCGAGAGCCCAAGGGGCGAGCACGTCGGAATCGATCCGCATCGGCACTGCGCACACCGGTCGCATCATTACCGCAGCTGCCCTCATCCTCATCGTCGTAACCGGCGCCTTCGGGTTCTCCGAACTGGTGATGATGAAGTACATCTCCTACGGCATGATCGCAGCGCTCATCATCGACGCCACCGTGATCCGTATGTTCCTCGTCCCCGCCACGATGAAACTCCTCGGCGACGACTGCTGGTGGGCGCCGACGTGGATGAAGCGCATCCAGGAGAAGACAGGTCTCGCCGAGCCCATCCTCGACGCCGAGATGATGCCGGCCGACGTTCCAGAACTCACCCCGGTCGGCGCCCGCGCGTCTGCGCGCGGCACTGCCGGTGGTCCCTACACGCCCGGAAAACCGGAGCCACTGACCGAGCCGATCCCGCTGGTCACCAAGAAGGCAGCGGCCGGGAAGAGCTCCGGGGACGACGCGAAGTCCCTTCAGTCGCAGACCGAAGCGCGACGGTCGGCCACCGGACGACCTGCTCGTCCACCCAAAGACAGCGAGGACGCGCCAGCGCCTCCGCAGAGCACGGCGGCTTCGAAGTCCAGCGCCCAGAAGCCCAGCCCCCAGCGGTCAGCCCCAGCACAGTCGCGTGCCGCATCGCAGCCGCGACCGGCGCCGCCACCGCGTCCAGTTGCTCCGACACAGGGCCCTGCCACCGCGTCGCGGCCGATCGAGAGTTGGCTCGCGGATCTGCGGTCTACCTCCACAGCCGAACGGCGTGCGATCTCCCTATCTCGGGACGCACAGCCTGAGGAAACACGGCGCGAGGAAGCCGGGCCTGGCGAATCCGGAAGGACCGCCGCGGTGCCGCCGCTGCCGACCTTCTCCCCCCGCCCGGCGACTTCACAGCCGAATCCACGTGAGCCGGAGACATCGGAGCCCGTTGACGGCGGTGACCGCATGAAGGGCAAGAGCGAAACCCCAGCTGAGGGCACGAACGGCAAACAGGCCTACGACACGCGTCGTCGCAGAATCGAGAAGTCCTCCGCCGACCCGGACGAAACGCCGAGCGGCAGGCACCGTGCAGACGACACCACCGCCATCAGCGTGAGCGAACTCATCGCCCGGCAGAATCGGGAGTGACGAACCCGGTTCGGGAGAAGTCTGCTATCCGAACATCCGGCGAAACGCCGAGCTGTAGGAACGTCGGGCGGTGACGCTTCCGAACCGGACCTTGCCGCGGACCACGACATGCAGGGGGCCGATCGGTGGGCCCGTTCGAACCTTGTTCCTTGCTGTGCCACCGACCGTTTCCACGCCGCCGAGGTCGACCGTTGCCTCTTCCGGCAGGATCAGCGTGATCGTGCTTCCGTAATCGTCGATCGCGATATTCACCACCTGCGTCGCCATGACCGCCCGAGTGAAGTCGAGCGACACCGTCGACAGCTTGGTGTTCAACTCGAGGACCGGCGGTACATTCCACGGCCCTGTACGGCTGACCGACGACATCCACCCTCGAATGACGTCCCCCGGCGGCGGGGCCGGTGACATATACACGTTCGCCGGCACCGGCTGCGCCACATGCGGCGCAGTGGGGTGCTGGGCGGCGGGATACGGGGGTACCGGGTGCTGGGGTACCGGATGCTGGGAAACGGGGTACGGGGGCGGCGCGAACTCGGAAACCATCGCGAGACCGGGCAGATCCGCCAAGACTGCGTTCAGCTCTCCTCGCGTCTTTGCGGCGAGAGCCGTATCCACCCGTTCCGTGAACTCCCCGAGCGAAAGCATCCCTTGGCCCACCGCCCGCTGCAACAACTCGCCGACGTGTTCCCGTTCCGCGTCCGTTACGCGCAGATCCCGTGCCTCCATATCGATCAGAATAGGCAACCCGTTTCCAGAAGTATTCGGAAGGCTACGATCTTCGCTTCAACAGTCGAGTCGAAGTCTGGGGGGAACGCACATTCGCACCAATGTGGGACATGTACCACTCCGCACACGACGCCCCGCTAAATTAAACGCCGTGCGGGAATTCTATAGAGCGATTGCGACCACAGTGCGCAGCCGATGGCCGCTCTATATGGGTTCGATGCTCCTTGCCAACTTTTTCGGCGCCATTCTCGTCTACGCGTTCGTGCGCTACGGCGTGCCACTTCAGGAAACGCCGGCGGTCGCCGCCGACCGGGTACGCAACATCGCCATCTTCGGCGGATACCTGGTGTTTGCCGCCATCGTGAGCCTCACCGCCGCCGCGATGATGCTGAGATCGGTCGTCCAATGGCAATTGAGAGGCGGTCCGCCGACGCCCAGCCAGCAGATGGCGGCGCTGCACGCACCGCTGAGGCAGGCGATCGTGCATCTGGTGTTGTGGATCCTCGGCGGCATCATCTTCGTAATACTCACGATCTCTGAGATGCCCGAACTCGCGGTTGTCGTGATCGTCACCGTCGGCATGGCAGCCACCACCACATTCGGCTTCACCTACATGCTCGGCGAGCGCATCCTGCGTCCAGTGGCCGCGAGGGCTCTCAGCGAAGGTGACTTCGACCGAACCGTGGCTCCCGGCGTCGGCACCCGGATGGCCATGACCTGGGGGCTCGGGACACTGATGCCCGTCATCGGCATCATCTTGCTGTGCGTCACCCAGCTGACCAACGAACTGCCGTTCTCTTCCACTGCCCTCGCGTGGGCGATCATGCTCCTGTCGATCATCACGATCGCGCAGGCGTTCGCGTTGTCGATGTTGACTGCCAGCCAGATCTCCGACCCCATCAAGCAGCTGCGGCGAGCTATCGAACGCGTCCAGCGCGGCGACCACGACGTCAACGTCGAGGTGTTCGATGGAAGCGAAATCGGACGACTGCAGGTCGGGTTCAACCGCATGATGCGCGAATCGGACGAACGCCGACTCCTGCGCGAACTGTTCGGTCAGCATGTCGGCGAGGACGTCGCGCGCCGCGCGCTGCAATTCGGAACCGAGCTCGGAGGTGAGACCAGGTTCGTGGCCGTCCTGTTCGTCGACATGGTCGGTTCCACCGGCGCTGCTGCCGAGCGGCCACCCGGGGAGGTTGTGAACCTCCTCAACGAGTTCTTCCGCATAGTCGTCGACGTGGTCGACCGGCACAACGGCTTCATCAACAAATTCATGGGCGACGCAGCGCTCGCGATCTTCGGAGCCCCCCTCGACCGCCCGGACGCACCAACGGCCGCCCTCGCCGCAGCCCGGGAGCTACGGTTCGATCTGGACCGGATCACCGGCCTCGATGTCGGGATCGGAGTCTCCGCGGGCCTGGCGGTCGCCGGTAACATCGGCTCCGCCGAACGCTTCGAGTACACGGTGATCGGCGACCCCGTGAACGAGGCGTCCCGGCTCACCGAGCTTGCCAAACTTCACCCGAGCCGGGTCTTGGCGTCGACGAGTGCCTTGTACTTTGCGGACGACGACGAACAAGGGCGCTGGGAACTCGGTGAACAGGTCCAGTTGCGCGGGCGTCGGCGCAACACACATCTGGCTTGGCCCAAGGACTATCCGGAGTAAATCGCTACCCGTTGGTTACGCTGACCAACGTGGCCCAGCCTCGATCCGACCCGCGCGACGCCGAGCAGGCTCGGCGACGAAGTCGATTCCGATGGATCAAATGGGTGCTCGGCGTAGGCCTCGTGGCACTGCTTACCGTCGAGGCCATCTACCTGTGGCCGACACTGAGCGACTCGTGGAGGGCGCTCACCGAGATCCACTGGGGGTGGGTCGCGGCGGCCATCGGCGCCCAGGCCGTCTCTCTGAGCGGGTACGGCGCGGTCCAGCAGCGCCTGCTGAAGGCGGGCGGCGTCGTCGTCGGGCAGCTGAAGTCGGTGTCGGTGATCTATGCCAGCACGGCGATGGCCGTCACCCTGCCGGCCGGTCAGGTGTTCTCCACGGCGTTCACCTACAAGCAGACCCGAAAGTGGGGCGCCACACCCATCGTGGCCTCCTGGCAGCTCGCGATCTCCGGAGTGATCGCGGCAGGAAGCCTTGCGCTGCTGGGCGCGGCCGGTGCGTTCGCGGTGGGTACGAAGGTCAGCCCCGTCACCCTGGCTCTGTCGTTGGCCGCGGCGTTCGGCCTGTTCTTCGCGCTGCGTTACGTCTCCAGAAACCCCGATTCCATCGAGTCGATCGCCAGGTGGGTACTGACCCGGTACAACGCGCTCCGCGATAATCCGCCGGACACGGGCACCGACCGACTGGTGAGGATCCTCGGCCAGCTCGATTCGGTCGAACTCGGTCGCCGAGACTCCCTGATCGCGTTCGGATGGTCGGGCGTACACCGGATCGCCGACGTCGCATGCCTCGGATTCGCGTGCTGGGCGGTGGGCGCAGAACCGTCCCTGGCGGGCCTGCTCATCGCATTCGCCGCGGCCAAGGCGGTAGCGAGTATTCCGCTCGCCCCCGGCGGGCTGGGGTTCGTCGACGGTACGCTGATCGCCACTCTCACAGCGGCGGGGGCGACGGCGTCGCAAGCTCTCGCGGCGGTTTTCGTCTACCGCGTGGTCAGCTACATCCTGGTCGCACTTGCCGGTTGGATCGTCTTCCTCATTCTGTTCCGCTACAACCAGGCTGAGGATCTGGAGATGGACGTCGAGTTCGAACGACACGAGCAGTCGCCGGCGCCTGCCGACGACCACAACCCACGCGCTTCAGAGCCAGAGCCAGAGCCAGAGCCAGAGCCAGATCCTCAGTAGCGAATCGCGCACTGCGGCAGTGAATCGCGCACTGCGGCGCCGCGACCACGCACTCCCCCATGCAAGCGTGATGTACGGCACACTCGGGTTGCGGAACAAGTCGCCGTCGAGGATGGTTACATTCTCAAGAAGTTAAAGTTTCAACCACTTCGGTTGATCTCGATCCAAGGAGTTCACATGACCACCGCCACCGCCGCCCTGCCCAACCTTGCCGCCGGAACCTGGGCCATCGACCCGACCCACTCCTCCGTCGAATTTTCCGTACGCCACCTCATGGTCAGCAAGGTCCGCGGCAGGTTCGACGAGTTCAGCGGCGCGATCACGGTAGCGGAGGATGGCACCGCCTCGGTCAGCGCCGAGATCCAGATCGCGTCCATCGACACCAAGCACGAGGGCCGCGACGGCCACCTCAAGTCCCCCGACTACTTCGACGCCGAGCAGTTCCCGACCGCCACGTTCAAATCGACCGGCCTCCGCGCGAAGGGTGACGACTACGTGGTCGAAGGCGAGTTCACCCTCCGCGGCGTGACCCGTACCATCGAGCTCGCACTCGAGTTCAACGGCGTCAACCCCGGAATGGGCCACGGAGCGGTGGCCGGCTTCGAGGCCACCACCGTCATCAACCGCAAAGACTTCGGTATCACCGTCGACATGCCGCTCGAGACCGGCGGCGCCGTGGTCGGCGACAAGATCACCATCACCCTCGAGATCGAGGCAGCCCTACAGTCCTGATCCACACAGGTGCGCGCCCGTCCTACTCCATGGGGACGGGCGCGCACCTCTAGGCTGGGCGGGTGAAGAAGTACCTGCTCGCTCTGTTGCTCGATGCCGTCCTCGTCGTCGTGTTCTGCGCCATCGGTCGCAGCAGTCACGGCGAAGCGAACGCGCTGGCGGGGCTGGCCGGCACCGCGTGGCCATTCCTCACCGGCCTGGCGGTCGGTTGGATCGCCACTCTCGCGCTCTACCGAGACAAGTTCGATGCCCTCTTGATCGTCCCGACTGGAATCGTGTTGTGGCTTTCGACGCTCTTCGTTGGCATGATTTTACGTATCGCCAGCAACCAGGGAACGGCGCTAAGCTTCATCATCGTGGCGGGAACCGTTCTCGCCGTGTTCCTCCTCGGCTGGCGTGCCGTCGCGAAAGCACTCACGAGGACGGCCGCCACACGAAAGTAGACAAAACCGTATAGCCGGCGCCGGGCACCGACTCGATATGAGACAGGTTCCTCATGAGTGAAACACTCGATCCGCAACTGGACGAGAAGAAAACCAGTCGCGGCTTTTTCGGCCAACCGCTCGCCCTGTCGAACCTGTTCGGCGTCGAGATGTGGGAGCGATTCTCCTTCTACGGGATGCAGGGCATCCTGCTCTACTACCTCTACTACTCGGTAGCCGATGGCGGCTTGGGGATCTCCCAGACCACGGCTACCAGCATCGTCGGCGCCTACGGCGGCACGGTGTACCTCTCGACCATCCTCGGCGCCTGGATTGCCGACCGCATACTCGGCTCCGAACGCACACTGTTCTACAGCGGTGGGCTGATCATGCTCGGCCACATCGCCCTCGCAGTACTGCCCGGCCTCGGGGGTGTCGGCGTCGGCCTCGTCTGCGTGGCCTTCGGCAGCGGAGGCTTGAAGGCCACCGCAACATCGCTCGTCGGCGATCTCTACGAGGAGGGCGACGACCGCCGCGACGCGGGATTCTCCATCTTCTACATGGGGATCAACGTCGGTGCCCTGGTCGGCCCTCTGCTCACCGGCTGGGCTCAGAGCACCATCGGCTTCCATGCCGGCTTCGCGCTCGCCGCGATCGGCATGGCCCTCGGACTCGCCCAGTACACGATCGGCCGCAAGCGGCTGCACGGCATCGGCGCCACCCCACCGAACCCGCTTCCACGGGATCAGCGCAGTCGGTGGATCTTGATCGGCGTCGCCGCGGTGGTCTTTGTCGTGGCGCTGAGCTTGGCCGGCGTGATCAACGCCGACGATTTGTCGAACATCGTCATCGGGTTGACGATCGTGGCAACCGTCATCTACTTCCTCGTCATCCTGACGAGCAAGCGGATCACGGCCGTGGAACGCAGCCGCGTCTACGCGTTCATCCCGATGTTCATCGCCAGCGCGGTGTTCTGGTCTCTGTTCCAGCAGCAGTTCACCACCGTCGCGGTGTATGCCGATCAGCGACTCAACCGGAACGTGCTCGGCTGGGAATTCCCACCAACGTGGGTGCAGTCGCTCAACCCGGTCTTCATCATCATCTTCGCGGGAATCTTCGCAACAGCATGGACCAAGCTGGGCCACCGCCAGCCGTCGACCCCGATGAAGTTCGCGGCCGGTACCACCATCATGGGTATCGCCTTCTTGGCGTTCATCCCGATGTCCGGCGGCGGTGCCAACAGCGCGCCGGTGCTCGGTCTGGCCGGCATCCTGCTGCTGTTCACGTTCGCCGAACTGCTGCTGTCCCCGGTCGGCCTGTCACTGTCGACCAAGTTGGCGCCCAAGGTCTTTCACACTCAGATGGTAGCGCTCTTCTTCCTGTCGATAGCACTCGGAACTGCCATGGCGGGCACCCTCGCCGGCTACTACAACGAGAACAACGAGGTTCCGTACTTCACGGCGGTCGGACTCGGATCCATCGCCGTGGGTGTCATCATCGCCGTCGCCGCTCCGAAGATCAAGCAACTGATGAAGGGCGTCCACTGACGACTCAGGCGTCTCCTCTACTCCCTGACGAACTCAGCGCACCCACAGCCAGAGCGCCAGACCGAATCCCGCCATCGCGATGGAGACTCGGAGCACGGACGGCGGTATCCGTTTGACGACTGGTGGCCCGCACCAGCCACCGGCCAGGGCGCCTATCGCCATCGCGGCGGCGGCTCCCCAATGGACAGGGCCGAACACTGCGAATCCTATGGCCGCCACCAGATTCGCGATGCCAAGCAGGAAACTCTTCAGCACCGTCGCGCGCCAGATCGTCTCCGAGGTGAGGATCAGGGCGATCGCCAAGAAGATCACACCGGCGCCCGCGCCGAAGTACCCACCGTAGATCGCGACGACAAACAACGACACCGAGTATGTGCGTGGCATGTCACGTTCACCCGCCAGGTTGCGGATCCGCGGTTGCAGCAGCAACGCCAGTGCTGCGAACGCCACCATGAAAGGCACGATCGCCTCGAACGACCCCTCGGGGGCTGCCAGCAGGATCCCGGCACCGACAATTCCACCCACAGCCGAGTACAGCGCCCAACGCCACACCTTGGGGCCGGTGTCGGCTATCTCCTTGCTCGAGTTCGAGAGTGCTCCGACACCGACCGCAACTATGGCAACGGTATTGGTGACGTTCGCCGCCACCGGGGACAGACCGACGGCGAGCAGCGCAGGATACGACACGATCGAGGCCAAGCCCGTCACAAAGCCGACCAGTCCCGCGAAGAACCCCGCTACGACGAGAAAGCCGAGATCCAGCACGGTCACGAAGTGGAACTTACTCCTGCACAGCTACTCTTCAGCGCAAGAAGCGCCCCGCAGCCTCGACGGCCGGTGCCGAACTGTCGGCTCCGGCGATGAATACTGCGAACGCCAGGTCGTCCCTGATTCCGACGAACCAGCCATGGGCCGGGCCGCCCTCCGATTCCGCTGTGCCGGTCTTCCCGAGAAGCCCCGGAATATCCTGCAGCGCAGTGGCAGTTCCATCGGTGACAGTCTCACGCATCATTGTTCGCAGGTCGGCGGTGACGTCCGCGGGCACCGGTGGAGGTGTCTGGTCCGCGGTACCCGGCTGCCCTTGAACGAGCATCGGCAAGGGAGTCGAACCGTTCGCGATCGATGCGGCGACCATTGCCATACCGAACGGCGAGGCGGTCACCTGGCCCTGCCCGATTCCGGATTCGACTCGGGCGGCGGAACTGTCGGCGACGGGCACGCTTCCGGTGACGGTCGTCAACCCGGGGGTCACGTAGTCGACCCCCAAGCCGAATTGCAAAGCGGCCTTCTGGAGTGCGTCGGCCGGCAACCCCGCAGCCAACCGACCCATGGTGGTGTTGCACGAGTGGGCGAAGGCGGTGTGCAGCGGAACGTCGCCGAGATCGAACTCGTCGTCGTTGGGAATCTGCCTGCCATCGATGTTCTCGGTGCCGGGGCAGGGCAGGATCGTGTCGGGTGCGACGACGCCTGCCTGCAGTGCCGCCGACGTCGTTACCGTCTTGAATGTCGACCCCGGCGGGTAGAGACCGGTCAGCGCAATGGGGCCGACCGCGTCCGCGGGGGCGTTCTGCGCCACCGCCAACACAGCCCCGGTCGAAGGCCGCAGCGCGACGATTGCAGCCTGCTGCGGAACACTGGCGAGCGCCCTCTCTGCCGCCATTTGCATCGGCAGGTCGAGGGTCGTTGCAATGTCGGGCGCGTCGGGGCCCGGCTCGCCGGCGATGGTCTCGGCGGACCCGTCCTGCGCGACCAGTTGGACCGCCCAGCCCGCCGACTCATCCTGCCCCTGCTGCCACAGGTCACCGAGGTCGGACAGTGTCGGAGAAGCCAGCGCCTTGTCGACCGTGATCAGCCTGGCTTGCGGGACCAGCGTCACTGAGTCGAGTTGCTGCAACTGCGACTCGATCGGCGCAATGTCCTCGGCCCGCAAGGAGATGGCCGTGACCGCCTGGCCATCGGCGCCGTCCAACTGCTGCTGCAACGAGGCCGCGGTGATCGTGGGTTCGATGGGAGCCAGTAGCGCGGCCACCGCCGCGGTGTCCGCGCCCGGTTCGAGATTGACCAGTGTCACCACCTGTTGTTCGAGGATCGGATCGCCGGAAGCGGCGAGGACTCTCGCGGGCGTACCGGATGTGGTCGTGTAGCGAAGGGTTGTGTCGTCGGTCAGACCGGGCGCGAGCACTGCTGGGTTCCAGACGATCTTCCAGTCGTCGCCCTCCTTGGTGGCGTTACCGGAGGTGCTGTACTGCCACTGCTGGTCCGGCGCAAAGGGCCATGACACGTCCATCGTGAAGGTTCCGTCGCCATCTGACTCCTCGGCGCCGGTGCGGGTGAATGTCCCGTCCGTGTTGCCGAGCCCGTCGTACATCGCCGTGATCGCGGCGGCAGCGGCATCCGGATCGGTGGTGAGGTCTGCCGCGGCCTGCACATCGTCGTTGTTCAGTGCTTCGGCGAACTGCTGTGCCACGGTGTCGGGCTGGTCGGGGCCGAAGAATCCGCAGGCAGAGAGCACCGTCGCGAGTACGACTATCCCCGGCACAACCTTGCGGCTGCGGGCGGGACGGGCGGCGGCGTGACGAACGGTTGAGGTGCGCACGGATTCGATCATGCCTGACGTAGTGGCGCGCCACGAGAAAACGGTGTAATCATGTAATTAGTACTCCAAGTTGGTGCTCATATCACCAGACTGCAAGGTGTCGACAAGCTCTCAGGAGGACGCCATGAAGAACGCACACGGCCCCCGCGGTCGCCGCTTCGGACGGCCCGGCGGATGGCAGCAAGCAGACGTTCCCGACGCAAGCGACGCAGCCGACTGGTTCGGCGGCCGCCTACCCGACGACTGGTTCACAGGACCGGCCACCATCGAGGTTGACCGCGAGGAGATCGTGGTGATCGGCGAGTTGCCACCCGTCGAATCTGGTGACTCGGGTTCCGGTGACTCTGGTTCCAGTGAATCGGGTTCCGGTGAATCAGGTTCAAGGGCCGCAGTAGACGGCCGCATCGCCCGATTCCGCGAGTCGACCAGAGCGGCCCGTATGCAGATCGCCGACGAGGCTGAGTTGCGCTACGGACGCAAGGTGGCATGGGGTGTCACCATCGACGGACGCACCACGCTGTTCACACACCTCGCCGTCCCGGTGATGACCCGACTCCGCCAACCCGAACGCAAGGTTCTCGACACACTCGTCGACGCCGGGGTGGCGAGGTCTCGATCGGACGCTCTGATGTGGACCGTGAGGCTGGCCGGCAAACACAGCGAGCAGTGGCTGACCGAACTGCGCGAAGCGATGGCGAAGGTCGACGAACTCCGAGCCGACGGCCCCCAGATCTAATTCGATTGCGCAAATATCGGTGGCGCCCTACCGTGGACATTGCCAACATGCACACGAGTCGATAGGAACGGTCCATTGCTCCTGAAGAGGTAGTCCGCGAGTCTTCATCCGCACCTTCCTCTGGAGTACACCATGGCCCAGTCATACCTATCTCTCTCCGATCTCACGTTCACCTGGCCTGACGGCGAACCCGTCTTCGAAAGCCTCGATGCTGTCATCGGTACTGGGCGTACAGGCCTCGTCGGCCTCAACGGCTCAGGCAAGTCCACACTGCTCCGGTTGATCGCCGGTCGCCTGCACCCCGACCGCGGGTCGGTGACGGCCCGGGGCGAGCTGGCGTACCTTCCGCAGGACATCACACTCGATCCGACTCTGCGGATCGACCGGATCCTGGGCATCGCCGACCTCCGGGGGGCGTTGCACCGCATCGAGTCCGGTTGCGGTACGGCCGCTGATTTCGATGTCGCCCAAGGCCACTGGGACATCGAGGAACGCGCGCTGTCCACTCTTCGGCGACTCGGCCTAGGGAGCGTGCTGCGGAATGCATCCGACCTCGATCGCACCGTTGGCAATCTGTCCGGCGGCGAGACCATGCTGCTATCCCTCACCACACAGTTGCTGAAGGACCCGGAAATCCTCCTCCTCGACGAGCCCACGAACAATCTCGACGCCGAATCCCGGAGCAGACTCTACGAAGTAGCGCAACAGTTCTCGGGCACGCTGCTGGTGGTCAGCCACGACCGCGACCTGCTCGACTTGATGGACTCCATCGCGGAACTGCGTGGTGGCGAGATTCGCATGTTCGGAGGCAACTTCAGCACCTACCTCGAGACGATCGAGGCCGAGCAGGAGGCCGCGAGGGCCGCGGTGCGCGATGCGCGAAACGATATGGAGAAGCAAAAGCGGGAACTGGCCGAGGCCCGCATCAAGCTCGACCGCCGTAAACGCTACGGGCAGAAAATGTTCGAAAACAAGCGTGCGCCGAGAGCTGCGATGAGACTTCAGAAGCGTACGGCGCAGGAGTCGGCGGGCAAGCTGCGCAGCAGCCATATCGGCAAGGTCGAAGAAGCAAAGGAGACGCTTACCGAAGCGGAGAGCGCGTTACGCGACGACCGCGAGGTGCGAATCGACCTCCCGGATACGGAGGTGCACTCCGGCCAGCAGGTTGTGTCTGTCCGAAACGCATGCCTTCCGAGCGGGCATCCGGTCTCGTTCGATGTCACTGGCCCCGAGCGCATCGCCATAGTCGGCCCCAATGGCGTCGGTAAGACCACGCTGCTCGAGACTGTTGTCGCGGCCGGACCTCGAGTACCTTTCAAGACCCTGCCGCAACGGCTCGACGTATTCGACGAGTCGCTGACGGTGGCCGAGAACGTCGCGGCTGCTGCACCGCATGCGTCCGCGCAACAGATCCGCGCTCACTTGGCCAGGTTCCTGTTCCGGGGCAACGATTCCGATGTGCGCGCATCCGCATTGTCCGGTGGGGAACGACTTCGGGCGGCACTCGCGACCATCCTGCTGGCCGAGCCGGCACCTCGCCTACTGCTGATGGACGAACCCACCAACAACCTCGACCTGCCGAGCCTCGCGCACCTTGCACAGGCGCTTCGCAGCTACCGGGGAGCACTGATCGTGGTGAGCCACGATCGACAGTTCTTGAGCGATCTCGGCGTCACCCGTTGGCTGGAACTGACCGACGAGGGTCTTCGCGACTATGAGAGTCCGTAGGCCCTACATCGTGATCTTGTCCAATCGCGACTTGATGAAATCGGCTGAAATGACGGGCTCGAGGCCGGCGACGGTTCCGATCGGCGGAGCGAGAGGTGTCACCCGAGCGTCGTGGTTGAGTTCATAGAAGAAGATGAGCGAGACGAGGTCTTCCTCAGGAGCCCCGGCTTGAGGCGGCAGGACTCGGTGCCGACCCGACGGCCAGCGCCTTCCGCTCCAGTATTCGAGGAGATCACCAATGTTGACGGTGAGAGCCTCCGGGTCGTAAGGCGCGTCTTCCCAGCCTCCCTCTTCGGTGTATACCTGGAGCCCGCCTTCGCCCGGTTCCCGGTCCAGAACGGTAACGGTGCCGAAATCGGTGTGTGGCCCGATACGGAACTGACCGGATTCGGGCTCACCCACCGTCGCGAGCGGTGGGTAGTGGTTGAGCTTGAACATCCACGTCGGCCGATCGGTGCACCCTTCGAAATAGTTACCGGGCAACCCGAGCGCAGTCGAGAGCAACGCCAAGAGCTCGTTGGACAACTTGCGCACCGCCTCGGTATAGGCGGTGAGGAGAACACGTAGTTCCACCACTTCGGCAGGCCACACATTGGGGCCGAACCACACGTCATCGACGACGGGGTCTCCGACAGGCGTCTCGGGCCCGGCGGTAAACGACTCCTTGAGATCCGGGGGCGTCTCGGTGCCCTCGGCGTACCCGTCCGCCTCCATACCCGGCGGGATCCAGCCGCGTCCGCCGACGATCGTCGAGTACTGAGCCTTCACCTCTTCGGGGAGCGCGAAGAACTTGCGCGCGGCGGCCCGCACATCGGCGACCAGTTCGCGTGGGACTCCGTGCTCGCGGACCAGCAGAAACCCGGCGCGTTGGAGGCCTTCATCCACTTCCCGGGCGACATTGGCGGCGGACTCGCCGCCTGCCCGCCAGAGTGAAAGGTCGATGGTGGAAATCGGGGTCATCTGGTCACTCCAATTCCTTCGTTCCAGAGTTCGTGTTGATTCACATGAGTCCGGACGTGAGATCGATACCTTCTCCAGCTTCCGCAGTCGAACCTGCGAGCACAACTGTTCATGCCTCATAAATCCGCCGGGCAGCGGTTTGGAGTGCACTCCAGGCCTACCACGTCGTACCGTTGAATGATGGCTACCATCGGTACCACAATGCTCGGTAGTTCGCTCACCGTATCCAACATGGGTTTCGGAGCAATGGCTTTCGCACCGCCCTACGGCGGAATCGATTCCGAGAAGGCGCTTGCGACACTGCACCACACGGTGGACCTCGGAGTGACCTTCATAGATACCGCAGATGTGTACGGTGCCGGCGACAATGAGCGATTGCTCGCTCGGTTCCTAAAGGATCGACGCGATGACGTCACGCTTGCCACCAAGTTCGGAATTCAAGGCGAGACCAGGAAACTCCGCGAGGGTGGCGTCTCGATACGAGGAGACCGTACGTACGTCCACGAGGCGGCGGACGCGAGTTTGCAACGACTCGGGATCGACACGATCGATCTCTACTACATGCATCGCCGTGACATGTCGGTACCCATCGAGGAAACTGTCGGCGCGATGTCCGAACTGGTGACGGCGGGCAAGGTGCGCCATCTCGGACTGTCGGAGGTGACGGCCGAAGAACTCGGAGCAGCGCACGCCGTGCATCCGATCAGCGCGGTCCAGTCGGAGTGGAGCATCTGGAGCCGCGACGTCGAAACGCAGGTCGTCCCCGCGGCGGCTGCGCTGGGGGTCGGGTTCGTCCCCTATTCTCCACTCGGGCGAGGCTTTCTCACTGGAACGGTCACCGACGTCGACTCGTTGGCGCCCAACGATTTCCGCCGAACACTGCCACGATTCGCGGAGGGCACGCTGCAACGGAATCTAGGCGCGATGGACGCGGTCAAAGCCGTCGCAGACAAAGTCGGAGCCACCCCCGCGCAGATTGCGCTGGCATGGCTCTACGCACAGGGCGCCGAGTTCCGCATACCGGTCGTGCCCATTCCCGGGACCCGCCGCGCAGAACGGGTGGACGAGAATGCCGGTGCTCTCGACATCGAACTGAGCAAGGCCCAGATGGCCGTGCTGAACTCGGTCCGAAACCACGTCGAAGGTGCGCGTTCGCAGGATCCGCAGTGGATATCGCAGGGCCGCGAATCCTGAACACTGCCACGATCTCGACCGTCCAGCCCAGACACCTCCACGTCGGGTACGAGCGCGCTCGATGCGAAGGACGAACAGAAATCTTGGGCAGGGGTTTATTTCAAAACGGGTCGACCCGTAAGGTAAAAGTATGACTGCTGCAGAACACGCACCGGGGCGTCCACGTGACAGGCGCACGCACGATGCCATCATCCGCACCACCGAGGAATTGATTACCGAACATGGCTACGCGGGTACCTCGATCGGTGCCATCGCCACCCGTGCCGGCGTGGGCAAAGACGCGATCTATCGCCGTTGGTCCGGCAAGCCGGAACTGGTCTACGAGGCGCTGTTCACCACAACCGATGTCGGACCCGTCCCCAACACTGGCACCCTGGCCGGGGATATCACCCAGTTCACCCAGGACCTCGTCGACGAGTTCTCTGCACCGGCCGCCGCAGCCGCACTGCCTGGCCTGTTGGCCGACTTTGCGGCCGATTCCGTACTACGGGGGCGCCTGCGATCAACTTTCCTGGCTCCGGCCAGGGAGCGAATGGTCGAGATTTTCGAGCGCGCCGTCGCGTCCGGCGAACTCACCGATGACGTAGATGTAGAGCTGATCCTCGACACACTCGCCGGCGCGGTCTTCTTCCACGTGGGATTGATGGGCGAGCCCGTCCACGCGGAACTGGCCAACCAACTGGCCGACGTCGTCACAAGCGGGGTCGGAGCCCGATGAACGGCATGCTCATCGCCGCGGGCGTCACAGCGGCTGCCGTCTCTGCAATTCACCTGACGGCCGGGCACGTCGATACGGTCCGACCCCTGCTTGCCTCCGCCCTTGCCCAGGTCCCCAAACGCACCATGCACGCGGTGTGGCACCTGGTCAGCGCGGACCTGGTCCTCGCTGCAGCCGCCCTCATATTCCTCGGGCTGGCGCAGCCGGAGGGAACGCAACTCGTGGGGCTACTGATAGGGGTGTATTTTGCTGCCTACTCAGGCGTGTTTCTCGTGATAACCCTGACCTTCGACGGCTGGACACGACTGTTTCGGCTGCCCCAATGGCTGCTCCTACTCCCCATATCCGTCCTCGCTCTGCTGGGGTCCGTGTGAGCCGCGCTCTCAGTTCGCCAGCAATCCCTTCGCGATATGCGTTACCTGAATCTCGTTGCTGCCGGCGTAGATCATCAGCGACTTCGCGTCGCGAGCGAGTTGCTCCACGCGATACTCCGTCATGTAGCCGTTGCCGCCGAAGAGTTGGACGGCTTCCATCGCAACATCGGTAGCAGCCCGCGAAGAATAGAGCTTCATCGCAGATGCCTCCGCCAGGCTCACCTGATCACCCGCCGCGGTGCGCTCGATGGCATTGAAGACCATGTTCTGCACGTTGATCCGCGCCACCTCCATCTCGGCGAGTTTGAGTTGGATGAGCTGGAACTGCGCGATTTCCCTGCCCCACGTCTTGCGGGTTTTCGCGTAGTCGATGCACAGTCGGTGGCACTCGTTGATGATGCCGAGAGCCATCGTCGCGATACCGATTCGTTCAGCGGCGAAATTCTCCTTGGCGCTGGACTTCCCGTCGGAACTGCCGCCGTCTTCGGTCTCGCCCAGCAATCGGTCTCGGGTGATCCGCACGTTGTCGAAGAACAACTCGCCGGTGGGCGAGGAATTCATGCCCATCTTCTTGAACGGTGCCCCCTGGGTGAACCCCTCCATGCCGGCATCGAGAACGAAGGCGAGGACCTTGCGGTCGCGGCGATCGAGGGAAGTATCCCCCTCGTCGAGCTTGGCATAAACGATGACGACGTCCGCAAATGGACCGTTGGTGATGAACGTCTTCTGGCCGTTGAGAATGTAGTCTTCCCCGTCGCGCCGGACGTAGGACTTCATGCCGCCGAATGCGTCCGAACCGGAATCTGGTTCGGTGATCGCCCACGCGCCGACTTTCTCGAAGGTGACCAGGCCGGGAAGCCAGCGCTCCTTCTGAGCCAGCGTCCCGCGACTGCGGATGGTTCCGGCGGTCAACCCCAGGCTCACACCGAGTGAAACGACGAGTCCCAGGCTCACGCCGGCCAGTTCGGCGTTCATGACTACGCCCATGCTCCCCGCTCCGCCGAGTCCTCCGGACTTGTCCTGCTTCGCCTTGTCGCCCTTGCCTTCGCCACGCTCACGGGCGAGCGACTTCTCCAGCGCGTCACGGGCCATCTCGTCCAGCCCGAACGTGGTGAAAAGTTTGCGGATGATGTCGAAAGGCGGCATCGCGCCGGACTCCAACTGGTCGACGTGCGGTCGGATCTCCTTGTCGATGAACTCGCGAATCGCGTCGCGGAACATCACATCGGTGTCGGACCACTCATACATGCCGTGCACTCCAATCACCTGGGCAATGGGCTTGATGAAGGGGATTCATGCAAATACCGGGTGTGACTCAAATACCGAACCTGGCGCAAATATAGAACATGTTCCGCGGTTCGGCTTCAGAACTTCGACACGCTCGATCGTCGCCGGGTTCGGTGCTGCCACTAAAGTTGTGCCGTGACATTCATCAAGGTCTGCGGTCTGCGTGACGAAAGCTCTGTCGATGCCGCTGTGCGCCTCGGCGTCGAAGCAGTGGGCTTCGTCTTCGCCGAGAGCGTCCGCCGGATATCCGCGCAGGATGCGGCGCCGCTGGTCCGCCGCACCACGGACGACACCGTCGCGGTGGGCGTGTTCAAGGGCGCTCCCGTTGCCGAGGTGATCGAGGTTGCCTCAACGGCAGGTGTGGGCACGGTTCAGGTGCACGACCTGAAGTCCGCCGATGAAGTGAACCGGCTACACGAGGCGGGTCTCCGCGTGATTCGAGCGATAACCGCAGGTGACGGTTCCGGCGACCTCGGCGCAGACCATCTTCTCGTCGACGGGGCGACCGCCGGCGCCGGAGTGCCTTGGGACTGGACCGGACAGAGTAGGCCCGCCGGTGACTGGATCCTTGCCGGCGGACTTCACCCGGGCAACGTGAGGACGGCCATCGAACAAACCGGCGCGTGGGGCGTCGACGTATCGAGCGGCGTCGAATCGTCTCGGGGTGTGAAGGACGTGGCGCTGATCGAGCAGTTCGTCGCCACGGTCCGATCCGGAGCCTGACTCAGTCCGGCATCCCCGACACGGCATCTTCCGCGTCCCAGGCCGCGAGAACGGTGCGGATACCCGCGACCAGGGCAAGCGGCTGGTCGATCATCACGTGATGTCCCGCGGCGGGGATCTCGGCCACCACGGCTGCGGGCCCGAAACGGCGACGCATGCTGTCCATCATCGCGTCGTCGATGATGCCGTTCTCGGCGCGGAAATAGGCGATGCGACAGCGCGGGTCTGATCCGTGCAGATGATCGCTACCGCTGCGGTTGAAGACAGTGGGGTCGAACTTCCACGACCATCCGCCCTCCACCTCGCACAGCGAGGTCTGAGCTACGTGACGCCGAACTGCGGGTACTGCAGAGTCCTGGGGCGGCACGAATCTGAAGCGTTCGAGTGCCTCGCTGCTGGACGGATAGACCTTTTTCGGGCCGAAGGAGAGTTGTCTGCGCGCCTCTTCTTCTTCAGGGGTGCGGGCACGGACGGGAGAATCGATGATCTGCACACCTGCGAGATCTTCACCGAACAGCCGGGCAGCCACATAGGACACGATTCCACCCATACTGTGCCCGATGAAAACGGGTGCACCGGAAATTCCGGCCGGCTTCGCTACACCGAGCGCTTCTTCAGCCCACTGCTCCAGACCGTACTTCGGGCGCCGGTCGCTGTCGCCGTGTCCGGTGAGGTCGAGCGCGACCACCCGGCACCCGTCGGCCAGCATCGGCGCCACGTGATCCCACCATCGGCTGTGGGCAGCGCCACCGTGTACCAGGACCATGCCTGGCGAGTCCGTCGGACCCCAGGCGCGATAGTGAACCTGCGCGCCTGCTACATCGACGCGGCCCGTCTCGACCGGAGATGCCAACGCCGAAGTGAACCAGTCAGGCGCATCCGTCTGCACGTTGTCCATTCACCGAACATACCTACTCCACGCCTACTCCACGCGGTCGGTTCAGCTCCGCCTAGAGGAGGTCCAGCATCGCCGCAACCGCGTACTCGACCACCGGGAACTTGTCGGGCGACAGATCGTGGCGAGCGCCGTCGAGCTCGACGAGTGTGGTCTTTGCCGGAATCAATTCGAGCGACGCCCGCATCTCGTCGGTGGTGGCGAACGGGTCCTTCGACCCGTGTACCAGCACGGACGGGGTGTGCAGACCGGGTAGGTGCTCGGTGCGGAGTTTCTCCGGCTTGGCCGGTGGATGCAGCGGATACGACAGCAGCAATAGAGCGTCGATGAGTTCGGGCTGTTCGGCGGCGAGCATCGACGCCTGCCTACCGCCGTACGAGTGCCCGCCCGCCCACACCGGCGCCGTCACCAACTCCCGCATGACGGCCACCGCTGCGGCGATGCCGTCACGGTCCGCCGCCGCCTTCGACGGGTGCGGGGGACCGGACGCACGAGCCTGCCGGAACGGAAGGTCGAACCGCAGGACCGTCACCCCGCGATCCACGAACCCCTCGGTCACCGCTGTAAGAAGCTTTGTGTTGCAATCACTTCCAGCACCGTGCGTGAGCGCAAGGCCGGCCACCGTGTCACCCGTCGGGCGATGGAGGTGTCCGCGTACACCGTCATGTTCCAGCAGCTCGCTCATGCGTTCACGGTATCGCCCCTCGATCCCCCTCCTGGTCTCGATCATCTGCCGGACGTGCGCCGAGGCGTCGTTCGGGTACGCCGAAGACGCGGCTGCCGCCGAGTAGCATGGATGCAGGTTCGAGGCGATGGCTGCTCGCGTCGACGTGACACGTACATCGGCCCCGGCGCCGGCGCACCTCGGGAGATCGGAAATGCGCATCGGGCGAATCGTGAACCTCGTCGTGATCGTCTGGCTGGTCATCGGCGCCGCCGCCGTGTTCCAGCGGGGGTACTTCGACGAAGTGGCGGACAATTGCTCCACCGCCGCGACGATCGCCGCGACGGTGCTCGTCGGCCCGCTGAACTATACGGGCGCGAACCCGAAGGTCGATTGCGAACTGCCTCAACCCAGTCAGTAGCTTCGCGCCGCCAAGACGAAACGAGGAATCACCGTGATCATTCTCGGAATCATCCTGTTCGTCATCGGTCTCCCCTTGCAGATCCCACTCTTCACGACACTCGGAATCATTCTTCTCGTGATCGGTCTCGTGATGGCGCTACTGGGCGTGATGGGCCGCGCCGTCGGTGGCCGAAAGCGGTGGCATTAGCAAACGGCGATCCGTCGCGTTCGACTCGAAATACCCTGTCTTACAATGGCAGTTGAACCGAGACTATGCGGGGGCTTGATCTTCGGGCTCGACCTGTTGCACTGCGGCCCGCTCTGCCTGGTTCCCAGGAATCCCTTTCGCCTCGCGCTCGGCGGCGACGCGTTCTTCCATCGCATCGACGAGGTCTGCGATCCGCTGATACTCGGGAAGTTGCTGATCGTTGCGATCCGAACTCAGGTCGTCCGCACTACTTCCCGAGTGCGGCACTCGGCGTCGTTCCATTCCGGTACGCACACTTCGAATTGTACGCCCCGGAAACGACCGGAGCCGTTCCGAAGCTTCGGAACTGGACGCTCGTCCATTAGAATTGGCGACCTTGATACTTCGAACTCTGTTGCCAGGCAACATCTTCAGAAGACCAATTTCCTCGAGGTCGCACACGACAACACTCTTTCCGACCGGACACGTCACCACCGTCGCGGGCGTGCAACCAGTTCGATGCGCAATCGACACCGCCCCGCGAGTACACGCCATCGGCACCTCGTACTCTGGACGCCGAACCGCTCGAAGGAGGACCGATATGCCGGCAGTCACCACGCCTCACGTGTTCGTTCACCGCGCTGGTGATCGGCTGAAGACCAGGGTGTCCTGGCTGGACTCGAAGCATTCGTTCTCCTTCGGCCAACACTACGACCCGGACAATACCCACCATGGGCTTCTACTGGTGAACAATGACGACACCGTGTCGGCGGGCCAAGGATTCGAGACTCACCCACACAAGGACATGGAGATCGTGACGTGGGTGTTGCGTGGCTCGCTCGTCCATCAGGATTCGATCGGCCACTCCGGCGTCATCTATCCCGGACTTGCGCAGCGGATGAGCGCGGGCAGCGGCATCATGCATTCCGAGAAGAACGACAGCTGGCGACTCGGGGGTGAACAGCATCAGGAGCCGGTCCGTTTCGTGCAGATGTGGGTAGTGCCCGACGAGGCCGGTCTCACCCCGGGCTACGAGCAACTCGAGATCGAGGACGAGGTCCTCAAAGGTGGTCTCGTTGTAGTGGCGTCCGGAATGACTGAATACCAAAATGATTCGGCGATTCGGATCAACAACAAGCACGCCGCCCTACATGTCGCGAGGATCTTCCCCGGCAAACCAGCGGTCCTGCCGGAGGCACCCTTCCTGCACGTCTTCGTTGCCAGGGGCACTGCTGAGATGGAAGGCGTCGGAACACTGTACGAAGGTGATGCCGTCCGTGCCAGCGCTTCGGGAGGCCAGCGGATCTCATCCGATTCCGGCGCCGAAGTTCTCGTCTGGGAGATGCATGCCCGTATCGGGGGGTGAATGGCATATTCTGCGCAACGCCGGAGCGTCCATCGATGGACGGTGTAAGTATGTAGGGATGACCACCGCTCATCACTCCGGAATCGACCTCAAACACCTCGATCCCGATACCCGCGCCCAGGACGACCTCTTTGTTCACGTGAACGGCGGGTGGATAGACAACTACGAGATTCCGGCGGACCGTGCCATCGATGGCGCATTCCGCACTCTGTACGACAAGGCAGAGGTCGACGTCCGGGCCATCATCGAGGAGGCCGCGGACTCCGGCGCCCCAGTAGGTTCCGACGCCCAGCGCATCGGTGACCTCTACAACAGCTTCATGGATGCCGACGCCGTCGAGTCCGCGGGCCTGACGCCGATCGCCGACGAGCTCGCCGCCGTCGCCGAGGCAGCCGACCTGTCCACGCTCGCCTCCGTCCTGGGCAAGCTGCAGCGCACCGGCGTCGTCGGCGTCGTGGGCCACTACGTAGACACGGACGCCAAGAACTCCGAACGCTATCTGGTGCACTTCAGCCAGTCAGGTCTGGGCCTGCCCGACGAGGCGTACTACCGCCAGGACGACCACGCCGGGATCCGCGAGGCTTACTTGGCGCACATCGCGAAGATGTTCGCCCTAGCCGGAATCGGCTACGACGCCCAGCGTGTCTTCGACCTCGAAACCAAGATCGCGGCCGGTCACTGGGACGTGGTCAAGCGCCGTGACGCCGAACTCAGCTACAACCTCGTCGCTTTGGGCGACTTGCCCGCGGGCCTGGACTGGACCCGATGGATCGACGCACTCGGCGCCACCGAGGAACAATTCGCGGAGATCGTCGTCGGCCAGCCCGACTACTTGACCGCATTGACCGAGCTGTGGGCGCCGGAGAATCTCGAGGATTGGAAGGCTTGGGCGACGTGGCGGATCATACTGACCCGCGCCCCGTACCTGACGCAGGAACTCGTCGACGAGAACTTCGCATTTTTCGGCAAGACGCTGACCGGAGCCGAGGAGAACCGCGAGCGCTGGAAGCGAGGCGTATCGCTGGTACAGGATCTCCTCGGCGAGGCCGTGGGCAAGCTGTATGTCGAGCGCCATTTCCCCCCCGACGCCAAAGCCCGTATGCAGGAACTCGTCGCCAACCTGCAGAAGGCATACCGCCGCAACATCACCGATCTCGAGTGGATGAGCCCGGAGACTCGGCAGGCCGCGCTACGCAAACTGGACAAGTTCACACCCAAGATCGGATACCCGGACAAGTGGCGCGACTACTCGGCAGTGACCATCTCCCGTGACGACCTGGTCGGAAACTACCGCAGTGGTTACGCGGCCGAGTACGACCACGAGCTCGGGAAACTCGGCGGACCCGTCGACCGCGGCGAGTGGTTCATGACCCCGCAGACGGTCAACGCGTACTACAACCCGGGCATGAACGAGATCGTCTTTCCCGCGGCCATCCTGCAACCTCCGTTCTTCGACGCGAACGCCGACGACGCCGCCAACTACGGCGGTATCGGCGCCGTCATCGGCCACGAGATCGGCCATGGATTCGACGACCAGGGCGCCAAGTACGACGGCGACGGCAACATGATCGACTGGTGGACCGACGATGACCGCAGCGAGTTCGGCAAGCGCACCAAGGCATTGATTGAGCAGTACAACCAGTTCGAGCCGAAGGCCCTTCCCGGGCACAACGTCAACGGCGAGTTCACCATTGGGGAGAACATCGGCGACCTCGGTGGGCTGTCCATCGCGATCGTCGCGTACCAGATCGCTACCGAGGGAACCGATCCGCCGGTTCTCGACGGCCTCACCGGGTTGCAGCGCGTGTTCTTCGGCTGGGCGCAGGTCTGGCGCACGAAAGCCCGCGACGCCGAAGCGCTCCGCCGCCTTGCGGTGGACCCACATTCACCACCGGAGTTCCGGTGCAACGGCGTCGTCCGCAATCTCGACACATTCCACGATGCGTTCGACGTGAGACCCGGTGACGCGCTCTATCTCGAGCCGGAGCAGCGGGTGAAGATCTGGTAGGTCCACTACCGCGCAGGTCCACCAGAAATGCCGTAGCCCGCACAATGATTTGTGCGGGCTACGGCATTCTTTCGATCAGCGTGGGCTCAGCGGTTCCAGTCGCCCAATCCGTCCGAACCGCTCAGGGTGCCGCCGGCGGTGTTCTTCACGATCACCGCGTCACCCTTCTTCGAGTTCTCGTAGAACCACTTGCCGTCCTCGGTGCTGACGTTGAGGCAGCCGTGGCTGACATTGCGACGGCCCTGATCGTTCACCGACCAGGGGGCGGCGTGCACGAAGATGCCGCTGTATGACATACGGGTGGCGTACTCGACATAGGTGCGGTAGCCCTCCGGGGCGTCGACCGGCACGCCGTAGGTGGACGAGTCCATGTACATGTCACGGACCCTCTCGCCGATGATGTACGTGCCGTTCGGCGTCTCGTACCCGGGCTTACCCATCGACGTCGGCATGGTCTTGACGACCTCACCGTTGACGGTGACGGTGATCTCCTTGGTGTTGTCGTCCGCGGTGGCGACAAATGCATCGCCGATGTCGAACGTGGAGTGCGAATCGCCGGCATCGACGGTGACCTGAGTGTTCGCGGGCCAGAACTCGGTGGGCTTCCAGCGCACCTGATCATCGCGGGTCCAATAGAACCCACCCTCGACGGGCTGGCTGGTGGTGACCTTGATAGCACGCTCAGCTGCGGCGCGGTCATCGATCGTCTCGTTGAAACTGATGATCACCGGCTGTGCGACACCGACGACTTCACCGTTGCCGGGGTTGATGGACGGTGCCGAGAAATTCGCCGGTTCGGGAAGCGGCGGTTGTGCTGAGCCGAACAGCCCAGGAATGTTGGGAATCTCCGGTCCACCGGGAAACAGCGGTACGGCATGCCCGGCTCCCGCCAGTGCCGTCGCCGAGAGCACTGCCCCGGCCGCCGTGACGGCGACACGCGAGGCCCAGCGCATCCGCCTGGAAGTACCGGTTCTTGACAGAGCCATGCATAACCCTCTCGTTCGACGACGTAGCTACGCTCATCCCCGACGGATCGTTAGCGCGTCTACCAATTAAACACATCGACAGGCAGGGGGCAATTTTGGAACCCAGCGCCCCTGTCGTGCGCTGCTACTCAGGAATCCGCACGAGCTGCGGCCAGCATGCTTTCAATGGTGGTCAGCTTGGCTCGAGGCCGACCAGCCGACTTTCCCGCGGCACTCTCGGTCTTGTCGATGCGCTGCCAGCCCTGGAAGTCGATGGCAGCGGGCGCTCGGTCGGCAAGAAGTCGGTCGAAAGCCTCGCGCTCGTCGGGCTCGCCCAGCCTTACCGCGGAGAAATCGTCGATCAGCATTTTCACGGTCTCCGCAGAGCAGAATTTGTTGGTACCGATCACACCGGTCGGCCCGCGCTTGATCCAGCCGGCCACATACACGCCGGGCAGTGGCGTTCCGGTGTCCGGATCGATTACCCGGCCATTCTCGTTGGGGATGATGCCGCGGCGGTCGTCGAAGGGGATGCCGGCCATAGGTCGACCGCGGTAGCCGATCGAGCGCAACACAAGATTCGTAGTCAGCGTCGTGGTGACGTCGGACGGTTTCGCCATCAGCGCACCGGACGCTCCGACGACCATGTCGTTCTTGGCGATGCACACTTCTTCGACCGATTCGGCGCCCACAATCTCGACGGGCGAGGTCAAGAACCGCAACACGATGCGCTTTTTCGACGGATCGGCCGTGCGCCGGGCGAACTCCTCGACCTTCGTCACCTTGTCGCGCTGCCACGGCTCCGACTCGTCGCCGTCGATGAACGCACGACTCGCAGGATCGAGCACCGCCTCGTCCGGTTCGACGACGATGTCGACGTTCGGGATGCGGTCGAGGCCCAGAAGTTCGGGATACGTGTAGGCAGCCTGGGCCGGACCTCGCCGCCCGAGGATCACCACCTCGCGAATGTTGCTCGCCCGCAGCGCCTCGAGGGCGTGGTCGGCTATGTCGGTTTTGGCCAGAGCTTCGGGATCGGTGACGAGGATGCGGGCAACATCGAGAGCCACGTTTCCGTTGCCGACGATCACGGCCCTCTCACCCGACAGATCGAAAGTGTGGTCAGCGTAGTCGGGGTGACCGTTGTACCAGGCCACGAACTCGGTCGCGGCGTGACTGCCGATCAGATCCTCGCCGGGAATCCCCAGCTCGCGGTCGCCGGCAGCGCCAACCGCATAGATCACGGCGTGGTGATGCCGGAGCAGCTCCTCGTGGCTGATGTCCGTGCCCACGTCCACGTTGAAATGGCAGTGCACTGAACGCTTACCCATAGCCGTACGGAACAGGCCGGTGACGCCCTTGGTGCCCTGGTGGTCCGGCGCAACCCCTGCCCGCACCAGTCCGTACGGAGTAGGTAGACGGTCGAAGATGTCGACCTCGACACGCGGCTTGGCCGTCAATTCCATTGCTGCGTAGCAGGCGGCCGGACCGGATCCGACGATGGCGACACGGAGCGTTCCCAACGCCTCGTCGACCACCGGAAACTTCAACGGTTCGGGCCAGTCGGGGCCTATGGGGTATTTGGTGTAGTACTGCGCGTTGATGTCGAGGTACGGCTCGTCGATATCCGGGAGTTCGTTCTCGGCGTAGATCGCATCCACCGGGCATTCGTCAACGCAGGCACCGCAGTCGATGCAGGTGTCCGGATCGATATACAGCATCTCCGCGGTCGCGAAGGACTCCTCGTCAGGAGTGGGATGGATGCAGTTGACCGGACAAACATCGACGCACGAGGCGTCCTTGCAACACGGCTGCGTGATCACATAAGTCACGGTTCTCCCCTACCTGGATGCGCGCGCTCCGGCATCCTCGAACTGAGACCAGACTATAACGTGTTCCAGTTTTGGTCGAGAACCGAACCGCCTCGCTGCGGCATCGCCTATCTGGCGAGGTTCACCACACCGGGCCTCGCTGTGCACGCGGAATGCGTTCTCGGACTGTATATTTACAGAGATCGATCAGAGTGGCATATTGCATATCCGAACAAATGATTCGGTGCACCCACAACTCGATACCCCGGGACTCGCGGCGCGAGCCCTGAGACGACCTTGTTGTTTCTCTACGACAGGACGCGGAGATGGATCGGCAGAGCAATATTCTCGGTAGCCGTATGGTCAGAGGGAGGGTCCAGCAGCTCTTACTCGGGTTGACAGCCACTGCCACATTGGTAGTGGGCATGACCGGGATGGGGGCAGCGACTGCGACCGCCGACGAAGTCGTCGCCACCGTTCCTGCTGGGGACGCCCCGTCCTGGGTGGCGATTTCCCCAGACGGAACCCGTGCCTACGTCGCCAACGCCGGCAACAGCTCGGTGTCGGTGATCGACACCGGAACCAACAGCCTCATCGACACCGTCGCGGTTGGTCGTGACGCTGAAGGGGTGGCGGTCTCCCCGGACGGATCCCGCGTCTACGTCACCAGCACTGGAGACGACACGCTGTCCGTAATCGACACCGGTACCAACGCCGTCATCGACACCGTCACGGTTGACAGCCCGTACGGGGTGGCAGTCTCCCCGGACGGATCCCGCGCCTACGTCACCGCACGCACCGACAATACGGTGGTGGTAATCGACACCACCACCAATAGCATCGTCGACACCATCCCCGTCGGTAGCGTCCCCGAGTGGCTGGCCGTCACCCCTGACGGGTCCCGGGTCTACGTCGCAACTGAAGGGGACGGTTCGGTGTGGGTGATCGATACCACCACCGACACCGTGAGCAACACCATCCCCGTCTGGGGCCAACCTTTCGCGGTAGCGATCGCACCGGACGGATCCCGGGTCTACGTCACCAACTTCGCCGACAATTCGGTGTCGGTGATCAGCACCGCCACCGACACCCCCACCGCCAACATCCCCGTCGGGGAAGACCCGTTCGGGGTATCGATCACACCAGACGGATCCCGGGTCTACGTAGCCAACTTCGGGGACAATTCGGTGTCGGTGATCAACACCGCCACCCACACCGTGATCGACACCGTTCTCGTCGGGGTCGGCCCGTACAGCGTCGCGAACACCCCGGACGGGTCCCACGCTTACGCCACCAACCGCCTTCAGGGTTCGGTGTCGGTGTTCTAAGCATCCGCGTCAGTCGGCTTGGCTCGACTCCACGCGGAACCCGATCCTGACAGTCACCTGGTAGTGCCCGACTGCGCCGTTCTCGATGTGACCACGGGTGCTGACGACCTCGAACCATTCGAGGTTGCGCAAGGTCTCGTGAGCACGCGCGATCGCATTCTCGATGGCGGTATCGGTGCTCTCGGATGACGAACCGACGATCTCGACAACTCGGTATACGTGGTCACTCATGATGTTTCCTCGAGTTCGTTTGAGCCGTTGTATAGACGCATACTCACTTTAGGACGCTCGCCGAAGTCGGATCGGGAAGCTGCCACACCGCGCTGCCATTGTTCAGACATGCTTGCCTCGCAGAAAAATTGACGGCGAGGGACGGCCCACCCGCGCACACCACCCCCCTGTCCGGTTCCGCGACGAGCGCTTGCCCGCCCGGACCGCTGAGTACCAGCGCAGGGCCGGTCTCGGCGACAGTCCCGATGGCGACACTCTCCGGCCCGACCGCAACCGCGGCGACGGCTCCCCCTCGCGCTTCGGCGGCGCCGACACCACCGTCGAGACCGACCCCGAGTGCCACACCCGACTGGGCTGCGTCTGCGAAACCCACGCCGTCGTTGCCGAAGGCACTCGAACTGCTGCCCGGATCAGCGATGGCCCCGCACGCGGTGCGATCGACGATCGCGGTCTCACCCAGGCCGGCCTGACCTGTACAAGAAAGGGGGACGGCCGACGCGGTAGTCGGCGCCGACGTCAAGATTCCGAATGCCGCTGCAGCGACACCGAGAAGAACTCCCGCAGTAGTGGCTGTCGTATGTTCCATTGCGACCTCACCTCTTCCGACGCCGAAACTTGCGGAATCTACTTATGTGGCACTACCTGCGATCACGATCCCGACTGGGCTGTACCCGCTTCGGTTCGCCAGGCATTTTGGGGTAGTTGGGTGGATACGGGAGGTCGCCGAATCCGTTCGCGGCGTCCCGATCCGCCATCTCGAGCAGTGCGTCGAGCGACTGTGCCGCGTCATTCATGGTCGACATGGGGTCGCCGCGCTTGTCCAACAACGAAGGCACCGTCGAAATGGTGCAATCGTCGGGTTCGACGTCGACGAGTTCGTCCCAGGTCACCGGTGTGGACACCGTCGCGATCGGCGTCTTACGGGCCGAGTATGCAGATGCGATGGTCTTGTCTCGCGCGTTCTGATTGAAATCGAGGAAAATGCGCTCGCCCCTCTCCTCCTTCCACCAATTCGTGGTTGCCCGGCCCCCACTACGCCGCTCGATCTCGCGACACAGGGCGATACCTGCTCGCCGCACCTCGATGAAGTCCCACCGCTGTTCGATACGCAGGTACACATGCAGGCCGCGGCCCCCGGATGTCTTGGGAAAGCCGATGAAACCCAGTTCGTCCAGTAGTGGCCGCAGTACGTCCAGCGCGACCGCGCGGGCGTCCTCGAACCCGGTGCCGGGCTGCGGGTCCAGGTCGATCCGCAATTCGTCGGGATGTTCGACGTCGGGACACCGGACCGCCCACGGGTGGAAAGTGATGTTGCCGAGGTTCGCTGCCCAGACGATGTCCGGGGCACTTCGCACTCGCAGCACGTCAGCCTTCCGGCCCGAAGGGAATGTCACCTGGCACGAATCGACGTAGTCGGGGCGCTTCGCCGGAATGCGCTTCTGGTAGATCTCCTCGCCGTCGATACCGTCTGGGAACCGCTGCAGGTGCGTCGGCCGGTCGAGCAGGGCGCCGAGCAATGGGCCGCTTCGCGCAACCGAGCGGTAGTACTCCACCAAGTGCCGTTTCGTGCCGCCCTCGGAGCCGAGCTTCGGATAGTAGATCTTGTCTGGATTCGACAGCCGCACGGCGACGCCGTCGACGTCGAGTTCTTCGGCAGGGCTCGGCATCTACGAGCCTCCCGTCAGCACGTCGTCGAGGTCGTATCGCACTGGAACCTCCAGTTGCCCGAACGTGCATTCGTCGGGGGTCCGGTCCGGCCGCCAGCGCAGGAACCGCGCGGCGTGCCTGAAACGCGAACCCTCCATCTGGTCGTACGCCACCTCGACCACGCGTTCGGGCCGCAGCGGCACCCAGTGCCGGTCGTTGCCGGACCGCCAGCGGGTGGGCTCACCCTCGGCGACGACGTCCTCACCGATGCGCAGTTCCTCCAGTTCCGCAAGCAGTTCGACGCGCCGGGGCGAGGTGAAAGCCGATACACCCCCGACCATCGCCATCTGGTCACCGTCGTACAGCCCGAGCAGCATGGACCCGATACCCGCTTGACTCTTGTGCGGCCGGTATCCGATCACGACACAGTCTGCGGTGCGGGAATGCTTCACCTTCACCATTTCCCGCTTGTTCGGTAGGTACCGTCCGACGAGCTTCTTCGCTACCACGCCGTCGAGCCCGGCCCCCTCGAACATCTCGAACCACTCGGTCGCGGTCGCGCTGGATTTGGTGGCTGCGGTCACGTGACAGCTTGGTCCGCCACCGATGTTCTCGACCAACAGCGCGCGCCGAATCGCGAAGTCCTCCCTGCTCGAGTCCCGATCACCCAGAGCAAGCAGATCGAAGGCGACGAATTGGGCCGGAGTCTTCTCCGACAGCATCGTCACCCGACTCTCCGCCGGATGAATGCGTTCGGACAGCGATTCCCAGTCCAGCCGGGTACGCCCGTCGAGCTTTCGCGGTACGACGAGTTCGCCATCCACCACGCACCGCGGCGGCAGTTCGTCTCGTACAGCGCGCACGAGTTCAGGAAAGTACCGGGCCAGATCCTTTCCACCCCTCGAACCAAGGACCACCTCGTCTTCGTCGCGGAAGACGATGGTCCGGAATCCGTCCCATTTCGGCTCGTACAACCACGCAGCCCCGGACTCCGGTTGCGGCGGAACGCGCGACGCCGCCTTGGCCAGCATGGGCTGCAATGGCGGCATCACGGGAAGATCCACTAGTCCATAGTGTCACCACCGCCTGCCTCGAGATTGGCAAATGGGACGGAGTCTTGACTTCCTCCCGGTCCTCGAGGGCCGGTACCGATAGAGCGGTTACAACCAGTTGCGGCGCTTGAAGACCGTGAACAAGGTTGTACACGTAAGCGCCATCAACGACAGGGCGAACGGATACCCTAAATCCCAATGCAATTCGGGCATGAAGTCAAAGTTCATACCGTAGATGGTCCCGATCAGAGTCGGTGCGAAGAGAATCGCCGCGTACGCCGACACCTTCTTGATCTCTTCGTTTTGCTCGATGCTGGCATGGGTCAGATTGCGGATCTCCTCGTTCTGCTCCTGCGACACCAGCGTGGCGTTGACCTTCAGAATGTTCCCGAGTAACTGTCGAAAGTTGTCCGCCCGCTCGACCGCAACAGTCGCATGGTCGGTGACGTCCCGCAGATAGCGTTGCAGCTCGTCATTGGTGTTGTACTTGTCGAATCCCGCCGACAATCCCTGCAGCATCCCGAGCAGTGGCCTCGTCGCCCTCTGAAACTCGATGACCTCCCTGGTCAGTTCGTAGATGCGTCGGGACACTCCCGGCGCTCCGCTGAACACCTCGGTTTCGATCTCGTCGATGTCATTTTGCAGCCCGGACACCACCGGCGCGTATCCGTCGACCACCGCGTCGAGGATGGCGTAGAGAACAGCCTCGGTCCCGAGGCTCAGAAGGTCCGGATCGCTCTCCATCCTCCGCCGCACCGCTGACAGATCGGGTGACTCGCTGTGCCGGACGGTAAGCACGAAGTTGGGCCCGCAAAAGATGTGCAGCTCACCGAATTCGACACGCTCGGTCTCGTCGCAGTACCGCGCCGCGCGTAGGACCACGAACAACGTCTCCCCGTAGCGTTCGAGCTTGGGGCGCTGATGGGCGACGATCGCGTCCTCCACAGCCAATTCGTGCAGATCGAATTGTGCTGCCGCCGCATACAACTGGGATTCGTTGGGCCGGTACATGCCGATCCACGCCATCGACGCCGAGTCCCGCACACCCCCGAGAGCCTCGGCCAGGGTGGAGGGACTGGCGATTCTCTTGCCATCGCGGTAGACGGCGCTTTGGATCACTTTCCCGACAGCGCCTTGGACCACTTTCGCCTTGGAAGACGCGGCTTCGGTGGCACGGTGTGCGGCCGCGTCACCGGCGGCATCGACGTCGGTCAGACCAGTGGAACGGCTTGGCAGAAGAGAACGGATCGTACGCAACTGGGGCATGGTGGAGCTTTCGAAAAGAGGGCAGCACGACGCTGCCGGCGGGACACGGGCAGACCACAAGGTGAAACCGCGACACCCACCGGTGAAACGGTTTCAGCTGGTTCTGGGAGGTTGGCTTCTCACTCGAACGCCACACCTCCTCTTTCCCTCGGAACTCACCGACCTCGAATGCGCTGAGCTTGGCATACGCAACTACGGTGTGCCACGAATCGCACACCTCCACAAACGGTACCCGCGGATAGCGGCACCGACAACCTGCGGATTCATCAGTGGTGGACGCACCGCAGATCAGTACACAGGTCGAGCACCCCACCGACGGATCGGATGATCACATCAGCCCCGGTCGGAGAGCAGGCGGGAGAGCACCGGGCCGATAGCTGCGAGGGCCAGCGGCTCGATCATCTGGTTGTGGCCGCACTGCACCCTGTGCTCGTCGATTCGGCCTGTCACGAGCGGCCGCCATTCCTCCGCCGACCGCGTTCGATCCGCCTCGCTTTCGGTGCCAGATGCAGCAAAGACGAGTAGATCCCCGTCGAAGACGCGGGGGACGAACCGCTGGACCAACTGCCTCGAATTCTCATATCCCGCATTGATCCGCTCGAGATGGGCTGCCGTCACCCCGTCCTCGATTCCGAAGGACTCGTTCAGCAGCTGGGCAGCCCGCCCGTACGTCAACTCACTGTCCGGAATGTCGGTATCGAGTCCGAGCCCGAGCAGTAGTTCACGCATCCCGAGCCTGCCGTATATCGGCGCCGCACCGTCCTCCGGGTAGCTGTCCATGAGTGTGAGCGTCGACACCTGCGCTCCGCCCGCCTGGAGTTCGACGGCCATGGCGTGCGCGATGACCCCGCCGAGCGACCACCCGAGCAGATCGTATGGTCCCTCGGGATCAATGGCCCGGATCTCCCGAACGTAGCGCTGCGCGAGTTCCTCGATCGATTCGGGCAACGACTCACCGCTGATCACGGGAAGCTGCAGCCCGAACGCACGGCGATCCTTCGGCAGGTACGGCACCAGCCCGGCGTAACCCCACGACAGCCCGATCCCCGGATGCACACAGAACAGCGGCTTGCCTCCGCCCTCGGATCGCAGCGGGATCACCACCGCCAGGGCCTCCTCGACTCCGCTGTCCACCGAGGGCGATTCGATCCGGCGAGCGAGCCCGGACGGCGTCGGGTCGAGGAATATCCATTGCAATGGGATCGTCCGGTCCAGCCGATCCTGCAGGCCGGAAGATATTTTCGTCGCGAGGAGCGAGTTGCCACCCCGCTCGAAGAAGTTGTCGTCGGCACCGACTCGCTCGAGACCGAGCACGTCGGTGAACACTTCGACGATCGCCTCCTCGAGCGGGTTCGACGGCTGCCGGAACTCGCTGCCGGCGAGGAACTCGGGTGCGGGCAGTGCGTCGCGATCAAGCTTGCCCGCTGGGGTCAGCGGGACCTCGTCGAGTTCGACGACCGCCGCCGGCACCATGTGGGCGGGCAGGCGCCGCTCAACCATCCGGAGGAGATCCGCGGTCTCGACGTTCGCGCCGGCGACCAGGCGGACATAGGAGACGAGCAGGGATTCGCCCGACGGACCGATTCTGCCGATCGTTACAGCGAATCCGACGTCGGCGTGCTCACGCAGCGCCGCGTCGATCTCCCCGGGCTCGATACGGAACCCACGAATCTTCACCTGGAAGTCGCTGCGTCCTACGTACTCGACGGTTCCGTCGCGGCGCCACCGCACCACGTCTCCGGTGCGGTACATCCGCTCTCCCGGCGCACCCCAGGGCGCAGCAACGAACCGTGACGCGGTCAACCCCGGACGCCGGTGATACCCGTCGGCCAGGGCACGCCCCGACACATACAACTCACCCACGACACCTACGGGGACCGGGCGCAGGCGCGAATCGAGCACCACCTCCGCCACACCCCGCGTCGGTGCACCGAGGGTGATCGGTTCGCCCGGCACCAGCGCGTCGCTGATGTTCGACATGATCGTGGTTTCGGTCGGCCCGTATGCGTTGAACATCCGGCGGCCGGGCGCCCACGCCGCGACGAGTTCCGGCGGACACGGCTCACCGGCCACCACCAGCGTCCGCAACGACTCGAATCCGAGCGGGTCCATCGAGGCCAGCGCAGTGGGGGTGACGAACCCGTGGGATACGCGCTCCGCGCCGAGCAGCTTCGACAGTTCCGCACCGCCATAGATCGTCGACGGCGCGATCACCAGCGTCGCGCCTGCGCAGAACGCCATGACTAGTTCGAAGACGGACGCGTCGAAACTCGGCGATGCGAAGTGCAGGATCCGGGAGTCGGGCCTCACCGCGAGACGGTCCCTCTCCTCGGCGGCCAGATTCGCCAGGCCGCGGTGGGTGACGGCCACACCCTTCGGGATCCCTGTGGATCCCGACGTGTAGATGAGGTAGGCGGGATGCGACTCGTGCAGCGGCGCGGTCCGGTCGGTGTCGGTGACCGGTTCGTGGGACTGCTTGCCGATCCGCTGCTCCTCCTCCTCGTCGTCGAGCACTATCCAGTTCACGCTGTCAGGAAGCCGATCTCTGTCCGCGCGGGTGGTCACGCCCGACACTGCACCGGAGTCGGCGAACATGTGCTCGATCCGTTCGAGCGGATACCCGGGGTCGACCGGGAGGAACGCCGCCCCGGCGCGAGCGACCGCCCACACCGACACCACCGACTCGGTCGACCGTGAGACGCTCACCGCAACCGCAGTACCTGGCCTCGCACCGATCTCGATCAGCCTGCGCGCCAGCTGGTTCGAGGCCGCATCCAATTGGCTGTACGACATCGAACGGCCCAAGAACGACACCGCGTCCGCGTCGGGGTTCCGGTCCGCCGCCGCCGACAACAGGTCAGGCAGCAGCAAGTCCGGTGCATCGGGGGCACCTCGGGCCGGGGTCAGTCCGGCAACCTCTTCGGGTCCGAGTATCTCGATATCGCCCACCGGAACTTCCGGATCGACGGAGACGGTCTCGAGGATCCGGACGAATCGCTCCGCGAAGCCTTGCACGGTGGCCGCGTCGAAGAGGTCGGTCGCGAAGTCGATCGCCCCCGCCATGCCCGCAGCGGCGCCGTCCGACTCTGCCTGGTCGACGAGAATAACCTCGAGGTCCACCTTGACGACGCGAAGTGCAGGATCGAGACCCTCAACCGTCAGCCCCTGCAACTGCAACGTGGGGCGCTCGTTGTTCTGGAACTCGAGCGATACCTGGAACATCGGTGAATGCGCCGTCGACCGCACCGGATCGACGGCGTCCACCACGCGTTCGAACGGAATGTCCGCATGCGCGAAGGCACCGAGATCGGCGTCCCGGATTCGAGCCAACAGTTCGGTAAACGACTCTCCCGCTTCGACGGTGCTGCGCAGCGCGAGGGTGCCTACGAACATGCCGACGAGATCGTCGAGTGCGGCGTCACCACGGCCCGCGATGGGAGTACCGACGGTAACGTCGTCGGTCGCGCCGAGTCGCCCGAGCAGCACCGCCAACGCAGCGTGCACGACCATGAATTCGGTGGACCCGTGGCGGCGCGCCAGTGCCCGGATCCTCTGATGCAAGCCGACATCGATCGCGAAGTGCACGCGGTCTCCGCGGAACGACTGCTGAGCGGGCCGGCGTCGGTCGGTCGGCAGCTCCAGGAGCTCGGGCAGGCCCGCCAGCGTGGACGTCCAGTACTCGAGCTGCCGCGAGAGCAGTGACTCGGGGTCGTCTTCGCTGCCGAGCAACTGTTGTTGCCAGAGCGTGTAGTCCGCGTATTGGACCGGAAGCGGAGACCAGTCCGGGGCATGCCCTAGCACCCGGGATTGGTAAGCGATCATCACATCTCGGACGAGGGGTGCCATCGAGAAGCCATCCGCCGAAATGTGGTGCACGACTACAGCCAGTACGTGTGTTGCAGCATCGATATCGTCGGCAGCGTCCACAGTGTCGAGTGCAAACAGCTCGGCACGCAGCGGTACCGACGTCGTGACGTCGAATCCGGCCGACACCAACCGGGTCAACTCCTCCCGCAACTGATGCTCGCCCGCCACCGATGTGCGTGCGAGCCTCAGCCCCTCGGGCGCCAGCACCTCCTGGGCGGGTTCGCCGTCGACTATCGGGAACCGGGTGCGCAGCGACTCGTGCCTCGTCACGACGTCGGTGATCGCCGAATCCAGCGCCTCCACATCGAGGTCTCCGGTAAGGCGCACGATCATCGGAATGTTGTAGGCGGGTGAACTGGTGTCGAACTGATTGATGAACCACATACGTTGCTGCGCAAACGACAACGGGATTCGCGCCGGGCGCTCGCGCGCGGCGAGTGTTGGCCGCCCGAACGATCCGGATCCGGCGTGTTCGATACGCGCGGAAATCGCCTCGACCGTGGGCGCTTCGAACAGTGACCGTACACCGATGTCGGTATCGAGCGCGGCGCGCAACCGTGCCACCGCCCTGGTGGCGCTGAGAGAATTGCCACCGAGGTCGAAGAATCCGGCATCCACGCTGACGCGATCTCGGCCCAGCACTTCCGCGAAGACCTCGGCCACCGTCTCCTCTACCGGGTTGGCCGGTCCCCGATATTCTGCTGCCGAAGAGCCCAATTCAGGCGGCGGAAGGGCCTTGCGATCGAACTTCCCGACCGCGGTGAGCGGGATCTTCTCGAGCACGGAGATCGACCACGGAACCATGTGGGCGGGCAGTCGCGTCACGAGACGTCGTGAGATCTCGTCCACCTCGAGGGCACAGCCCGGGGCCGGCACGACGTACGCCGCAAGGAGCGTGTCTCCGGACGGGCCTCGGTAGGCGACCGTGACGGCGAACCGGACCTCGGGGTCGTCGGTCAGCACGGCGTCGATCTCGCCGAGTTCGATCCGGAATCCCCGCACCTTCACCTGAAAATCGCTGCGGCCCAGGTACTCGATGGTGTGCTCGGCAGTCCAGCGCACGATGTCACCAGTCCGGTACATTCGTTCACCCGGCTCGGACGGGTTCGCCACGAACCGCTGCGCGGTGAGCGCGGGGCGACGATGGTAGCCCCGCGCCAGACCGGCACCGGCAATGTACAACTCCCCCGGCACGCCAACGGGAACCGGTTGCAACCGCGCGTCGAGCACCAACTGCTCGACACCACCGATCGGCCCGCCGATGGTGATCGGCTCGCCCACGACCATCGGATCACTGATGTTGGACATGACGGTGGTCTCCGTCGGCCCGTACGCGTTGTAGAGACGACGCCCCGGCGCCCAACGGCTCACGAGTTCGGGCGGGCAGGCTTCTCCGCCGACGACAACATCGGCGAAACTGTCCAGGCCGGTCGGATCCAGCGATGCGAGTGCCGCAGTGGTGACGAAGGCGTGGGTGACACGCTGGTCACCGATCACCTGGGCAAGTTCGTCCCCGCCGAAGACCGTGTTCGGTGCGATCACCATTGTCGCCCCGGCACCGAAAGCTTGCAGGTACTCGAACACGGACCCGTCGAAACTCGGTGTGGAGAAGTGCAGCGTGCGCGACCCGGGACCCGCGCCGAAGCGGGCAAGCTGTTCGCGCGCGAAGTTGTCCAGGCCGCGGTGGGTGACGGTGACGCCTTTCGGTCTGCCGGTCGAACCCGACGTGTAGACGAGGTAGGCGGCAGTGTCCAGAGTCACCGGGGCGAGGCGGTCGGCGTCACCCACAGGATCTGCCGACTGAGCCGCCAAGTCGGCGACGAATTCCGCGTCGTCGAGGAGCAGCCAGTCGATGCTTCCGGGCAGCCGATCGCGGTACTGCGCGGTTGTCAGGCCGAAAGCACTTCCCGAATCGGTGAGCATGTCCAGAATGCGCTCGTCGGGATAGTTCGGGTCGACAGGCACGAACACGGCACCCGCCTTGGCGACCGCCCACACACACATCACCGATTCGATCGAGCGGGCCATGCCCACGGCCACCGACGTCTCCGGTCCTGCACCTGCCTCGATCAGTCTGCGTGCCAGCCGGTTCGAACGATCGTCGAGTTCCCGATACGACATCTCCGCATCGCCGCACGACAGCGCGGGTGCCTCCGGCTCCATCGCGGCGGCGTCCGCGAAGATCTGCCCGAGCGTGCGGATCGAACGTGCACGACCACCGCTTACAGGAACCAGATCACCGCGTTCGGCGTCGGTGAGCAGAGACAGACCGGCCAGCGGCGTTCCCGGTTCGGTACAGGCGTCGAGTACCCGCAGCACCCGCTGTGCGATGTCTTCGATCGCAGGTTCGTCGAACAAATCGGGCACGTACTCGAACTTCAGATGCAGACACGTGTCGGCCGATGCAACGAGGCTCAACGGGTAGTGGGCCGCGTCTCGGACATCCACCCCCGTTACTCTGAGGCCCGCGATATCGGTGTCCTCCGACAGTCCAGCGCGATCGACCGGATACGACTCGAAGACGGTCAGCGTATCGAAACCGACGCCGCCGCCCGCTCCGTCCTGAATCTCCCCGAGATCGGTGTAGTGATGGTCGAGCATGGCCGCCTGCTCGGCCTGCACCCGATCGAGCAACCCGCCCAAGGTATCGTCCGGGCGCAGCGTGACGCGCACCGGGACCGTATTGATGAACAGTCCGATCATCGTCTCGATTCCGGAAAGCTCTGGGGGCCTGCCGGATACGGTGGCTCCGAACACGACGTCCTCGCGTCCGGTCAACATGCCGAGAACGATGCTCCATGCCGTCTGAAGAAGGCTGCTCAGCGTCAGATCACGTGCACGGGCCAAGTCGCGAAGCCGGTTCGTCCGGTCCTCGTCGAGGTCGAACACCCACTCCGACGAAACCGCAGACAACCGTCGGGCTCGGTCCTCGGGGACCAAGAGCGTCGGTTCCTCCACACCTGTCAACGTGTCGGCCCAGGCGCGGGCCGACGCGTCGCGTTCACGCCCTGTCATCCAGGCAAGGTAGTCGCGGTAATCCCGAACCCGTGGCAGCGACGAAGGATCGGCATCCGTGGCGTACAGCGTGAGCAATTCCCGAATCAGCAGTGGCATCGACCAACCGTCGAGGAGGATGTGGTGGTTCGTCGACACCAGCCGGTACTTGCCGCCGGCGATCCTGATGAGAAGAAACCTCATCAGCGGCGGCTTCGCCATGTCGAACGGTGTGGTCCGATCGAGGTCCAGCAGTCGGTCGATCTCCTCGGAAGCGGCGTCCTCGTCCAGTTCGCTGAGATCGATCTCTCTCCAAGGCAAGGTAATCGGGTGGGATACCACCTGCACGGCCGTGCCGTCGGCATCGTGGACGAACGCAGTACGTAGGTTGGGGTGCCGGTCGAGGAGGGTACTGGCCGCGCGGTGCAGTCGCTCGACGTCCACGTCGCCGCCCAGATCGAGACTCAACTGCACCAGGTAGGCGTCCACCGACTCGTCGGCCAGTTCGGCGTGGAACAGCATGCCCGACTGCAACGGAGCGAGCGGCCATACGTCGGTCATCCCCGGGTACCGGACGGCGAGGTCGTCGATCGCGCCTTGGCGGAGCGCGACGAGGCCGAAGTCCGATGGCGTGAATCCGCCGCCACCCGACCGAGTGTGCGTCGCGAGCGCTTCCAGTGCGTTCACCCACAACCCAGCGAGTTCGGCGGTGTCGGCCTCCTCGAGCACGTCGACGGGGAACGACCACGTGGCGACCAGTGTGGGGCCCGCTGCGGTGTCCGTGGTCATCGCGTTTACGTCGACCGTGGCGACCATCGGCATGCCCGGATGCGAGTTCGCGTCGAGTCCGGCATGCGGCAGCGGCATCCAGTCGCCGTCCTCCGCGAGACCGGAGCCGAGCCTGCCGAGGTAGTTGAAACCCACCTGCGGGCTCGGGAGGTTCGAAAGTTCCTGGGCTGTTGAATCATTGAGGTATCGCAGCAAACCGTATCCGATACCGTGGTCGGGGATCGACCGCAGCCGTTCCTTCACCACCTTGATCGCTTTTCCAGCTCCCCAGCCCCCGGCGAACGCGTCGTCGACATCCACGCCCATCAGGTCGAGACGCACCGGGAAGATCGTAGTGAACCACCCGACCGTGCGTACCAGATCCGCTCCCGGAACCACCTGTTCCTCCCTGCCGTGGCCCTCCAGGTTCAGCAGAGCGTCGGAAGACTCGATCCCGCGGATCCGCCGCCAGCGCACGAGGGCCAGCGCCAGTGCCGCCAGCAACCCGTCTGCGACGTTGCCGTGGAAGGCTTCGGGCAGCGAGGTCAGCAGGACGTCGGTCACGTCAGTGGAAACCCGAACCTCAACCCTCGCGATCTGGCGACTGGCCGTCTGAGGGGCAGAAGTCGGAAGTTCGGGCACTGAAGAATCTGGCACTGTAAGCGGCCGTGATCCCAGCACCGGGTCCGGGGCATCCAACATGCGCCGCCACACCGCCAGTTCGGCTTTGCGATCGGGATCCCGCGCCACGTCGGTGAGAGCATGTGCCCACCGGCGCATCGAGGTCCCGACAGCGGGCAGCGCCGGCTCCTCGCCTGCCTGCACTTGCGCACAGGCAAGGGCGAGGTCGGGAATCAGAATGCGCCACGACACCCCGTCGACAACGGTGTGATGAGCGACGATGAGCAACCGGCCGGTGGTCGGCGGTGTGGACTCGCTCTCGAACCACACCGCTTGCACCATCACGCCTGACTCGGGGTCGAGCCGGGCGGCAGCCGAATCGAGTTCGCGTTGCGCGGCGTCGGTGAATGCCTCATCCGATTCGAGAGGTACCACCCGGACCACTGTGTTCGCCCGCACCCAGCCCGGATGCTGCACTTCCATCGACCAGCCGCCCTCGGACCGGTCACTTCGATACAGCCTGGCGCGCAGAATGTCGTGTCGGTCCAGAACGGCTTGCATCGCCGCTGTCAGGATTTGCGCGTCGAGATCGGCAGGCGTCGTAAACAGGGCGGCCTGAGAGTATCGCTCGAAATCGCCGCCCCGATCCAGCATCCAGTGCACGATCGGGGTCAGCGGTAGCTCGCCGACACCGCCTCCCGGCAACTCGTCGAGGGTGACCGCCTCCTCTCCCATAGTCGCGATCTCCGCCAGCGCGGCGACGGTCTTGCGCTCGAACACCTCCCTCGGAGTGATCAGCACACCGGACGCCTTCGCCCTGGTGACAAGCTGGATCGACATGATGGAGTCGCCACCGAGGGCGAAGAACGAGTCGTCCACACCCACCGATTCGAGACCGAGCACCTCGGCGAACAGATCGACGAGAATCCGCTCCGCTTCCGTCACCGGGGCCCTGGTCTGCGAAACGCGTTGCGCGAAGTCTGGTTCGGGAAGAGCGCGTCGGTCGAGTTTGCCATTCACGGTGAGCGGCAGCGCGTCGAGGACCACCACGGCCGCGGGAACCATGTGCGCTGCCAGCCGATCGCTCACGGTGTCGGTGATCGCCGCCGGGTCGAGAACCCGGCCGGCCTCGGATACCACATAACCCACGAGACGCTCACCGCGCGACAAGACCACCGACTGCGCTACACCGTCGCAGGCGAGGAGGGCCGACTCCACCTCGCCGAGCTCGATCCGGAATCCCTTCAATTGCACCTGGAAGTCATTGCGGCCGAGGTATTCGATCTGCCCCTTCGCATTCCACCGGCCGAGGTCGCCGGAACGGTACATTCGACTGCCCGGCACGTACGGGTCGGCCACGAACCGCGTCGACGTGAGAACCTGCCGGCCGAGATACCCGCGCGAGACCTGTGTACCGGACACGTACAGTTCCCCCACCACGCCGGCAGGCACTGGGTGCAGGCGAGAGTCGAGCACGTATACCCGTAGGCCGGGAAGCGCGCGGCCGATCACAGATCCGGACGCCCGAGCCGCGACCTCCTCGTCCATCGGTAGATGGCTGACGTGCACCGTGGTCTCCGTGATGCCGTACATGTTGACCAGGACCGGGGCCGTGTCGAGGTGCCGGGTGTACCAGCGAGTGAGCTGGCCGAGGTCGAGCGCTTCCCCGCCGAACACCACGTATCGAAGGGAGAGTGCGCCGCCAGCCGACACCCGGTCCGCTTCCACCAGTTGGTAGAAGGCGGTGGGAGTCTGGTTCAGCACGGTGACCTTCTCGTCGCGAAGCAACTGCAGGAAGGTGTCGGGTGAACGTGCAGTGAAGTAGTCCACTACCACCAATCGGCCGCCGTGCAGGAGGGCGCCCCACAGCTCCCAGACGGAGAAGTCGAACGCGGCCGAGTGGAACATGGTCCACACGTCGGCCGGGCCGAAGTCGAACAACGGCTGGGTTCCTGCAAACAGGGTCGCGACGTTGCGATGCGACACCTGAACGCCTTTCGGCTGTCCCGTCGACCCGGACGTGTAGATCACGTAGGCAACCGAGTCGGGGTGCAGCGGCCCGGTCCGGTCCGTGTCGGACACCGGCTGGGCGGATGCCCGCTCCACCTCGGCAGCCGTACCGGGAGCGTCGAGCACGAGGACCTCGATTCCGCTATTCCCAACGGCGTCGGCGTCGCTCTCGGTGGTCAGCACGCACACCGGACGCGCATCGGCGAACATGAACTCCAACCGCTCCGCCGGATACGTGGTATCGACCGGAAGGTAGCCCGCGCCTGTCTTCATCACCGCAAGAATCGCCACCACGAGATCCACCGATCGGGCGACCGCTACCGCCACCAGAGTCTCAGGTCCGGCCCCGCGCGCAATCAGCAACCGCGCCAGCTGATTCGATCTGCTATCCAATTCGTCATAAGTGAGCGAAGCGCCCCCGCAGACGACGGCCGTCGCGCCTCCGCACCGATGCGAGACCTCTGCGAAGAGTTCTGGGATGGTTGCGGTCGATTCGACCGGGCGGACGGCCGGTGTCGGCAGGAGCAGGCCGCGCTCGGCCGGATCCAGGATCTCGATGTCCCCCACCGGCACGTCTACGGCTCTTGTCACCGACTCGAGCACCCGCATGAACCGTTCTCCGAAGCGGACGACGGTCTCCCGATCCAACACGTCCGTCGCGAATCGTAGGCCCGCAACGATTCCCGCCGGTTTCCCGTCCACGTCGACGCGTTCCTCGAGGCTCAGTTCCAGATCGAACTTCGCCGCTTCGAGTTCTACGTCGACCGAGTCGACAGTCAGTCCGGGCAACTCGAGACGAGGACCCCCCGCGCTCCGGAACTCGATCAAGACCTGGAACAGCGGCGCGTGTGAAGTGGATCGCTCGGGAGCTAGGTGGTCGACCACGCGCTCGAACGGAATGTCCGCGTGTTCGAACGCGCCGATGTCCCTTGCTCGAACCGTGGCCAGCACCTCACCGAACGATGCCCGCGCCTCCACCGGTGTACGCAGCACGAGCGTATTGACGAACACTCCCACCACGTCGTCGAGCGCCGCCTGACCCCGCCCAGCGACCGGCGTTCCGATCATGATGTCGTCGCTGCCCGACAGCCGAGACAACAGGACCGCGAACCCCGCGTGCATCACCATGAACAGGGTCGAGTTGTGCTTCGCTGCCAGATTGTCCAGCTCACCGTGCAAGCCGGTCGGGACCACGAACTCCACGACATCGCCGCGATACGACCGCTCGGTGCTGCGAGGCCGGTCGACCGGGATCGCCAGCACCTCGGGAGCACCGGAGAGGGTTTGCGACCAGTAGGAGAGTTGCCTCGACACCACCGAGTCGGGTTCACTCTCGGAACCAAGAAAATCCCGTTGCCACACAGTGTAATCGGCGTATTGCACCGATAGCGGCTTCCAGCCGGGTGTCTCACCCATGGTCCTCGCCGTGTATGCGAGCATGACGTCCCGCGCCAGCGGCATCATGGAGAATCCGTCGGCCGCTATGTGGTGCACCACGATTGCCAGGACGTGCTGCCCGTCACCGAGTTCGAACAGGGTGACACGGAAGGGGATCTGAGTACTCACATCGAAGCCCGCGCCGACGAAGGCTGCGAGCGCATCCCGTAGATCGCCGGCATCGGAGACCGCCACGGACTCGAGCGCGGGAGTTGCCAACCCAGGATCGACAATCACCTGGTGTGGCCCATCGAACGAACCCGGAAACACGGTTCGCAGGGATTCGTGCCGCTCCACGACATCGGCCACGGCTGCGATCAGCGCGCCGCGATCGAGGCTGCCGGTCAGTCTCAGCGCGATCGGGATGTTGTACGCGGGCGACGATGTGTCGAACTGGTTGACGAACCACATGCGTTGCTGCGCCAGCGACAGGGGTATCCGTTCCGGACGCGGTCGCGCTGAAAGCACCGACGACGAAGCACTCCCCGCATCAGATTCGATCCGGACCGCGAGATCGGCCACCGCGGGTGCGTCGAACAGTGCGGCCACTCCGATTCCGGCATCGAGGGCGGAGTTGATCCGCGAGACGGCACGGGTGGCGCTGAGCGAGTCACCGCCGAGTTCGAAGAAACTGTCTTCCGCGCCGACCCGCGGGATGCCGAGCACTTCGGCGAAGGCCTGAGCGACAGCCTCCTCGACTGGTGTGACCGGTGCGCGGTAGCCAGTGGTCGGCGACGCGAATTCCGGTGCAGGAAGGGATTTTCGGTCTAGCTTGCCGACCGGTGTCAGCGGAATTTCGTCGAGCACCATGACTGCGGCGGGGACCATGTGCTGGGGCAGGATCCGGCCGACGAAAGCGAGGACATCCTGCGACGCCACTGCCTCACCGTCGTGCGGCAGAACGTAAGACACCAGCGCCGTGTCTCCGAGTGGACCGGTCCTGCCGACGGTTGCGGCGAAGTCGAGGTGCGGGTGGGTGGACAGGACGGAGTCGATCTCCCCGAGTTCTACACGCTGACCGCGGATCTTCACTTGGAAGTCACTGCGCCCGAGGTATTCCAAGGTGTGGTCGCGGCGCCAGCGTACGATGTCGCCAGTGCGATACATCCGGCCCGAACCGTTCGGGTTGGCGACGAACCGCTCCGCGGTGAGCCCCGGCCTCTGATGGTAACCGCGAGCCAGGCCTGGTCCGGCGATATAGAGTTCGCCGGACGCTCCTACCGGAATCGGTTGCAACCGGTTGTCGAGGACGGACAGAACCATGCCCCGAACCGGACCGCCGATTGTGACCTGCTCGCCCGGGGACATCGGCTCGCTGAGGGTCGTGAGGATCGTGGCTTCGGTCGGTCCGTAGCCGTTGAGCATCGCCCGATCCGCACCCCAGGTGGTCACCAATTCGTCACCCACCGCGTCGCCGGCCACCACGAGGGCCTCGAGGTGTTCGAGGCCGTCACGCTCCACTGTGGCCAGGACCGCCGGGGTGATGCAGGCGTGCGTGACGCGTTCCCGCCGCAGCAATGCCGCCAGTTCCGGGCCCCCGTAGACGTCGGGGGGCGCGATCACCAGGGTCGCACCCGCCGCGCACGACTGAATCAATTCGAGAATCGCGACGTCGAAACTCGGTGAACAGATCTGGAGACACCGGGCCGTCGGAGATATTTGGTAGCGCTCGTTCTGCTCGCTGAGCAAGTTCGCCAGGCCCCGGTGCGTGACGACAACACCCTTCGGGCGACCCGTCGACCCGGATGTGTAGATCGCGTAGGCCGCGTGGTCGACGTCGAGCACCGACCGTCGATCGACGTCAGTGACCTGAGCGCCGGCGTCGACTGCAGTCCTACCCTCGTCGAACACCGGATCATCGAGGACCAGCCAGGGCACGGAGTCGGGCAACCGGTGTCGGTGAGTCGATGTCGTCACCCCCAGTGCAGCGCCGGAGTCCGTCAACATGTGCTCGATCCTGTCGGCGGGATAGTTCGGGTCCACGGGAACGAATGCCGCACCCGTCTTCGCTACCGCCCACACCGACAGCACCGATTCCACCGATCGCGGTAGCCCGAGCGCCACGAACCTCTCCGGCCCGGCGCCCCGCTCGATGAGCACCCGCGCCAACGTGCTCGAGCGCTCGTCGAGTTCGCGGTAGGTCATTTCGCGACCGTCGAAGACGAGCGCGGGCGAATCCGGGCGATCGCCGACGGCGGCGGTCAGAATCTGGGCCAGGCACAGTGGTGGCCCGGCCGGCGCACCGGCGACCGCGGTGTACTCGCGGCGCTCGGCCTGCGACAGCAACGTGAGCTGGGCCATGGGGGTGTCGATGCCCGTCAGCATGATGTGCAGGACGCGCGCCACCCGCGCTGCCACCGATTCGGCGAAGTCGCTCTCGAAGACGTTCGGCTGGTAGCGAAGGCGTAGGTGCAGTGCGGTGTCTACGTGTGCCATCAACGTGAGCGGATAGTGGGTCGAATCGATCCCCTCGATGTTGGTGACGTGCATGCCGTCGATGTCGGTGTCTTCCGAGAACCCCATCCGATCGACCGGATACGACTCGAAGACAGTCAACGTGTCGAACACGCCCCCCTCGCCGACGGCGCGCTGGATCTCCGTGAGACCCAGGTAATGATGGTCGAGCAGGGCCGCCTGTTCGTGCTGGAATCGCTCCAGCAGTTCGGCGAGAGTCTCTTCGTTACGCAGGCTCAGACGAACGGGCACGGTGTTGATGAACAGGCCGATCATCGACTCGATGCCGGCCAATTCCGGTGGGCGACCGGACACTGTGGCCCCGAACGTCACGTCCTCGCGCGTGCCGAGCGTGGTGAGCACCAGCCCCCATGCGACCTGGACGAGAGTGTTGACGGTCAGACCCCGCTCGCGCGCAAGCGCCTCGAGCATCCGCGTCTTGTCGTCGCCCATATCCAGATGCACATCGATCGGTTCGGCGAAGCTCTTCCCCTGCGCGGCGGGGGCTACCAAGGTCGGCTCGTCCGCACCGGCGAGAGCAGACATCCATGCGGCCGTGGATCGTGCGCGATCATGTTGGCCAATCCACCGCAGATAGTCGCGGTAGGAGGCAACCTGCGGAAGAGCTGAAGTGTCGCCGCCCGTGGCATAGAGCACGAGCAGGTCCTTGATCACGAGCGGGGTCGACCACCCGTCGAGAAGAATGTGGTGGTGGGTCATCACCAACCGGTACCGATCCGGTCCGATGCGTAGCAGCGTGAATCGGAGCAGTGGAGACTCGGTCGTGTCGAATCGCAAAGCGCGGTCTTCGGCCATCGCATCGGCAAGGGCCGCGGAGATGCGGGTCTCGTCGAGATCGGACAGGTCGATCTCAGCCCACGGAGGTCTCACGTGCTCCGGAACCACCTGCACCGGGCCGGTGGCCGTGTCGGCGAACGCCACCCGCAGGTTCGCGTGACGATCGAGCAACCCCTGCGCGGCGCGGCGCAATCGATCGGAATCCACGGCCCCCCGAAGGTCGAGTACCAATTGAACCTGGTAGGCATCGGTTTGACGCTCGGAGAGTTGCGCATGGAACAGCAGGCCCGCCTGTAGCGGTGAGAGCGGCCAGATGTCCGCGACGCCCGAGTACACCGTTTCGATCCGGTCGATATCGGCCTGTTCGATGGAGACGAGGTCGAGATCGGTCGGCGTCAACCCACCCGCATCCGACCGGCTCGCATGGGCGGCCAGTGCGGTGAGTGCCCGAACCCATAGACTCGAAAGTTCTTCCACTTCTTCGACGTCCAGCACGCCGGTGGGGAACGACCACGTCGCCGTCAGCACCGATTCGCCGCCCCTGCTGGCCGTGGCCGCGTTGACGTCCACCACCCAGGCAGACGGCATGTCGCCGTTCTGAGTTCCACCGAGATCCGCGCTGCCCTCGAGAGGGAGCCACGGCACGTCGCCCTCGGTGGTTGCCACGCGGCCGAGATAGTTGAAACTCAGCTGCGGAGGCCGGAATCGGCGCAGTTCTGCGCGCGCGTCCGGATTCAGGTACCGAAGCATCCCGTACCCGATCCCGTGATCGGGAATCGCGAGCAACTGTTCCTTGATGGCCTTGATCGATGCTCCGGCAGCCGCGCCACCGTCGAAGGCGGCATCGACATCGATGCCGGTGAGATCGAATCGCACCGGGAAGAGTGTGGTGAACCAGCCCACGGTCCTGGACAAATCGGCGCCGGGTACGACGTGGTCTTCGCGGCCGTGTCCCTCCAGGTTGATCAGCGCATCGTCAGTCTCGATGCCCCGCTGCCGCCGCCACCGGATCATCGCCAGGGTGAGCGCCGTGAGGAGGCCGTCGCCGACTGACCCGTGGAAGGCCGTCGGCAGCGTGGTGAGCAGCGCCTCGGTCACGCTCGCGGGCACCTCCACCGTGACACGCCCCGTCTCGGCGTGAACGTCGACCGCCGGGTCCAGCGGCCGGGAGCCCAGCAGTGGGTCGGGACCGGACAGGATCGACTTCCACAACCCGACGTCAGCGAGTCGGTGCTCGGCGGCGTCGGTGAGTCCGTATGCCCAGCGCCGCATCGACGTTCCGACCCCCGGCAGTGCGGCAGGCAGCCCGTCCACGACGCGGGCATGGGCAGCCGCCAGGTCGGTGATCAGGATGCGCCACGACACACCGTCGACCACGAGATGGTGCGCGACCAGCAGCAGTCGCCCGACCCCGGCGGGACCGTCGAACCAGAGCACCTGGACCATGCTCGCGGTCGCCGGATCCAGTCGGTCGGCTGCGGCCTCGAGTTCCGGAGCGGCGATGGCCGTGAACTCCTGGGCGTCGAACGTCGCAACGGGCACGCGGTGAATCAGCGCGCTCGCCGACACCGATCCGGTCGGCAGCACCGTCATCTGCCACCGTCCGTCTTCATCGGCCGCGAGACGTGCACGCAACATGTCGTGGCGGTCGAGAACGGCATCGAGGGCTCCGGCGAGTTCCTCGTGGGTGAGACCATGTGGCGCGGACACCAACACCGCCTGAGAGAACCGGTTCAGCCGGCCACCACTTCGCTCGAGCATCCACGCGACCACGGGTGTCAGTGGAACAGGGCCGACACCGCCGCCAGTCAACTCCTCGAGCACCACAGCGTCTGTGCGCTCGCGATGGGCCACTTCGGCGAGGCCTGCTATCGACCTGCGCTCGAACACGTCCCGGGGCGAGAAGATCAGCCCCGCCGCCTTCGCGCGAGCCACCAACTGAATCGACATGATGCTGTCGCCGCCCAGCGCGAAGAACGAGTCCTCGACGCCCACCGAGTCGAGCCCGAGTACCTCACGGAACAGTTCGGCCAGAACGGTCTCCGTCTCGGTGCGCGGCGGGCGGCTGTCGGAGACCACGGAACTGAAGTCCGGTTCCGGCAGTGCCTTTCGATCGAGTTTGCCGTGCACCGTCACGGGAATCGCATCGATGACCACTACGGCGGCAGGCACCATGTAGGACGCCAATCGGGTACCGGCGAAGTCGAGCACAGCCTGCGGATCGACTTGGGCGTCGGCTTCGGGCACCACGTACCCGATCAGCCGATCGCCCGCGCGCCCGTCCCGGCGCACGTCCGCGACTGCTGCGGTCACGTCCTCGTGCGCGAGTAGGGCCGACTCCACCTCTCCCAGCTCGATCCGGAACCCTCGAATCTTCACCTGGAAGTCGGACCGTCCGAGGTATTCCAGCTCCCCTTCCGCCGTCCACCGCACGAGGTCGCCGGTCCGGTACATCCGGCTGCCCGGTGCCCCGAAGGGGCTCGCCACGAAGCGCTGCGCGGTAAGCGAGTGCCGACCGTGATAACCGCGAGCAATCGCGGGACCGGTGAGGTACAACTCGCCCGTCACACCGACAGGAACGGGATGCAGCCTCGAGTCGAGAACCGCCTCGGTGAACCCGATTGTGGGTGCGCCGATGGTCACCGGTTCACCTGGCGCCAACGGGGTGCTGATACTCGATACCACCGTGGTCTCGGTCGGCCCGTAGGCGTTGAACATCTTTCGGCCAGTGGCCCAACGGGCCACGAGTTCGGGCGGGCAGGCTTCGCCACCGGTCACCACGCACTCCACGGCCTCGAGCCCGGCGGGATCCACCGAGGCGAGCGCCGCCGGTGTCGCGAAGCAGTGAGTGACGCGCCGACGTTGCAACAGTGCCGCCAGTTCGTTGCCGCCATAGATGGACGGGGAGGCAATCACCATGGTCGCGCCGGCCGCGACGGCGAGCATCAGTTCGAGAACCGAGGCATCGAAGCTCGGCGAAGCGAAGTGCAGGGTCCGCGACGAGGCCGTCGTGCCGAAGGTGTCCTGCATCGTCGCGGCGAAATTGTCCAGACCTGCGTGTGTAGTCACCACACCCTTCGGCCTGCCTGTCGATCCCGAGGTGTAGATCAGATATGCGGGGTGGTCGATCCGAAGCGCCGACGTGCGGTCGGCGTCGTCGACTGCCGTCTCCGGGAACCACGCACACTCGGCATCGATTTCCGGATCGTCGAGTACCAGCCACGGGATCGTCTCTGGTAGCGCGGAGCTGATGGTGGACATGGTCAGTCCGGCGACAGCGCCCGAGTCGGAGAGCATGTACTCGATGCGATCGGCTGGATGGCTCGGATCGATCGGCAGGAAGGCCGCACCGGACTTGGCCACCGCCCAGACGGCTGAAACGGATTCGATCGATCGTGCCAGCGCCAGCGCGACCACCTTTTCCGGACCCGCGCCGCGGTCGATCAACAGCCGGGCGAGCCGGTTCGAGCGCGCGTCGAGTTCCTGATACGACAGCTGACGTTCCTCGAAGATCAGTGCCGGCGCGTCGGGATCGACGCCGGCTGCGAACTGCAGCAACCGCGGAAGCGTGCGCTCCTCGACGCCGCTTTCCGATATGCCGACATCCGATATGCCGCCAGAGCGTTGGAGGCTTCCGCTCATCGCTCGCAATGCGGCGCGTTCGTCGACACCGAGGACGTCGACATCGCCGACCGGTACTTCTGGCGCCGCGGTGACGGCATCGACGATTCGAACGAGGCGATCGGCGAACTCGGCCACCGTGCTCTCGTCGAATATGTCCGTGGCGTAACCGAACGCCGCACTGATACCCGAGGGGGTCCCGTCGTCATCGGTGTTCTCCCGCAGGGTCAACTGCAGGTCGAAGTTGATCGTGTCGAACGCGAGGTCGAGTGGTTCCACGTGGAGGCCCGGCAACTCCACCTCGGGGCGCTCGGTGTTCTGGAATTCGAGCATCACCTGGAACAGCGGTGAGTACGCCGTCGACCGGGAGGGACGCAGGATCTCCACCACGCGTTCGAACGGCACGTCGGCGTGGGTAAACGCCCCTAGATCGGTTTCCCTGATCGCTTCGAGGAGTTCGGCGAACGTACGATTGCCGTCGACGTGGCTCCGCAGCACGAGGGTATTGACGAACATGCCCACCATGTCGTCGAGTTCGGCTTCGCCGCGCCCCGCGATGGGCGTACCGACCGCGATGTCGTCGGACGCACTCAGCCTCGACAGCAGGACCGTCAATGCGGAGTGCAGCACCATGAACACCGTCGACCCGTGCCTTTGAGCCACCCGAACGACACTCTGATGGAGTTCCGGCCCGATCTCGAACTCCACCTTCGCACCATCGAGGGTTCGCGCTGCCGGTCGGGGGCGGTCCGTCGGCAAGTCCAGTACCTCGGGGATGTCGTCCAGTGTCGTTGCCCAGTAGTCGATCTGACGTGCGATCGGCGAACTGGAGTCGGCCTCGTCGCCGAGCCAGTCACGTTGCCACAGGGTGTAGTCGGCGTATTGCACTGCGAGTGGGGGCCAATCGGGTGCCGACCCTCGACGCCGGGCGGTGTACGCGGACAGGAGGTCGCGTGCCAGTGGGGTCATCGAAAAACCGTCGGCGGCGATGTGGTGCACCACCACGGCAAGAACGTGTTCGCTGTCACCGAGTGAGAAAAGGCGAACCCGCACAGGCGCCTGCTCGGTCACGTCGAATCCCGCCGAGCGCAGGCGCCCAACCTCCGCATGGAAATCCTCGGGCGCAACGGCATGCAGGTCGAGAACGGGAGCCACATCTGCGACCGGAAGAATCTCCTGGCGCGGACCCCGATCGGTCAGGGGGAAGATCGTGCGCAGCGATTCGTGGCGCTCGACCACGTCGGCGACAGCGGCTCGCAGCGCGTGTACGTCGAGGGTTCCCTCGAGGCGCAATGCGATCGCGACGTTGTAGGCCGCACTGGTCGTGTCGAACTGGTTGATGAACCACATTCGCTGCTGTGCGAGCGAGACCGGGACCTCCCGCGACGGCTCCCTCGCCGAAAGAGGCGGACGGGACGAACCCCGAGACTCGCGAGCCTCGGCACGGGCGGCCAGCGCAGCGACGGTCGGCGCATCGAAGACGTCGCGCACACCGACGCGGTCGCCGACAACCGCATTGATACGAGCAACGAGTCGAGTCGCGATCAGCGAGTTCCCTCCGAGCGCAAAGAAACTGTCGTTTGCTCCTACCCGGAGGACGCCGAGTAGATCGGCGAACAATGCGGCGACGATCTCCTCGATCGGATTCCGGGGAGCGACGAACCCAACGGTCGACATCCCGAAGTCGGCTTCTGGCAGAGCTTTCCGATCGAGCTTGCCGTTGACTGTCAGGGGCAGCGCGTCGAGCACCACCACAGCCGCCGGCACCATGTACGAGGGCACCGTCGCCGCGACCTCGTCTAGGACCGCCACCACATCGACGTCGGCGCCCTCCTCCGGGACCACATAGCCCACCAGGCGGTCGCCGTTCCGATCGTCGCCGGCGACGATCGCCACCGATTGTGCGACTCCCTCACATGCGGCCAGCACCGCCTCCACTTCACCCAGTTCCACTCGGAATCCGCGCAGCTGGACCTGAAAATCACTGCGGCCCATGTACTCGAGACGGCCGTCTGCACGCCATCGGACTATGTCTCCGGATCGGTACATGCGCGCGCCTGCCCGGCCACCTGCGAACGGGTTGGCGACGAAGCGCGCGGCAGTTGTCCCGGATCGGCCGACATAGCCGCGTGCCACCTGATCACCCGACACGTACAGATCGCCCACCACCCCGGGCGGCACCGGATGCAACCGTTCGTCGAGTACGTACACCCGCAGGCCAGGGAGTCCACCTCCGATTACCGAGCCAGCGGCGGACGATGCGAGTGCACGGTCGAGGGCGAGGAAGCTGACATGCACGGTCGACTCGGTGATGCCGTACATGTTCACCAGCACGGGTGCGCGGTCGTCGTGGCGCGCATACCAGCGCTCCAACTGCCCGAGGTCGAGGGCCTCACCACCGAAGATGATGTACCGCAATGACAATGGCGTCCCGGGTAGATCCTCGACGGCACTCGCCGCCCTATCCGCCTCGATCAACTGGTAGAACGCGGTGGGGGTCTGGTTCAGCACCGTCACCCCTTCCCTGCGGATCAACTCGAGGAAGGAATCCGGTGACCTGGCGGTGTAGTAGTCGACCACCACGAGCCGACCCCCGTGCGCGAAGGCACCCCACATCTCCCAGACCGAGAAGTCGAAAGCGTACGAGTGGAAGAGTGTCCACACATCGGACGAGTCGAACCCGAACATCTCACGGGTGTTCGTCAGCAATGTGACGACACTCCGGTGAGACACTTGCACTCCCTTCGGTCGACCGGTAGACCCCGAGGTGAAGATCACGTACGCAACGGCGTCCACTCGCAGCGGTCGCAGACGGTCCGAGTCGGTTACCGGCAGCCCGGACAGTCGCGCAACAGCTCGGACGGTCTCCGGGTCGTCGATCACCACCAGCGGGATGCCGCCCGGGGCCGATGCCGCATATTCCGCGCTCACAACAGCGCACACCGGGTCCGCGTCCTCGAAGATCGCTGCCACGCGCTCGGCGGGATAGCCGGTATCCACAGGGACGTAGCCGCCACCGGCAGCAAGTACTGCCAACAACGTCACAATCAGATTCGGCGTGCGGTCCATCATGACCGCAACCAGCGACTCGGTTCCCACTCCGTGAGCGATCAGCAACCGCGCCAGGCGGTTCGCCCGTTCGCTGAGTTCCCCATAGGTCAGTGTCTCGTCGCCGCCCACCACTGCTGTAGCGTCCGGATTCTGGGCGGCCACCTTCGCGAACAACTCAGCCAGAGTCCGGTCTCGAGATGTGGTCCCCTCACGGTTCCACCCGTACAGCAGCAGGTCGCGCTCGGCCGTGTCGAGAACCGCGATGTCCCCCACTACCACGGTCGGGTCGCCGGCAATCGCCCGCAGCACCCGAACGAAGCGGTCGCTAAGCCCGCCCACAGTCGCGTGGTTCCATACATCTGTCGCATACAGGAAAGACGCCGACATTCCTGCGGCAGAGCCATTCTCGTCGTACTCTTCGGCCAACGACAGTTGCAGGTCGAACTTGGATACCTCGGGGTCCACGTCGACCGGCTCGACCGTCAGGCCCGGAAGTTCGAGATGTGCGCGCACGGTGTTCTGGAACTCGAGCAGTACTTGAAACAGCGGAGAGTGCGATGTCGAGCGGGCTGGGGCCAACTCGTCGACCACACTCTCGAAGGGAACGTCGGTGTGCGCAAACGCGCCGAGGTCTGTTTCGCGCACCTGGGCCAGAACGTCGGCGAACGTCGAAGCGGAGTGCACCGGGGTGCGAAGCACCAATGTGTTGACGAACATCCCCACGAGATCGTCCAGCGCCGCTTCTCCGCGGCCTGCGATCGGAGTGCCGATCGCCACGTCGCCTGATCCGGATATCTTGGACACCAAAACGGCCAGCGCTGCGTGCATCACCATGAACAACGTCGCATCGCTGCCTCGCGCGAGGGTCAGCAAACTACGGTGCAGACCGGCATCGATCTCGAACGCCGCCGTTGCGCCCAGGAGCGACCGGTCGGCGGGGCGCTTGCGGTCCAGCGGCAGGTCGCTGACTTCGGGGAGGTCTACCAGAGCCTTCCGCCAATAGGTCAGTTGCCGCGACATCAAGCTGTCGGGGTCATCGGGGCTGCCCAGCAGCTGACGTTGCCAGACGCTGTAATCGGCATACTGCACCGCCAGGGGCTCCCAATTCGGCTCTGCGCCGGACTGTCGCGCCGAGTAGGCCACCATCAAGTCGCGTGCCAGCGGCGCGAGAGAGGCACCGTCGGCCGCGATGTGGTGCACCACGATCACGAGCACATGTTCGTCCGGACCGTGCCAGAGCAGCGCGGCCCGAAGCGGTACCGCCGCACTCACGTCGAACCCGTTCGCAAGCAGCCTCGCTATCCGGCCGCGCAGCGACTCGTCCCCGTCGATGTGCGGAGTCAGATCGGGTACCACCTGCCCCGCGTCGAGGATCACCTGACACGGGCCGTCCTGTGTGGCCGGGTAGACGGTACGCAACGATTCGTGCCGCTCGATGACGTCGCGTACCGCCTCTTGCAACGTCTCCACGTTCAGCGGGCCGCTCAGACGGACGGCCATGGGGATGTTGTACGCCACCGACGACGTGTCGAACTGATTGATGAACCACATCCGCTGCTGGGCCAGCGACAACGGCACCTGGTGGGGCCGTTCGCCCGCGACGAGCGGCAGCCTGTGCGCACGAGTCGGCCCCTGCCGTCGAATATAGGCCGCCAATCGCTCGACGGTGGGCGCCTCGAACAGCGCCCGCACACCCACATCCGATCCGAGCGTCGCGTTGACGCGCGCGATAACCCGAGTGGCTACGAGCGAGTTTCCACCAAGATCGAAGAAGCTGTCGTCGACGCTGATCCTCTCCACGCCGAGCACTTCGGCGAAGACTTCAGCGATCGATTCCTCGGTAGGATCGGCGGGCGCACGGAACGGGGCCTGATCGGACAGGAACCTCGGTTCCGGCAACGCTTCCCGGTCCAGCTTCCCCACCGGATTGAGCGGAAACTCGGCCAACGTCACAATCACCGCGGGCACCATGTAGGCAGGAAGCCTGCTCCGTGCCTGCTCCAGCAGCTCGGTCGCCTCGACCGTCCGATGGTCCGCAGGGACAACATAGGAGACCAGGACGGTGTCACCGGAAGGTCCGGGTCGTCCGATGGTGACGGCGTTCCGCACTTCCGGCAGTGTCTGCAACATTGTGTCGATTTCACCGAGTTCGATCCTGAAGCCGCGGACCTTCACCTGGAAGTCACTGCGCCGCAGGTACTCGAGAGTGTGGTCGGCACGCCACCGCACGACATCACCCGTCCGGTACATCCGCCCACGGCCGTATGGGTCGGCCACGAACCGTCCCGCGGTCAGACCGGGACGCCGGTGATATCCGCGGGCCACCGCCTCACCGGCGATATACAGCTCACCCGGAACGCCGATAGGCACCGGGCGGAGCCGGTCGTCGAGCACCATCTCCTCGACCCCACGGATCGGTCCACCCAGCGTGATGGGATCCCCCGGGGTCATGGGGACGCTGATGTTCGCCATAATGGTGGTCTCGGTGGGGCCGTACGCGTTGTGCAACCGCCGCCCCGGTGACCACCTGGCCACCAACTCTGGTGGGCAGGCCTCTCCTCCTACGACGACGTCGAGGAAGTGCTCGAGCCCCTCGGGCGGGATCGTACCCAGCGCCGCGGTGGTGATGAACCCGTGAGTGACGCCTTCCGCACGAAGCAGTTCGGCCAACTCGGTGCCGCCGTACGCCGACGGCGGCACGACCACCATCGTGGCGCCGACGCCGAATGCTTGCAGGTACTCGAACATCGAGGCATCGAAGCTGGGTGTCGAAAAGTGCAGAGTCCGGGAGGATCTCGTAGCACCGAAACGTTCCTGCTGATCCTTCGCGAACTTGTCCAACCCACGGTGGGTGACGGTCACACCTTTCGGCTGCCCTGTCGAACCCGATGTATAAACCAGATAAGCCACGTTGTCGATGCGTAACGGGCGCACGCGATCCGCATCGGTCAGAGGCGATTCGGATTGAACCGCGCACTTCGCACGAAAGTCGGAGTCGTCCAGGCAGATCCACGGAATCGAACCATCGAGTCTGTCACGCAGCGAGTGCTCGGTCAATCCCAGTGTGACGCCCGAATCGTCGAGCATGTAATCGATCCGCTCGGTCGGATAGTTCGGGTCGACAGGCACGAAGGCGGCCCCGGTCTTCGCGACTGCCCAGACCGACGCCACCGAGTGAAATGAGCGAGGAAGTGCCAATGCAACAAAGGATTCCGGCCCCACACCACGCTCGATCAGTAGTCGCGCAACCTGGGTCGACCACCGATCCAATTCGCCGTACGAAATCTCCTCCCCTTGCAACGTCAAAGCCGTCGCCTTCGGATCGAGCGCTGCTGCACTTGCGAACAGATCCGCAAGGGTGCGCTCGGAGCGGCCCGGTCGGCCGCGTATCGGTGTCAGTACAGACCTTTCCGTATCGGAAAGAATCGGGATATCCCCGATTCGCACATCCGCGTCGGCGGCAATCGCATCGAGAATTCGCCTGCACCGCTCAACCGAAGTACGGATCGATCTCGATCCGAACAGGTCTGTGGCGTAGACGAGTTCCAGGGTCGCACCCGCTGGCTTGCCCGATTCGTCTACCTTTTCCGCCACTGATACGCACACATCGAGGCCGGAGACAGGTGCACCGCGCATACCGGCCGGGCGTGAATCGAGAAGTACCTGGATGATCGGCGCGTAGGCGTCCGTCCTCGAAACGTCGAGCTCGCGCACCAACTGTTCGAACGGAACACCCGTGTGTTGCTTGGCTTCGGCCGCGACAGCATCGACGTGCACCAGAAACTCCCGGAACGAAGCGTGACCCGAGTACTGGGTGCGAACCACCACCACGTCGGTACGGTCGCCCACATCGACTGTCGTTCCGACGGCTATGTCATCACTGCCGGTCAATCGGCCCAGCAGGACCGACAGCGCCGCCAAGAACACCACACCGGTTGTTGTACCGGCATCTTCGGCGATCGCAGTGATGCGGCGGTGCAACCTGCCCGGCAGCGTCACGGACATCCGATCGCCCGCCGGAGACAAGCGTGCGGGCCGCGGCCGCTCCGTCGGCAGCGGCAACAGTTCCGGAAGCCCGGCGAGTTTCTGCCGCCAATACTCGACCTCGGCCGCCTCGCTCAGCAGTCGTTCGCCCGCACGGGCGCTGATCTCGTGAATGCTGTCCACCCGGGCGTCCTGGTCGGCGACCGCGAATTCCTCGAGCAACTCGACGAAATGCCTGTGCTGGTCACGCAAGTCCACGTCTTCGTACCGATTCGGGTTCGCACGGAAGTCGACGTGAAGCCTCTCGGGTGTGCCGCTTTGATAGACATTGATCAGCAAATCTTCGACAGGCCCTGATGTCACGATGTGGAACTCACCCAGCAACGAACCCAGGGTCACCGTCTGATGGAACAGCATCACGTTGACCATGGGCCCGTACAGCTGCGCACCTCTGGACTCACCGACGTCGCGGCGGATGTCGTCGAGGCTGCACCGCTGGTGGCGCAGCGCACCAACCAGCTCGCGTTGCACCCGCGACACCAGGTCTTCGACCGTGTCGTCGGGATCGACGTGCACCGCAAGCGGAGCTACATTGACCATCATGCCACCGGAGTTGCGGAGAAGCTTGGTCGTTCGCGCGGACACCGGAATGGTCACCAGCACATCGGTTTTTCCCGTCATGCGGGACAGATAGCAGGCGAAGGCCGCGACGATGGTGGCGGCCGAACTCGAGGAGGCGGCGGCGTCGGAGAGCAAGCCGCTCACGACCTTGCTTTGGGCGAGTGCCGGCGCCGGGGGCCCACCCAGACTCGATCCTGTGAGCCCTCCGACCCTGCTCACCCAGTACTCACGATCCGTGGCAAACCGGGACGAGGATCGATATTCGCTATCGAGTTCGTAGAGCTTTCGAAGATCTGCAGGCCCGTTCGGAACCGGTTCGCGACCCTCGACCTTTGCCGTGTATCGATCGGCGATACGCCGCACCATCGTCATTGCACCGTAACCGTCGAGCGCTACGTGATGAATCCGGCTGTACCACAGGTAGTGAGAGTCTCCGATACACAGGATTGTGGTCTCGACGAGACGATCCCTCGCGAGGTCGAGCGGTCGCGCGTAGTCCGAATCCATCCAGTCGTGTGCGGAGGCTGTCGGGTCTTGTTCGCCGCGAAAGTCGATGAAAGCGATTGACGTGTCGGTGTCGTGGTCGACGTATTGGAACGGTTGCCCGTCCACGTCGACGACTTTCAGGAACGGTGACTCGAATTCGCGGCCGACCGCCACTGTCGATTCGCGCAGCAGGTCGATATCGAGATCTCCCTCGAGTTCCACGTACTGCGCGATAGCGACCGAAACCTGAGGGTCGAGTTGCTGAGCAAACCAGATGGCCCGTTGCGCAGCCGAAAGCGGGAAGCGCTCCCCGCTTCCCGTTCCCGAACCAACGGTCCTCTTCGATTCGGCGGGTTGCAAATTCTTCCCTTTCGGAAAGGTATCCCCGACTTCGATGAACGTGAACAGCGTGTCAGCCGAGACAGGAGAATTCGGGGGGTCGCGTGTCTTCGTCCCCCCTTCGGGTGGCCGCTGTGCAGGTCAGCACCCACGGCCGATCTCGCGCTACCAGGATGTCCTCGATCAATGCGGGCCTGCTGATTCGAGTATCCGCCCTTCCGGTCGCTGACGTCCAGCGAATCGCGGTCTCGGACCAACGAAGTGGATACTGGACATCATGACCGAGCGCGCGTACGCCCCTGGCCTCGACTCAACGGATTTCCGTGTCCACGTCGTCTCCCAGGCCATCAGACTGTTCTCCGAGAACGGGTACGAAGCCACCACTGTCGAGCAGATCGCTTCGGCGGCCGGCGTCTCGCGGCGCACCTTTTTCCGGCAGTTCCGGTCCAAGGAGGATGTGATCTTCGCCGATCACGAATCGTTGTTGCAGCAGGCTGCCGCTTATCTTTCGTCGGAGTCCGAGGACCCGTGGGGAGCAGTGTGCAAGGCGGCGAGCCTGGTGTTCGGTCGGTTCCGCGAAAATCTAGACCTGTCCATCCGCCGGTATCACGTGGTACAGCGCGTCCCCGCCCTGCGTGAGCGGGAGATTGTTACCGGCGACCGTTACGAACGGTGTTTCGTCGACTACCTGCGCGGCGCGGCGCCCACCGAACCGGTGCTGAAGGTGATCGGGTTCGCGGCCGCCGTCACTGCATGTCACAACTACTTGCTCCGGAACATGATCAGGGGCGATCCCGGCGCCACGGCGGAAGAGCTCGAGCGCGCCCTGCTCGACGTTCGTCGTACATTCGGAGTGGCCCCAGGAACGCCGAAACAGGGCCGGGACGCCGTACTGGTCGTGTCCTATCCACCCGGCACGCCTGTCGAGGACATCACCGGACAGATCGAGACGCAACTGTCCGCGCCTCGCGGGTGAGTGCTCCGATGATCACAACCGCCTGGACTGGCACTCAGTGCCGTGGTTGACTGCACAGTGCTGGTGGCAGGCTGCAGACCGACTACCGCTCAACCTCACCCGTATGAGAGCTAAATCTGGCACCTGGTGCCAGTCGGATTCGGTATCGCCGAGACCGACAACGAGATAAACAAGGAGTGCCCCCAAAATGGCCGGAAACCCGGACTTCGACCTGTTCAAGCTCGGCGACGAGCACGAAGAGCTGCGGTCTGCGATCCGCGCACTCTCCGAGAAGGAGATCGCGCCCCACGCGAAGGAAGTGGACGAGGATTCCCGCTTCCCCGAGGAAGCCCTCACCGCCCTGGTGAACTCGGGGTTCAATGCAATCCACGTCCCCGAAAAGTACGACGGCCAGGGCGCCGATTCCGTCGCCACCTGCATCGTCATCGAAGAGGTCGCTCGCGTGTGCGGCTCCTCCTCGCTGATCCCTGCCGTCAACAAGCTCGGCACCATGGGCCTGATCCTCAATGGTTCCGAAGAACTCAAACAGCAGGTCCTTCCGCAGTTGGCTTCCGGCGAGGCCATGGCCTCGTATGCGCTGTCCGAACGTGAGGCCGGCTCCGACGCCGCGAGCATGCGCACACGCGCCAAGGCAGAGGGTGACGACTGGATCCTCAACGGCTCCAAGTGCTGGATCACCAACGGCGGCAAGTCCAGCTGGTACACCGTCATGGCGGTGACCGACCCCGACAAGGGGGCCAACGGTATCTCGGCATTCATGGTCCACAAGGACGACGAGGGGTTCGTCGTGGGGCCGAAGGAGAAGAAGCTCGGCATCAAGGGCTCGCCGACCGCCGAACTCTACTTCGAGAACTGCAAGATCCCCGGTGACCGCATCATCGGTGAGCCCGGCACCGGTTTCAAGACCGCACTCCAGACTCTCGACCACACGCGGCCCACCATCGGTGCGCAGGCAGTCGGTCTCGCTCAGGGTGCGCTCGACGCGGCCCTCGCCTACACCAAGGATCGCAAGCAGTTCGGCAAGTCCATCAGCGACTTCCAGTCCGTGCAGTTCATGCTCGCCGACATGGCGATGAAGGTCGAGGCCGCACGCCTGATGGTCTACACCTCCGCTGCTCGCGCGGAGCGTGGCGAGAAGAACCTCGGGTTCATTTCTGCCGCCGCCAAGTGCTTCGCATCCGATGTCGCGATGGAGGTCACCACCGACGCCGTGCAGTTGTTCGGCGGCGCGGGCTACACCACCGACTTCCCCGTGGAACGCATGATGCGGGACGCCAAGATCACCCAGATCTACGAAGGTACCAACCAGATTCAGCGCGTCGTCATGTCGCGCGCGCTTTTGAAGTAAGCGACACCGTACATCCGGCAGTCGCTCATAGAAGGAGAATCGTGAAGCTAGTAGGTGTGATCGGCGGCGGCACCATGGGTGCCGGCATCGCCGAGGTATGTATCAAGGCCGGGAGTGCAGTCCTCGTCCTCGAGACCAAGCAGGAGTTCGCCGAGGCGGCGCAGGCGCGGATCGAGAAGTCCCTGGCTCGCGCGGTCAAAGCCGGAAAACTCGAACAGGCCGATGCGAACGAGGCACTCGCCCGGGTGCGAGTCACCCTCGACATCGAGGAGTTCGCGGACCGCGACCTCGTGATCGAGGCAGCACCCGAGATCGAGTCGCTCAAGGTCGATCTCTTCCAGAAGCTCGACAAGATCGTCAAACCCTCCGGCATCTTGGCGTCCAACACGTCATCCATCCCGCTGATCAAGATGGCCAACGCCACGCAGCGTCCCGAGCAGGTCGTCGGTGTTCACTTCTTCAACCCGGTGCCGGTCATGCCGCTGGTGGAGATCGTGGTCAGCCTCGTCACATCCGAGGAGACCGTTGCCGCGGTCACCGATTACGCGAAGAACACGCTCGGCAAGAAAACCGTTCGCGCGGGCGATCGTGCGGGCTTCATCGTCAACGCCCTGCTGATTCCGTACCTCACGTCCGCCGTTCGGATGCTCGAGTCCGGCTACGCAACCGCCGAGGACATCGACGAGGCCATGAAGGGCGGCTGCGGGTACCCGATGGGTCCGCTGACGTTGATCGACACGGTCGGTCTCGACATCACCCTCGCCGCGGCGGAGTCGTTGTACGCGGAGTTCGCCGAACCGCACTATGCTCCCCCGACGCTACTCAAGCGCAAGGTGGACGCTGGACACCTCGGAAAGAAGAGCGGCAAGGGTTTCTACGACTACAGCTGATCCAGTGTCGCTGCTACGCGATGACGCCGTAAGAGGTGGAGCGGGCCACCCAGCCTTCGGTTGGGTCGCCCGCTTCACTTATGTGGAGTCCAGCCCTACCGCTTGACCGCGTACCCCATGTACGAGTTGGCCGTACTCCTGATCTGCCCGAAGTCGAGTCGTCGGCTCAACTCTCCGTAGCTGAGACTGCTGCCGCCTACCCGTACGAAGTCGAGCAGTCGGAGTGGGTTCTTCGCCCGCGGCCCGAGTCCGACGATCTCGCCTACCGAAAGGCCGTGGCGTTCGGTGACCCGAACCAGTTCCGCAGGCGTGATGAACATCGACCACTCGTGGATAGGAGTGTCGAACACCCTGGTCAGCCGCCACTCCTGAAGAATCTTGATCGCGATGAGCTTGCTCGTGCGGGTGCGATTGATGGTGTCGAACAGGTAGAGCCCGCCGGGTTCGAGTACGCGCGCTGTCTCGGCGATTACAGCATCGAGATCCGACACGTGCTCGAGGACGTCGCAGCAGTACGCCACGTCGAACGTGGCATCCGGGACCGGCAATCGTTCGCCCACACCGATCCGATACTCGATTTCGAGTGCCGAAGCGGCGGCGTGGCGGCGCGCCGCATCAACCGATACCGGCGACGGATCGACACCGACCACCTGAAACCCGATGCGAGCGAACTGTTCCGCGAGAAAGCCACCACCTGAACCGATGTCGAGGGCCCGCAGTGGTGTGAAATCAGGGCCTGTGAAATCGCGGCCGACCCGTTCGCCGAGGATCTTCTGGAAATACGCGAATCGCCCCGGCGTCATGCTTCCGTGTAGCAGGTTCAGCGGGTTGTCTTCATCCCACCACGTTTCGCCCACACGGTTATAGATGTCGTTGTCGATGGCCACCCGAACCACCTCTGTCCGCCGAGCGCATACGTGACCGACACCAAGTCTTCTACGGTGTGCCCATCACGTTCTGAGGATCCCGCGCAGTCAGGGTTGCGGCATTTCCGGCGCTGGCTCGTCCAACGGCGGCAACTCGTCCAACGGCGGCAACTCACCCAACGACGGCAAGTCCTTTTGAAGGACGAACCCGGCGATGGGGATGTCGTTGATGTAGAAGCTGCCCTCGTAGGACCCGTCTGGTCTCAGAGTCAGCCGGTCTGTCAGAAAACTCAGGCCCGCGGGACTGTAGTCGGTGACGATCTCACCGTTCACGTCCCGAAAGGTCATACCGAAGAGATATGGGAAGTCCACATGGAAGTTGTCCATCGCCGTTCCATACCCGAAGGTCTTTCCCTTCCAGATCAGGTCGATGAAGGGAATGTTGGAGACTCCCTGATACGTCCCGAAGGGCAGTGAGGTCGCGATCGGAATCGAGGCCGGGCCGATCACACCCGGTTCGGCCGGCGTCTGCGCAGATCCTTCCGCGACTGGCCCGAATGGCATCGGGCCTATGTTTATCGGAAGCGGTCCCGACGGCACCGGGCTCAGGTCTAGCGCGATTGGCCCCGACCGCGCCGGCTCGGGTTCCGGCTCTGCCACAGCTGTTCCAGTACCGACGAAACACAAACCACCCGCCGCAACGGCTCCGAGGGCGGCGACCTTGCGAATGATGTCCATAAGTTCTCCGTCTATCGCGATATGGATGGCGGAAGTGTCGCACAACCCGGACGCTTTGGGCGCGCAGAAACGATCACCGAGACGCTTTCGTATCCTGATTGGGTGGCAGCTTCCGATACCGACCATACAAGCGTACGGGTCGACAGCTGGGTCTGGGCAGTTCGGCTGTTCAAGACTCGGTCGGCTGCGGCTGCGGCCTGCCGTTCGGGCCATGTACGTGTCAACGGCACCACCGCCAAACCCGCGCAACCCGTGAAAATCGGTGATGACGTGCGCATCCGAACTGGCGGAACCGAGCGCATCGTTGCCGTGGCCCGGCTCATCGCAAAGCGTGTGGGGGCGGCGGTGGCCGTCGAATGCTTCATCGACAACACACCGCCGCCCCCACCACGAGAACTACTGGCTGCAATCCCTCGACGCGACCGCGGAGCAGGCCGGCCCACCAAACGTGAACGTCGGGAGATGGACCGGCTCCGCGATCGGTAACGATGGACCGTCCCGCGACTGGTAACTATGGACCGCCCCGCGGTCGCGACTCAGGCCGGCTCGTGACTGAGGATGTGCAACGCCGACGGGACTGCTTCGATCGTCACCGGAAGCGGCCCGACGCGGTCGCCGTCCGCGTAGGCGGTGATGCCCTCGCACTGCAAACGCACCTTGCGTGAACGGTAAGTCTGCACGTCGGGTAGGTCCACGTGGGTGCCCTTGTACACCCTCGGGAACAGCCGAATCAGCCTCGACCGGCGACCGTGTTCGACGACCGTCACATCGAGCAGACCGTCGGTCTTGTCCGCGTTCGGGCAGATCTGCATCCCACCGCCGTACGAACGGGCGTTGCCGACGGCGACGAGCGTGGCATCGACCTTCACCTTCTGGTCATCCAGTTCGACGGTGTAGCGCAGGGGCTTGAGCCGGGTGAGCTCGATGAGCATCGCCAGGTTGTACCGCATCGGCCCCTTCGGCCACGACATCCGATTCGCCCGATCCGTGCACAACGAATCGAACCCGCTGGCAATGATGGTGCCTGCCCACACGATCGAACCGTCGTCGAGCGTGATCCGAGCGAGGTCGGACTCCTGCACCTCACCGTCGACGATCACGTCCGCCGCGGCAACGGGGTCACCGACGGGGATACCGAACTCGCGCGCGTGGTCGTTGCCGGTCCCCGCCGGGATCAGCCCGACAGGCGTCCCGGACTGGGCGGCCGCCTGCAACGCGATGCTGATTGCACCGTCGCCGCCCACCACGACGAGCGCGTCGGTGCCCCCCTCGACGGCCCGCTGGGCCAGCTTGCGGGCGTGATCGGCGTCCGTCCCGATGATCTCGGTGACGGCGACACCCCGCTCACGCAGGCGTGCGACAGCCTTGCGGCCGGCGGTAGGCCCGTTGCCGTGCCCGGAAAGCGGGTTGATCAGGACGGTGACCTTCTCGATCGCCTTCTGGGCGCTCACGGAATCAACTTGCCCGGGTTGAGGACTCCCGCCGGATCGACGGCGTTCTTGACCGCACGCAGGACGGTCACACCCAGGTCGCCGATCTCGTCCCGCATCCACGGGCGGTGGTCGACTCCGACAGCGTGGTGGTGCGTGATCGTTCCACCGGCGGCGATGATTGCGTCACCGGCGGCGGTCTTGGCCTTGCTCCACTGATCGATCGGGTCGTCGTTCTGCGCGCACACGATCGTGAAGTACAGCGACGCACCCGTCGCGTAGGTGTGCGAGATGTGGCACAGCACCAGCGGCGGGGTTCCCTGTGCGGACAACGACTCGGTCAGCGCCGTGGTGACCGCGGCACGCAAGTTCGCAAGATTGCCCCAGGTAGTGGCCGTCTCGAGGGTCTCGGCCAGCGCACCCGCATCGAGCAAGGCGTCGCGCAGGTAGGGGGCGTCGTAACGGCCGTGCTCCCAATTGCTTCCGGGTTCCTCACCGAGTGAGGTCGCACCGTTTGCCGCCAGGACCGCGCGGGCCTCGGCCACCCGCTCCGCGGTGTGCTCTTTGGTGCCCTCGAACGTGGTGATCGCCAGGCAACCGCCGGTGACGGTCTCCTCACCGATCTTGTCGTGGGTTGCGAGGTTGACGGCGGTCTCGGCCTCGTCGGACAGGCGCAGCACGGTCGGGACCGCGCCTGCCTGTCGGAGTGCACGCAGTGCTGCCGCGCCGGTCTCGAAATCGGGGAAGCTCCAGCCCTCGCGGACTGTGGTTTCCGGGACCGGGTGCACCCGCACACGGACCTGGGTGATGACGCCGAGCGTTCCCTCCGACCCAACGAACAATTCGCCGAGATCCGGACCCGCGGCAGAAGCGGGCGCACGCCCGGTGTCGAGGGTGCCGGCGGGGGTCACCACACGCAGACCCTGCACCATGTCTTCGAACCGGCCGTAACCTGCGGAAGCCTGCCCCGAGGAGCGGGTCGCGGCGAATCCGCCGATGGTCGCGAACATGAAACTCTGCGGGAAGTGCCCGAGCGAGAAACCACGTGCACCGAGGAGTTCCTCCGCGTGCGGACCGGACAGGCCCGCCCCCAGCGTCGCGATGCTGGAATCGGTGTCGAGGTCGATCAACGAGTCGAACCGTCGCAGGTCCAGCGAGAGGACCGCGTCGAACTTGTCACGCACCGGGTCGAGTCCGCCCACAACGCTGGTGCCGCCACCGAACGGCACCACCGCGATGGAGTTGTCGGCGCAGTACCGGAGGATCTCGGCGACCTCGGCCTCGGTGCCCGGGGTAACGATGACGTCGGGGGCGTTCTGAGGTTCGGTGCTGCGACGACGCAGCATGTCGAGCGTGCTCTTGCCGCCGGCCCGCAGCAGGCGGTCGTTGTGTTCGGTGCTGCAGAACTTCGCTCCGACAATCCCGGCCAGCGCCGCGAGTTGCCCTTCGGACACCGCACTCGGGGCCAGGATCACATCTTCTTCGGCCATGCGTTCGGGCTTCTGTCGACTCGTGACGCCGAGGGCTTGCTGCAGCAGGCCCTTGATGCCGTCCGAGAGGGTCTTGCTCTTTTCGGGCGCGCCCCAGGCATCCCACTTCATCGGGGGTACCGTCAGGACGGCTTGATCTTCCGGTCGCTCATTGCTCATGCGGAGTAGTGTTACACATCGTGCAAGAGTGTAACTAGGGCCGTCTAACGGCCGGTGCGTTCTCGCCACACCTGACGGATTGGCCGCAGCACCACACCCATCTGCTTGCGCGCCTTCCTCCGTGTTACGAGCACACCCACGATCGCCGCACCCCAGACCGGATACTGCACGAGCCATGCCACTCGGAATGCGTCGAACGAATATCCGCCCATCACGTTCAGAATGATGCCCATCGCCTGGATGACCAGCAACGATGCCAAGAATCCGCCGATATTGACCATCCCCTGCGCGGTTCCCATGCTGGTGCTGGGATTGAACATGCGGGCATAGTCGAATCCGATCATCGAACCCGGTCCGCCTACCGAGATCACCATCACCAGCACCACCAGCAACCAACTCGGCGCGGGGCCGGGCAGTGCCAGCACAATGGTCCACATCACCGCGTTGCTGATGATGATCGACAGCACCAGATACGAGCGGCGCATCGGAAAGCGACCACTGAGGATCCCGATGACCGGCCCAGCGATGATCGCCGAGATCACCGACAGCGTCAGCAGTGAACCCGCCTCCGCCGGCGACAGTCCTTGCGCCGATCTCAGGTAAGGGATGCCCCACAGCAGGGCGAAGGTCGTCGTCGAGAATTGCGTCCCCATGTGGGTGAAGAACCCGAGTCGGGTGCCGGGACGCCCCCATACCAGGCGGATCTGCTTGCCCACCTCTCGCAATCCGGCGGGTGCGGCGACTGTCTCCAGACCGGGCGGGGAGTTCCGGATGACGGCCAAGGCCAGTACGAAGATCAGCATCCCCAGTGACGCCGCGCTGCCGTACGCGAAACTCCATCCGGGCCCGTTCAACAACAGCATCAGCGGCAAGGCCGACAGGATCTGACCGAGCTGGCCCAAGATTCCGGTCAGCTGCGATACGAGCGGCACCCTGCGCGGTGCGAACCATTGCGGCACCAGACGCAATACAGAGATGAAAGTCAGCGCATCGCCGACTCCGACGAATACTCGGGCCGTGTACGCCAGCGGCAGCGATTCGGTGATCGCCAGTACCGCCTGCGCTGACGCCATGATCAGTGCGCCCGACGCGATCATCGCCCGCGAACCGTAACGATCCAGCAGTGCGCCGGCCGGGATCTGCATCCCCGCGTACACCACGATCTGCAATACGACGAAACCCGACAGCACGCTGGGATTGATCGAGAATCGGTCCGTCGCCACCAGACCGGACACACCGAACGAGGTGCGCTGCAGAACGGCCACGATATACGCGGCAACGCCCACACCCCACACCAACCACACTCTGCTCATCGCAGATCAAGGTACCGCCCAGTTGCTGTTTCCGCTGGTTGAGAGCACTCCCCATCGTTCTTCCACGTCGGCCGCCCATACGCGGCCGAGAGTCTCGCGCCTTATGGCCGGTGCCGAGATTCGCGCATAGGCTGAGCCGCATGACTTCCATCACAGATTCGGACCCGAAGCCCCGCAGCCGTGACGTCACCGACGGACTCGAGAAGACCGCCGCGCGCGGAATGCTCCGTGCAGTGGGCATGGGTGACGACGACTGGGGGAAGTCCCAGATCGGCGTTGCCTCGTCTTGGAACGAGATAACTCCCTGCAACCTGTCGCTGGACCGGCTCGCGAAGGCCGTCAAAGACGGTATCCATGCCGCTGGCGGATACCCACTCGAATTCGGCACGATTTCCGTCTCCGACGGCATCTCGATGGGCCATGAGGGGATGCATTTCTCGTTGGTGTCACGAGAAGTGATCGCCGACAGTGTGGAAACGGTGATGCAGGCCGAGCGCCTCGACGGGTCCGTGATGCTGGCGGGCTGCGACAAGTCACTGCCCGGCATGCTCATGGCGGCGGCTCGCCTCGACCTCGCGAACGTCTTCCTCTATGCGGGTTCGATCCTGCCGGGGGTTGCGAAGCTGTCCGACGGCACCCAGCGCGAAGTCACCATCATCGACGCGTTCGAAGCGGTCGGCGCCTGCTCGCGCGGTCTGATGAGTCGCGAGGACGTTGATGCCATCGAGCGTGCGATCTGTCCCGGCGAGGGCGCGTGCGGCGGTATGTACACCGCAAACACCATGGCCAGCGCTGCCGAGGCACTGGGCATGTCTCTCCCCGGCAGCGCGTCCCCGCCCGCGACCGATCGCCGCCGTGACGGATTCGCGAGGCGCAGCGGCGCGGCGGTGGTGGAATTGCTTCGCCGTGGCATCACCGCCAGGGACATCCTGACCAAGGAGGCGTTCGAGAACGCCATCGCCGTGGTTATGGCGTTCGGTGGCTCTACCAACGCCGTGCTGCACCTGCTGGCCATCGCCCACGAAGCCGACGTCGAACTGTCCCTCGACGACTTCTCACGGGTCGGTGCCCGCGTCCCACACCTGGCGGATGTCAAACCGTTCGGTCAGCACGTGATGCAGGACGTCGACCACATCGGCGGCGTCCCCGTCGTCATGAGAGCCCTACTCGACGCCGGATTGCTCCACGGCGACTGCCTCACCGTCACCGGCAAGACCATGGCCGAGAACCTCTCGGACATCGCCCCTCCCGACCCGGACGGCAAGGTGCTGCGCGCGATGAACTCCCCGATCCATCCCACCGGAGGAATCACGATCCTGAAAGGCTCCCTCGCCCCGGGTGGCGCCGTCGTCAAGTCCGCCGGCTTCGATTCCGACGTCTTCACCGGTACCGCCCGAGTCTTCGATCGCGAACGGGCCGCCATGGATGCACTCGAGGACGGAACCATCACTGGCGGCGATGTCGTCGTGATCCGCTACGAAGGACCCAAAGGTGGCCCAGGCATGCGCGAGATGCTCGCGATTACCGCGGCGATCAAGGGCGCCGGACTGGGTAAGGACGTGCTCCTCCTTACCGACGGGCGCTTCTCAGGTGGCACCACCGGTCTCTGCGTCGGCCACGTCGCACCGGAAGCCGTCGACGCCGGCCCGATTGCGTTCGTACGGGACGGAGATCAGATCCGATTGGACGTCGGCAAGAGCACACTGGACCTGCTCGTCGACGAAGACGAACTCGCCGCCCGTAGGAACGGATGGGAGCCCCTGCCCCCGCGCTACACCCGCGGGGTCCTCGCCAAGTACACGAAACTCGTCGGCTCCGCCTCGGTCGGCGCCGTCTGCGGCTAGCGTTCTGATACCAGGTGCGTGCCCCGATCTTGGAAGCGATGGAAAACAACTGTGCATCGCACGCCTGTCATCTCCATTCCTCCGTAGAGGGCGCACGGGTGCTCGCCGGTGGAGACGTCGTCATTGCTGACGGCGGCCTCCCCGACGACACCTTCAACCTGGTGTGCCGCGCCAGATTCACCGAGGACACCGCCAGTAAACGGGTCGCCGACGTCATCCGGGCGACCACATCGACGGGGCGGCCGTTCTCATGGTGGGTGGCTCCGACCTCGACACCCGCGAACCTGGGTGATGTCCTGCTCGAACACGGGTTGTCGATATCGGAAACCGAAGAGGCGATGGTTGCAGACCTCGACGAGGTTCCACCGCTACCGCCACCTGAAGCTCTGACGGTCGTCACCGTTGAAACTGCCGAGCAGTTGTCCGACTACGCCTCCCTGATGGCGCAGAACTGGGCTCCCCCATCTCCAACCGTTGTCGAGTTCTACGACAAGGCAGCCACGGCCATCTTCGACCATGACTGCGCGAGTCGATTCGTCGTCGGATACGTCGGCAAGCAACCCGTCACGGGAGCTGAAGTCCACTTCAACTCGGGTGTAGCTGGGCTGTACGGAATCGTGACGCTGCAAGCCCATCGGAGAAAGCGCTTCGGGACCGCGGCAACACTAGCGGCCTTGGACTTGGCCAGGGCAGCGGGTGCGGCGCGCGCGGTCCTTCAAGCTTCTTCCGACGGCGCACCGGTCTACGAGAAGATCGGTTTCACCACGCTCGGCACCTACACCGAGTACGGGATGTGAGATCGCGCCCCTGCTGTCAGATGGGCTGGAAGCCGGCCCCGGGACCGCCGTTCGCGTTCATATCGGCGATGACCGCGCTCATTGTGGTACCGATCTCCGGGCCGATGCACGGTGCGGCGAGGTACGCATTGACCATCGCCACCAGCGTCGTGCCGACCACCATCGGGGCACCCGAGTCACCCTCGATCACGCAAGCCTGGGTCCATGTTTCGTGCGTCTGCAGCAGATCACCGTAGACGACGCCGCATGTGTTGCCCGTGGTCCGACCCTGCTTGCACGCGATCTGCGGGAAGGACGCGGGCGCACCGATCCCGGTGATGGTGACGCGGCCGATGGAGTCGACCGGTGTGACCTTCGCCGGATCGAACTCGATCACCGCATAGTCAAGGTTGTGATTGGAGACGACGAAGCGACCGACGACGCCGCTTTCCGGACTTGCTTCCGGCACAACCTGGGCGCCCACCTCCCCACAGTGCCCCGCCGTCAATCCGACAAGCCGACCCGCATTGTCGTGACCGATGGTGGTGAGCGAGCACAGCAGTTCGTCATCAACCACGATCCCCGAACCGCCGCCCATAACAGCGGCCGGAGCTGCTGCAGAGGACCCGACTGCGACGAAACCAAGAATTCCCGCTGTCACTGCAACAACTGCTGCGAATCGTTTCAACATGTTAAAACCTTTCAGGAATGAGCCCTGACGGCCACGTGTCTCCCTCTCAGAATCCCACCCTACGCAAGGCTCGTGCGGGGGAATCGCGATGTAGAATTCGCAACCCGTGACCGTCCCGTGATCATTCGCCGGCGCCGAGTGACTCCAGAGCTTTTCGAGCATCCTCGAGTTGCCGGGTCAATTCGTCCACACGGGCTGCGGCGAGGTTGCGCGCCGCGACGATGACAGACTCGACTGCCTCGATCGCTGATTCCTCTCCGAGTTCTCGAACGGCGCGCTCGACAGCATCGGGTGCAACGGCGATTGCCTTGCCGGGCTTCTTCGCTCCGGTTGCGACCGTGACGCTCCAGTCGTTGTCTGCGCCGGCATGGATGGTCACGCTCACGCCCGCGGGCACCTTCTTTGCGGTGCGACGCGAAGGCGTCGGTGAAGAACTCGGAGCCACTGCCTGAGATGCTGCGGCAGTCTTGGGTGCGGGAGCCTTCGGGGTAGCGGCGGGGCCGGGCTCGATTCCCTGATACACGGCCGGGCCTGACGCGGCAACGGGTTTCGGTGCTGGAATTCGACTCATCAGAAGCTCCTCTGCTTCGAAAGGAAGCTCGTCGTTCACTCCCTTGGGTCGGATCACTACCGTATTGCCCTGCACCGAAATAACTTTCGCCGAGGTCCCAGCCTCGAGCCCGAGGCTCGGCATCGCCTCGCGCAGATAGACGGTTGCCCGCTTTCCCTCCTTGATCGCGGTAGTAATGGTCTCGAGATTTTCCGCGGTCAGGTGATCCGGTGCGCCGGCATCGGAACGTCTACGGGGCGGCATGCGCTGTCCTTTCTGGGTTGCGTCCTGGTTGCGCTGTCAATGAAGCCCCGCAACTCTTGCACACCGTGCCGACGTCCACGGCGCTACCCATCGGCCACCCGGGTACTCCGCCACGTTGTACCGGCGCCGAACCTTGCCGTTGAGACAGGCGTCACAGTATCGTTGGGTGTCGGTTACTAGCTGTCACATCTACCGAGCAGTACCGATCATCAACCGAGAGGTAGCCATGAAGACACCGATTGAAGTCTCGGATCGGGAAGAGATCGCCAGGCGGCTACTGGCATCATCGGCTCGTAAGTCCTACGACCCGATGGTCGAGATCGACTGGGAAGCGCCCATTCCCGAAGACAAGTTCGGCCTGACACCCGAGTGGAGCACCCTGTACGGCACCGCGTTATGGGACGAAATGACCGACGAACAGAAGATCGAACTCACCAAGCACGAGGCCGCCAGCATCGCCAGTGTGGGCCTGTGGTTCGAAATCCTGCTGATGCAGATGCTCCTGCGCGATATTTACGGTCGCGACAAGTACTCGCGGCACGTCCAGTTCGCTCTTACCGAGATTGCCGACGAGTGCCGCCACTCGGTGATGTTCGCCCGCGCGGGAGAAAGATTGGGCATGCCGAGCTACGGCCCCCACCCGTTGGTTCACAAGTTCGGACGCATCTGGGGCAGTTCCTACAAGGGCGCCAACGCCTACGCCAGCGTGATGGCCGCCGAAGCGATCCTCGACATGATGCAGCGCGATTTCATGAAGGACGAACGCGTGCAGCCCCTCACGCGCACGGTCAGCAAGATCCATGTTGTCGAAGAATCCCGGCACATCCGCTTCGCTCGCGAGGAAGTCGCTCGTCGAATCGAAGGCGCCGGGTGGTTGAGGCTCCAGTACGAACGGATCAACACCGCCGCAAGCGTGTACATCATCATGAAGAGCTTGGTCCGCAGAGGGGTCTACGAGAACGTCGGCCTCGACCCGAAGCGCGCCAAGACCGAAGCGAAGCGCAACCCGCACTACAAGAACACTGTCCGCACGTCCGGATCCAAACTCATACGGTTCCTCGACAGCGTCGGCCTCGTCGGCGGTCCATCGAAATACCTCTACAAGAGGGTCAGCCTCCTCTGAGTCCCGTCCTCTGTCCCGGCACAATAAACTCCAGCCCGATAGAGCTGAGAATCCGCTGCCAAAAAGGAGAGAGCACTTGAGAGGACCGCACGTCGCCCAGATCAACGGCAAATCGCCTCGAGCCGACGAAACCGCGTTCGTAGCACCCACCGCGACGGTGATCGGCGCCGCGACGATCGGCGCTGAGGCCAGCGTCTGGTACGGCGCGGTTCTGCGCGCCGACTGCGATTCCATCGCGCTCGGCGAGGGAAGCAACATCCAGGACGGCGTGGCGGTCCACTGCGATCCGGGTTTCCCGGTCACTGTCGGCCGAAACGTCAGCGTCGGCCACAACGCCGTCCTCCACGGCTGCACCGTGGAGGACGGCGCCCTCGTCGGCATGGGAGCGACGGTTCTCAACGGCGCAGTCGTCGGCACGGGATCACTGATCGCAGCCGGCGCACTGGTGCTCGCAGGCACGCAGATTCCACCGCGCTCACTCGTCGCGGGTGTTCCGGCCAAGGTACGGCGGGAGTTGACCGACGACGAGGTGGCCAAGAACGAGGGAAACGCGGCGGTATACCGTCACCTGGCGCAGCAGCATCGGTCGGCAGAAGTCACCGCCTTCGACTCTCCGTGACCGGACGTCCCGGCTTGGACGGCAGCCTCCCCTAGATCATGGCCCGCATCATCCCCTGGGGTTCGACACCTAGTTGAGTGAGCGCGCTTGCGTGGTTGGTCGGGCCCGGAACATGGACCGCGTGCGCCAGACCGGCGTGTGCGTCACGCCAGAACCGCTGCATCGGCGTGCTGTAGCGCAGCGCGCCGCCTCCGGCGCGCGTGAAGATCTCATCCAGCGCGCGCACCGCACGCCACGCGGCGGCGATCTGAGTTCGCCGGCCGATCGCACGCTCCTCGAAGGTGATCTCCTTGCCCGCGTCCAGCTTGTCGTAGAAGCGTTCGGCGGTTTCGATCAGGGATACGCGCGAGGCATTGATCTCGGCGGCCGACTCCCCGATGGCACTCAGCACGTACGGATCTTCCTTGATCTTCTGGCCGGTGATGGCCACGCGATCCTTCTGCGCAGCGATGTGGCATGCCAGCGCGCCCTCGGCGATGCCTATGACCGCGGACGTGATGCCCAGCGGGAACATGCAGGAGTACGGCATGTTGTACAGCGGTTCGGATCTTCCCGCCTCCTTCTGGGCACGTCCATCCATCACCTTCCACGCGTCCAATGTCCGGTGGCTGGGGATGAACGCCCCATCGACGATCAGATCCTTGCTACCCGTTCCACGCAGGCCGATGACGTCCCACGAATCCCCGACGATCTGATAGTCGACACGCGGCAGGATCACGTGCAACGACGACGGCGGCATCGCGACGCCACCCTCACCGTCGCCGACCATCGCTCCGAGGAAAGCCCACTGACAGTGGTCCGTGCCGGACGAGAAGGACCATCGCCCCGTCAGAACGTAGCCGCCGTCGACCGGGGTCGCGATACCCATCGGCGCATACGGCGATGCGATCCACGTGTCGTAGTTCTCACTCCAGATCTCCTGCTGAACCCGCGGATCCGCGAAGGCCAGTTCCCAAGGGTGTACGCCGACGACCCCGGCGACCCACCCGCTCGCACCGTCGAGCGCCGCGATACCCATGACGGTTTCGGCGAACTCACGAGGATGCGCCTCGATGCCTCCGTACAGCTTGGGCTGCAACAACCGGATCGCCCCGGAGTCGCGCAAGAGTCGGGCGGCGGTGTCGGTGAGCCTGCAGGCGGTCTCCGATTCCACTGCCTGCCCCCGAATCTCCTCGGCGACGACCTCGATCCTGTCCAGAACCTGACCCATGGGAACCCCCTCTGCCACAAGTAGAACACGTTCTAGCCAATATAGCGGCGAGGGCGGACGGCGCTACCCGCGATTCGAATCTGGCGGAAAGCCGCCGGTGGCGATGGGCCCCCACTCCTCGACGGTGATCCTGATCAAGCTCTTGTTCTGCTTGCGCATGGCGTCGCGGTACTCGTCCCAGTCGGGGTGCTCGCCGGAGATCACGCGGAAGTACTCCACCAAAGGCTCGAGTGCTTCCGGCATGTCCAGCACCTCCGCGGTCCCGTCGATCTGCACGTAGGCGCCGCCGAAGTCGTCCGAGAGAACGCACACGCTCACGGCCGGATCGTGGCGTGCATTGACAGCCTTCGCACGCTGCGGGTAGGTCGATACGACGATCCGACCGTCTCGGTCGAGTCCCGACGTAACCGGGGAGATCTGCAACCCTCCCGAGCGCTTCCGGGTGATCAGCACGCTATGGTGGCGCGGACGGACGAAGTCGAGCAACTCCTCCCGCGTCACATGATCTGCGGTGGCGATGGCCATGGTCCTTCTCCTCACGTCTGCTGCGATTCCCACTCGAGGGTCTCTCCGATTCACCCTATGCTCAGCACAGTCATCAGAGGTCTGAGGACCGTGCTAGCTTCGTGGAATGTCCGCACGTCAGACCCTCCGTAGCGGCCCGCTGGTACCTCAACTCGAAGATTTGCTCACCGAGCGGATCACCGCGGGCGAGTGGACCGCGGGAACCCGCCTCCCCAGCGAAGCAGAACTGGCAGCCGAACTGGGCGTCGGCCGATCGTCCGTACGCGAAGCGGTTCGGCTCCTTGCCCGCGCTGGGCTCCTCGACGTCCGGCACGGTGTCGGCACGTTCGTGGCGCGACCACCCGCTGCCGGAGCAGGGCTCGAGCAACTGCTGCGGCGCGCACGACTCCTCGAGGTGTATGAGGTGAGGCGCGCCCTCGAGATCGAGGCATCCCGGCTGGCAGCCGAACGCGTGCGCCCCGAAGATCTTCGACGAATTCGGGAACTACTCGAGGCCCGGCACGACAGCACCACTAAGTCCACTGCGGTGTTCGTAGCAGCAGACCTCGACTTCCACGCTGCGGTCGTCGACATCGCCGGCAACTCGATCCTGTCCGCATTGTTCGAGTCGGTCCGGCCCACGTTGGTCAAGGCACTCGCAGAACTGGTCGATCACGAGCCCGCATGCCCTGACACCGGGTGTGCCCACGACGATCTCCTTCGCGCCCTCGAAATCGGCGACGTGGAAGCGGCCGTCGTCGCCACCGCCGCCAATCTCGATCCCGTTATGACGTTGCTGCGAGAGGGCGAAACTCCATGACCGCCAACCATTCGGTCGTCAGCGCCGACCAAGTCGACTTCGTCCGCGGTGGTCGATTTCTGCTGCGCGACGTCACACTTCGCGTCGAGCAAGGCCAGCACTGGGTGCTCCTCGGCGCCAACGGGGCGGGCAAGAGCACCCTTCTGAGCCTGCTCGGCGCCTTCGCTCATCCGACGAACGGAACTGTTCACGTGCTCGGTCATCGTTTGGGTCGCGTGGACATGAGGGAGCTGCGCGCCCACATCGGTCACGTGAACCCGCGCCATTCGGTGCAGCACCCCTTGACCGTGCGCGACGTGGTACTCACGGGCCTGACCAATACCCCCGAATTCATCCCCCGGTGGTCGCCCACCGAAGAGCAGGTGGCTCACGCCTATGAACTGATCGCGTCACTGGGGATGCAGGACCGCTCGGATGCCGTGTGGCCGAACTTGTCTCAAGGCGAGCGCGGTCGCGCCCTCATCGCCCGCGCATTGATCGCGGACCCTCAACTTCTCCTGCTCGACGAGCCGGCCACTGGACTGGATCTGGCTGCGCGAGAACAACTCCTCACCGCGCTCGACGAATCACGGATCCGATTCCCGAATCTCGCCAGCATCCTCGTCACACATCATCTCGAGGAGATCCCGATGACCACAACTCACGCGATCCTCATCCGTGACGGTCGCGTGACTGCGCGGGGTGAGGTGGCCGATGTCCTCACCACCGCGCATATCAGCGAGTGCTTCGACCATCCCATCGAGATCACCCGGCAGCGCGGCCGATGGGTCGCGCAGACCAGGGTGTCCGAACACGTGGGCTGACGAGCATATGGCCCGAGGCGATCACCCCCAGCGGACACCGTTCTACGGTGTCGTGCTCATCGTCACTGCAATGGCCGTCGCGATGATCGTGTACCGAACCGCACCTGTCTGGTTGCAGGTACCGGTCTACGTTGCGGCCTTCCTGACGGCCCTGGTCGGATTCGTGATGACGTTCCGTGACCTGTCTTGACCGCCAGGGCGTGCGCCTACTAGAAGCTACCGAGCAGGGGCGCTGAGAATTCGCACGGAGCGATGGGGTAGCTCGGATCCAGCGCGTTGAGTACGTAGCTGAGAGTCAGCTTGTCGAACGCCAACGCCATGTGATCAGAGAAGTTCTGCGGGCATTCGTCCTGCAACACGATGTTCGTGACGTTCGGGCCCGACAGGAACGTCTCGGTGTAGGGCACGACGAGCTGGTCGTACTTCGTTGCAATCACGGTGTAGGTGACGCCGGGCATGGTTTCGCCGCCCTCGTTCAACTTGGCGAGGAAGTCGGATTGGGCCGTCTGTTCGATTCCCGCGGTACCGAGAAGTGCTGCGCCCCCTGGGAACAGCTCGGCCATCGGATTCGATCCGGGGTGATTCGACGGCCCTAGCGCGATCATCTTGTCCACCGACTCCGCGCCACCGAGATACTTCAGGTAGTAGCGCGGCATGGAGCCACCCTGCGAGTGCCCGACGATGTCAACTTTCTCAGCACCGGTCGCAGCCTTGATTCGTTCGACGAGTTCGGCCAACTCTGCGGACGATTGCGCCATCGAAGCAGTTCCTGCAGCAATTGTCGCGCCGGGGTAGCCGACGTAGCCGGCACCGGGTTCCTGACCGAAGTTCATGGTGAACACGCAGTACCCATTGTTCTTCAACAGCGGGGACAGCGTCCCGAAGTTGAGCGCCATGTTGGCCAAGGTTCCATGCGCCAGCACCACGGGATACGGGTGCTCCTCCGTGGGCTTGCAGGACCAGTCGTTTGCACCGGGCGGATCCGAATCCGGGTGCATGATCGCCGCCCCGACCGACTGGAGAGAGGAATACGGCACAGGCAGCGGCGCGGGCTCGGCACTCGCCTGAGCACCCCCGGCACCCAAAGCCACCATCACGGCTGCCACAACGGCCGACAACCGGCCCGACTTTTCCCACCGCATCCTTGCTTCTCCCTCACACCCCGGCCATCTCTGGACCACTGACTCGCCGAGCACGATAGCAGTAGTTAACGAAGAATCGCGCATGGGCGACCAGCGGCCGTTGTGAATCCCACACGCCGCCAGGATGAATGGCTCCGCTATCGAAGGGGGCCTAGGAACAGCAGTTCGGATCAAGCACCAATCGAAGCGCGTCGAGAGCATCGGGTTGCGCACTGTAATAGACGTTCATTCCACGTCTCGTACCGGTCACCATCCCCGCCTTCTTGAGTTGACCAAGATGATGGCTGATCGTCGATTCCGATAGACCGATGCTGTCGGCAAGATCACACGTACAGACCTCTCCGGCGCTGCCCGAGAGCAGGATCGACATCAGCTTGATTCGTACCGGATCGGCGAGGGCCTTCAACCGAACCGCCACTTCGAGCGCCGCGCCATCCGAGATCGGCCCCGACGCGACGGGGGCGCAGCATATCGGCGCGGTCGCGTCGATCATGGGCAATGTCTTGGGCATGCACTCATTCTGCCAACCTTCTTGACATACGTCAAAAAGGTGGTACCAATGAAAGTGATTCAACATATATCGAATAGGTGGAGGTTCACATGTCACGCGTTCAGCTCGGCCTCAATGTCGACAACCTGGATCAAGCCGTCGAGTTCTACTCCAAGCTCTTCGGCACGGCACCAGCGAAGGTGAAGGAGGGATACGCGAACTTCGCGATCGCCGAACCGCCTCTCAAGCTCGTCCTCTTCGAGAACCCGGGTACCGGCGGCACCATCAATCACCTCGGAGTCGAAGTCGACTCCAGCGAGACGGTGCACAAGGAGATAGCCCGGTTGAGCGACGAGGGCCTGTTCACCGCAGAGGAGATCGGCACCACCTGTTGCTTCGCCACCCAGGACAAGGTGTGGGTCACTGGCCCTTCGAACGAGAAGTGGGAGGTGTACACGGTGCTGGCCGACAGCGACACGTTCGGCAACGCACCCGAACACGAGTCGGATTCCCAAGCTGCGTGCTGCGGTTCGTCAGGAGAATCGGATTCGTCGGAAAAGGCAACTGCACATGAGCCCGACGCCCCAGCCGTCTGTTGCGGTTCGGCATAGCATCGAGCGAAGTTACGCCCGGCGGCCAATCGTCTTCCGGGCGTAGCTCTTTGCCCGCAGCCGACAGTGGCCGTTGGTCGAACGAGACAAATTACTCGATCGAGAACAGCCGAGCCGCGTTGTCGTGGCACACCGCCCTCAACCACGCGTCTCCCAGGTCGAATCGGGTGAGCCCGTCGAGCCCGTCCAGGTACGGATACGGGATATTGGGGAAGTCGCTGCCGAATACGATTCGGTCTTGCAGGTTCGCCAGCCGATGCACCTGGTTACGCGGAAAGGGCGTTGACTGTTCGGAGAAGTCGGTAAATGCCATGGCGGTATCGAGGTAGACGTTGGTGTACTTCGCAGCCAGCTCCAGAAAGCCCTGGTACTCGGGCAGGCCCATGTGGGCGATGATCAGTGGCAATGCGGGAAATCTCGCCAGCAACTCGGAGATGGGCTCAGGGCCGGTGTATGTGCCCGGCGCGGGGCCGGAACCGCAATGGATGACGACGGGCACGCCGGAGTCCTCGAGTGCTCCCCATACGGGATCGAGGAGCGGGTCGTTCGGCGAATAATCGCCCACCTGGATATGCGACTTGAACACTCGAGTGCCCGCCTCGATGGCTTCCGCTACATACGTCGCCGTGGACTCCTCCGGGTAGAACGTCGATGTCCACAGGCAGTCGGGTGTCTGAGCGGCGAACCCTGCCGACCACTGGTTGAGCCACGCGGCCATGTTCGGCTTGTGCGGATAGATCATCGACGTGAAACGCCGTACCCCGAACCTGCGGAGCTGTTCGACACGGACCTCCTCGTCGTGCCGATAGCGGATGGGCCACTCACGCCCGGTCAGCGGTCCGGCCGAATCGAAGTATCTCCACACCTTCTCCATCACGTTCGCCGGCATGAAATGGGTGTGAACATCGATGATTCCGGGAAGCCCCAGACTGCGCCAGAACTCCTGTACGCGCAGATCCTCGGTCAACGCTCCTCCTCGACGAAATGGGGCTCAAAAGAGCGTCAACGCGTCCTCTGGCTCAGGACGCGGCGGTGCATCGGTCGCCGCCGGAGTAGACGGGACCGCAGGTGCCGGAGCCACCTCGCCGGAATCGACGGCGCGGGCCGCCTCGCCGGCAAGCGTGTCGGCCATCTCGTTGTAGTGATTGCCGACGTGGCCTCGCACCCAACGGAACCGAACCGGACCGGGGCGTTCGCTGATAGCCCGATCGATGGATTGCACCAACTCGAGGTTCTTGACGGGAGCGCCGCCCGCAGTCTTCCACCCCTTGCGCTTCCACCCGGGCAACCACTCGGAGGCGCATTTGATGGCGTACTGGGAATCGGATTCGATCAGCAGCGGGTCCGATCCTGGATGCGACTTGATCGCTTCGAGCAACGCCCGCAGCTCGGCGATCTGGTTCGTACCCGAGGGTTCACCACCCGATTGACTGGGCCCCTCGTGATTGACCCATGCCCAGCCGATTGCCCCGCCCGGGTTGCGGAGGCAGGATCCATCGGTGCTCACGATGATCATGGCTGGGACTCTACGTGCGTGCTCCGACCTTCCTCCGCAGTGGTCTGCATTACTACGGCTACGCTCGCTTGGATGACAGCTTCGCTGGAGATGGTCGAGGCCACTGTGAACTCGCGACGCCCCCTGGACGTCGCCATGACGTTGCAGCCTCTTCAGCGTGGCAAGGGGGACCCTTGCCATCGGAGAGCCGGCGACGGTTCGATCTGGCGGACCTCGGTGCAGCAATCCGGACCGGTCACGTATCGCATCACCCAACCCGATCGCCACACGGTGCATTGCCAGGCCTGGGGAGAGGGATCCGAGGAACTGGTTGCTGGGCTCGACCGCCTCGTCGGCGATCACGACGAATGCGCGGACTTCACCCCCGAACACCCGGTTCTTGTCGAGGCACACCGCCGGTTTCCGCACCTGCGCCTGGGCCGCACCAACCGGGTGATGGAAGCCCTCGTGCCCGCGGTCCTCGAACAGCGCGTGCACGGCATCGCCGCGTACGCCTCGTGGCGACGACTCGTGTGGAAGTTCGGCGAGCCCGCCCCCGGCCCCACCCCGGACGGCATGAGGCTTCCGCCGACAGCACAAGTGTGGCGGCGCGTCCCGTCATGGGAGTTTCATCGCGCCAACGTCGACCCGAGCAGGGCTCGCACCATCGTCCGGTGCGCTCAGGTCGCCGATCGACTGGAGAAGATCGTCGATCTCCCCCGCGAGGACGCTACGCGGCGGTTGATGTCCATCCCCGGTGTCGGGATCTGGACCGCAGCCGAGGTGGCGCAGCGTGCACTAGGCGACTCCGACGCCCTGTCTGTCGGGGACTACCACCTTGCGGCGGTAGTGGGCTGGTCACTGTTGGGCAGACCCATCGACGACGGCGAAATGGTGGCGTATCTAGAACCAATTCGACCACACCGGTATCGGGCCATCCGACTGCTGGAAGTCAGCGGCAACGCCGTCAAGCCCAAGTTCGGCCCCCGCACAGCGCTGGTCGACCACAGCTGGCACTGACGATCTGCCAAAGAAGGGTGGGCTCTTCCTTCGTTCGCCGCGCGAACGAAGGATGACACCTCCGGCGCCCTGACTACCATGAGGAGACGACGCCTCACCCACCCTCCGACCGGAGATCAGTGATGTCCACACTCTCACCCGACGCCGACGCCGACACCTTCTCCCAGCGCATTTTCGATGCCTCACTCGGCGCGATGGACGTCCTCTCCATCCATATCGGAGACCGCATGGGCTGGTACCACAGTCTCGCCACCCAGGGCCCCGCCACGGCGGAGGAATTGGCCGAGCGCACCTCGACCCATCCGCGATACGCGCAGGAATGGCTCGAACACCAGGCGGTGTCGGGGTTCGTCACGGTGAACTCCGCCGATCCCAGGACATTCGCACTAGCTCCCGGCGCCACCGAGGCACTCACAGACGAAAGCAGTCTTTCCTACCTGGCCCCACTCGCACGGCAGGTGGTCGCCGCCGCCGTGCAGATGCCCGCGCTTCTCGAGGTCTACCGCGCCGGAGGAGGCGTGGGATGGGCGAAGTTCGGTGCCGACGCGCGCGAGTCACAGGCCGACATGAATCGGCCGTGGTACGAGCAAGCTCTGCCGGGCGCCCTCGCCTCGGTCCCCGACGTGGACTCGCTACTGCGTACGCCTGGCGCCGTCATCGCCGACGTGGGGTGTGGCGGCGCATGGTCGACAATTGCCCTGGCCCGCGCCTACCCGGACGCTCAACTTCGTGGATACGACATCGACGCCGCAACAGTCGAACTCGCGAAAGCCAACGTCAGCACCCACCCGGACGTCGCGCAACGGATCACCATCACCGAGTCGGACGCTACGGGAATCCCCGAAGGTAGCTGTACCGCTGCCTTCGCCTTCGAGTGCATCCACGATATGCCGGCCCCAGTGGACGTGTTGGCCGCCGTACGGAGGGCCCTCGAGCCTGGTGGTGCGCTGTTCGTCATGGACGAGGCCGTCGATGACGAGTTCTCCGCACCCGGAAGCGACCTCGAGCGATTCATGTACGGAATCAGCCTGACCGTGTGCCTCCCCGACGGAATGAGTCATACTCCCAGCGCAGGCACCGGAACGGTCATGAGGCCCAGCACATTGCGCGGCTACGCGCAGGCAGCCGGCTTCTCCGTCATGGACATCCTTCCGATCGAGGATTTCGGGTTCTGGCGCTTCTACCGCCTGACCGTGTAATTCGAGTCCAGGAACCCCATTTCACAAGTGTTTTACCGAAATTCCGAAAATTGGCACACCCTACAGGGGAAGATGACAACAGAAGGCAGGTTACGGGCGCTTTAGCGGTCGAGTAACTCTGGAGCGCCAGGTCGAACCAGATTTGTCGATGTCATCCGCTACTACCCATGGGAAGCGCCATGAAACTGCATAGAGTGTCAGCCCTGGCAGCGCTGCTGATCGCCACCCTGTGTGTGGGAGTGGGCACCGCATATGCCGATCCCGCTCGAGTCGATCAGACCGTCACCTCGCTCACCAGTCTGAGCCCGGATGGCCGATCGGTAGATACTGCGCTCGACTCAGGAGCTTTCAGCCTGTCCAAGACGGCCGCCGCCGTCGATATCACCAATGATTCCGGAGCGACGTTAGCGACTATTCCACTCCGGTACTCGATTGCGGGCGTGCAATTCGAGATCGACCCCGTCGTCAGCGATGACGGCAGGTTCCTCAGCCTGACGCCCACCACGACGCCGATCGCGGGAACCCTCGCCGTCACACCGGTCGACCAGGACACGGCATACGCCAACATGCTGAACGAGATAGAAATCGGCTGGCAGAACGGCGGCGCGACGGCAACTGCTGTAGGCGCCGGCATCGGCTTTGTCGTCGGATGCATTTTCTTCATCCTCGGCGGGTGCATCCCGGGTGCCGCAATAGGCGCGGGGATCGGAGCCGTTACCGGTATCAGCAACGCCAACCCCGCAGTGACGCCGGCGGTCTTCGACTACCTCGAGACCCTGTAAATGCCACGGAACCGTGCAATGGGGTTCTGTCGCACTGCGAGGGACGATTCCGGGAGGCCTATGGCGTAGCCGCGAACACGGGGAGCATCACTGCGCACCCACGTATTCATGTAGCCGTTCGGTTTCGAAGCGAATATGGCCCACGCAAAAGGATGTTCGGTGCAATGAAGGTGAGGTCCGTGTTCGTACTACGACATGGTAGGTATTCAATGAAACTCTCGAGAACTGTTGTGTTGTCCGGATTGGTCGCCTGCGCGATGGTCGTCGGTGCTGCAACGGCGTACGCCGAGCCCCAGCCACAGGGAGCCGAGCCCCAGCCGCAGGCAGTCGAGCCCCAGCCGCGGGAAATCGACTGGTCGCAACCCTTGCTGTCCCCGACTGCCGAGGGCGAGGCCAGTCAGGCGGCCGAATATCTCTTCCCGGATAACGATCCCAAACAGGCCGCCTTCGACAACATGGCCAACGAGATCAGTATCGGCTGGGAAAACGGGGGCCTGCCTGGTCTGGCGATCGGCGCCAACATCGGCTCGGCTGTCGGGTGTGTGTCACTGTTCCCCAGCATCCTCGTCGGCTGCGTACTCGGAACTGCCATCGGCACGGTTGCCGGTGCTGTCATCGCCATCGATATGGGGAACCCCAATGCGCAGGCCGCAGTTGAGCAGTTCTTCGCCACACCCTGAGCGAAGAGCGAGCTGCTGCCCCAGCCTCACTCAGGCTGGGGTCGCAGCGCACCCGGACACCTCCTTGCGTGTCTAGTCGGAAATCAACACCCCCCGTCCTTGGACAGCTACCATTCGACGGTGCTTCCACTTTCAGCTTCGCGGGTCGCTGATTCCCTGACGACGCAGGTCGGTTCGGACAGGCCCCACGGAACCCGACGGTAGGCACCGCGTCCGGTCACTGACGGCTCATGGCCACCCGCGCGACTTCGGCCGGGTCGATCAGGTCAGAATGGTCGTCGTCGCCGACCTCGATCTGCACAACCTCGATGCGTCCGTTGAACTTGGGGTCGCCGTTGTAACCCGCGCTGACGGGCATACCGTAGTCGTCGCCGATGTCGGTGGTCTCGTCCGCGGAGAAGATCATCGGGTGGGTCTGTTCGACCCGGCCAGTGCCGACGCTGCGACCGTCGTAGTAGAGAGTGACGTCGCCGCCCTTCGCGAGACCGCCTCCGTCGTAAGCGAACTCGGCTCGGATCTGCCGACTCCCCGCAGGGATGTCCTCATTCGCCGTGATCACGAACTCTGTTATGCCGAGCAGGTTGTAGACGAACTTGGCCCGTCCTGCATTGACGTGCAGAGCCCATCCGCCGAAACGACCGCCCTGCGCGATGATCACGCCGTTGGCGGCGCCCTTCCTGGGTGTCTCGATCGCTGCGGTCACCGTGAACGACCGGTTCTTGATATCGAGGATGCTGTTTTCGCTGAGGCGTTTCATTCCCGGAAACAGAACCTGCTTGTTGCCTGAAATCAGTTGTGGACGCCCGGCAATGGTCGCGTTGAACCTTTCGAACCGGCGGTCGTCTATCGGCAGCACGTTATATTTCACGGCCTCGATCAACCACAGCCTCTGCAATGCTGCGAGCTTCTCGGGCATCTCGGCCGCCAGATCGTGTGCCTGCGTCCAATCGGTGGCTCCGTCGTAGAGTTCCCATACGTCGTCGTCGAACGCGGGCAGAACCTCGTTCGCCAACCAGGGTGTGCTGTGTCGGGTGACGGCGCTCCACCCCCTGTAGTAGATTCCGCGGTTGCCGAACATCTCGAAATACTGCAGATCGTGCCGTTCCGGTGCGTCCGCATCGTCGAAGCTGTACGCCATGCTGGTGCCCTCGATCGGCGACTGTTGCACGCCGTTGACGAATGTGGGCTCAGGAAGTCCTGCCACCTCGAGGACCGTCGGCGCTACGTCGATGACGTGGCTGAACTGCGACCTGATCTCTCCTTTGCCAGCGATTCCGGTCGGCCAGTGCACGATAGTTCCGTTGCGGGTGCCACCCCAGTGGGAAGCGACCTGCTTGGTCCACTGGAAGGGTGCGCACATAGCCCACGCCCAACCCACCGAGTAGTGATTGTGGGCCTCGGGCGTTCCGAATTTGTCCTTGACCTCCGTCAGGAACTCCGTCGTCTCGACCTCGGGGAGCCCGTTCAAACTCGCCAGCTCGTTGAACGCCCCGTTGAGCGTTCCCTCGGCGGAGGCTCCGTTGTCACCGATGATGTAGTACACCAACGTGTCCTCGAGCGCGCCCAATGCGGCGATTGCCTCGATAACGCGACCGACCTGAAAGTCGGTGTGCTCGAGGAATCCCGCGTATACCTCCATTTGACGTTCGAGCACCGGCTTGAGGGCATCGTCCATGTCGTCCCAGGCGGGGATCACCTCCGGCCGGGCGGTCAGTTCAGCATCGGGCGAAACGACTCCGCGCTGCTTCTGTTTCGCAAGTGTCGTTTCACGCTGCGCGTCCCAACCTTCGGCGAACTTGCCCGTGTATCTGTCGACCCACTCCTTGGGAACGCTGTGCGGTGCGTGTGTGGCGCCGGGAGCAAAGTACATGAAGAACGGCTTGTCGGGCGCGAGCGACTTCTGGGCGCGAACCCACTCGATGGCATGGTCGGCCAGGTCTTCGGTGAGGTGGTAGCCGTCCTCAGGTCCTTTGTCCGGTTCCACGGGGGTGAATCCCTCATAGAGCGCCGGGTAGTACTGGTTGGTCTCGCCACCGACGAACCCGTAGAAGTGCTCGAACCCACCGCCACCTGAGGGCCAGGCATCAAAAGGGCCGACCGGCGAGGTCTGCCAGGGCGGCACCTCATGACACTTGCCGAACTGGGCGGTCGAGTAGCCGTTGAGTTTCAATGTCATGGGCAGGGGCGCCTTGGTATTCGGACGCAGACCCGAGGCCCCCGGCGCCGAAGTCGACATCTCGGTGACCGCGCCCATCCCCACCGAGTGATGGTTACGTCCGCTGAGCAGCGCAGTTCGGGTCGGCGCGCACAAAGCGGTGGTGTGGAACCGGGTGTAGGTGAGACCGCCGCGCTGCAAGCGTTCTGCGGTCGGAGTATTTACCGGCCCGCCGAAGGCGCTACTTGCCCCGTAACCCACGTCATCGAGCAGGATGACGAGCACATTCGGGGCACCAGCCGGCGGTCGTAGTTGCTCGATCGGTGGAAACGAAGTGTCCGGGTCCTTCGCGTCGTAGGTCACCAGGCCGAAATGCTGACGGTCCGGAATCGGAAGTACTTGGCGATTGTCGCGTGCTCGATCAACCATCGCTGCCACCCCTTGCCGTACATCGAAACGCCCGACGGTGCATGCTGGATCCAACAATAGTTGCTGGTCACAAGGCACCGAGAACGAATGGGGGGAGTAGAAGACTCCGCGCTCCTACAAGTATCGCGCCGAACGGGCCGGATTTGCCACTCGGCCTATGCTCACCGAAACGCCTCCTCGCCGGTAAGCGCTTTGCCGATCACCAGTTGATGCACCTCGGACGTGCCCTCATAGGTGAGGACGGACTCGAGGTTGTTCGCGTGGCGAATCACCGGGTATTCCAGCGTGATTCCGTTGGCTCCGAGGATTGTTCGGCACTCGCGCGCGATGGCGATGGCCTCACGGACGTTATTCAACTTTCCCGTGCTGACCTGTTCGGGCCGCAACTCTCCGCGGTCCTTGAGACGCCCGAGGTGGTACGCGAGCAGATGCCCCTTGCCGACCTCGACGGCCATGTCGGCGATCTTTGCCTGAGTGATCTGATACGCGGCGAGAGACTTGTCGAAGACCTGACGGTCCTGTGCGTACGAGATTGCGGTCTCCAGGCAGTCGCGCGCCGCACCCATCGATCCGAAGATGATGCCGAAGCGGGCCTCGTTGAGGCAGCCGAGCGGCCCGGACAGGCCCTTCGCTTCAGGCAGCATGGCTGAGGCGGGCAGGCGCACGTCCTCGAGCACCAGTTCGGACGTGACGGACGCACGCAGCGACATCTTGTTCTTGATCTCGGGCGCCGAGAAGCCGGGGGTGTCGGTAGGCACGATGAATCCGCGTATGCCGTCGTCCGCGCGTGCCCACACCACCGCGGCATCGGCGACGGAGCCGTTGGTGATCCACATCTTCGTACCGTTGAGTACCCAGTCGTCGCCATCCCGCTTGGCGTTCGTCCGCATACCACCAGGGTTCGACCCGAAGTCGGGCTCGGTCAGCCCGAAACACCCGATCGCCTTGCCCGCGGCCATACGAGGCAGCCACTCCTGCTTCTGGTCTTCGCTGCCGTAGTGGTGGATCGCGTACATCGCCAGCGACCCCTGCACCGATACGAGGCTGCGAGTTCCGGAGTCCACGGCCTCGAGTTCCAGGCAGGCCAGACCGTACGCGGTGGCGCTCATTCCGGCGCACCCGTATCCCTCGAGGTGCATGCCGAGGACGCCGAGTTCGCCGAGGCCCTCCGCCAGTTCCCGCACGGGCAGTGCCGCCGCCTCGAACCATTCCCCGATATGCGGGCGGATTCGTTCCTGCGCGAATCGCCGCACGGTGTCCCGGATCGCTATCTCCTCTTCATCGAGCAGAGAGTCGAGGGCGAACAGCTGAGACAGGGTCTGCGGATCGGACATGGTTCCTCCACGGGCCGGCGGGAGCGCACACAAACATGCGCGAGATAGCGATTACACAAGCGATTTCGCCACGTACGCTATGGCGCAATCCGACCGCAGTCAATCACGACGGGCCAGGTCCAACAGGGCCGAGCCCATATATTCTGGCTGGCGTGGATCGCCCGTCGCGGTCTGATCAGAGCGCAACGCGTAGTTCAGTTTTGAGCCGGCAAGGCCGGACCGCATGGGGCGAACGACGCGGTCCGGCTGCTTCCACCTAGCGTTGCCGCTTTGCAGTGACCAACATCGGCTCGCGCATGTCGTAGTACGACACGTCGTCCACTAGCCGACTCTCTTCTTCGAACAATGAACGCAGGTCATCCGGGACCGCCATCTTCTCGTGTAAGCGGGCCTCGGACTCCGACTTGAAGTACACGGCTTCGACGAATCCGTCCTCGCCATAGGCGCCCAACGTTCCTCCAAGGATCTCCGGCCGCATCTGACGCCGCTGTGGTTCGGCCTCGTCCAACAACTCCGCCAGACGATTCGCATCGGTGGTGTGACCCTTCATCACCTGCACGAACCCCGCCTCATCAGATCCCCCACCCATCCACGACGTTGCGTCGGGGCAGTTCATGACGGAGATCCCTCCGTCGAAGCACTTCTGCGCCGCGGCCCACCATGCGCCCTGTTCGGGACGCTCGCTGTTGCGTCTGGCGGCCTCTTCGGACTCGAACCGGGCCAACGCGATGAACGTTCCGTCGTCGCACACCCCCTGTGTAGTTCCCAAGAACCCGATGGCGGTCGGTTCCAGTTCCTCGAGCCACTGGTCAAGGCACCTGTTGAGACCCTCCTTATCTGACACTTTTCCTTGCAGTACCTGGATGAACATTTCTCATCTCCTCCGGCGGGGCACTGCCCCGCTGCATCTCCTCGGTCGGGGCACTGCCCCGCTGCGAGCACACAATTCGGTGGCCGACCCGTCGCGGTCCACCATCAGCGCACGCCGACGGCCCGTGACCGCAGCCACTGCACGGTCAATACTTCGCCGGTAATCGGGGTGGCGCAACAGGCCCCGTCATCGACCCCGCCATCGCGGAGTGCGCTTGTTAACGAAGGCTTGCATCCCTTCCTGCGCGTCGCAGGTGATGGCATTGGTTGCCATCGTCTCTGCCATCGCCGTGTATGCCTGGTCCTGCGGCAGGTCGATCTGATGGTAGAACGCCTGCTTGCCGATCCTGACCGTCAACGGACTGGCCGCCACGATCTGCTCCGCGAGCTCACGCGTTTGCGCGTCGAGGTCCTCGGCCGGCACAACCAGGTTGACCAACCCCCAGTCCGCCGCGGTGTCTGCGTCGATGTTCTGACCGGTCAGGAGCATCTGCATCGCACGTTTGCGGCCGATTGCGCGGCTCAACGCAACCATCGGCGTCGAGCAGAACAGGCCGATCTTCACACCCGGCGTACCGAACACCGCATTCGACGACGCAACTACCAGATCGCACGATGCCACAAGTTGGCAGCCCGCCGCGACCGCCGCTCCCTGAACCGAAGCGATGACGGGTTGCGGAATCTCCTGCACCGCCTGCATCATCTCGACGCACGCATCGAAAATGGCCCGCTCCTCCTCGAGGGTGCGGCCGACCATCTCCTTCAGATCATGTCCCGCGGAGAAAACCGGGCCGCTGGCCCCGACCACGACGACGCGAACCGCGTCGTCACCGCCCAACCTCCGGAGTTCTTTCGTAACGTCCCGCATGGCTTCGAGCGAGAGCGGGTTGCGTTGCTCGGGCCGGTTCAACGTCACGAAGGCAATCCCGGAATCTCGTTCGACGGTCGTCAGGGTGAGGTTCGGGTTCACTACTCCTGCATACCACCGGTCGCCGGGAGGATGCGGGAGCGCACCTCGCCGAATCCGATGCGGGTGCCGTTCACCCCGGGCGCGGTCGCCGAGATCGAGATCTCGTCACCATCTTCGAGAAAGGTGCGGGTCTGGTCACCGATCGTAACGGGTTCCTTTCCACCCCAAGTAAGTTCGATGAACGCACCGCGCTCGTTCTTCTCCCGCCCGGAGATGGTCCCGGAGGCGAAAAGGTCGCCGGTACTGGCCGCGGCGCCGTTGATCGTGGTGTGGGCGAGCATCTGCGCCGGCGACCAATACATCTGCGAATACGGTGGGCGCGAGACGATGTGACCGTTCCATTCGACCACCAGGTCGATGTCCAGACCCCACTTCTCCTCACCGCGCAGGTACGGCAGAGGTTCCGGGTCCTGGGTGGGAGTATCGATGCGGGCAGCCTCGAGCGCATCGAGCGGGACCACCCACGGTGAGATCGATGTCGCGAAACTCTTCCCCAGGAACGGGCCCAGCGGCACGTACTCCCACGCCTGGATGTCACGGGCCGACCAGTCGTTCACCACCACTGCACCGAATACATGTTCCGCGAACCGATCCGGCGCGATGGTCTCCCCCAGCTTGGTGGGAACACCGACGATGAAGCCCATCTCGGCCTCGATGTCGAGGCGACGGGAAGGACCGAAGTCGGGCACGCTCTGGCCAGGGGGCTTCCGTTGCCCGCACGGGCGGACCACGTCGGTGCCGGACACGATCACGGTGCTCGAACGACCGTGATAACCGACGGGAAGATGCTTCCAGTTGGGCATCAGCGGCTCCGAATCCGGACGGAACAGCCGCCCCAAATTGGTGGCGTGGTTCTCGGACGCATAGAAGTCGACGTAGTCGGCGATCGCCACGGGCAGGTGCATCGTCACCTCGTCGACCGCGAACACCGCGGTCTCGGCGACGCCGTCCTGCACCAGTTCGGTGACCTGACGACGAACCTCGGTCCAGCGAGCGCGTCCCTGCGCCATGAAAGCATTGAGGGTGGACTGTGCGAATACGTCGTCACCCAACGTCGCGGCGAGATCCACGACCCAATCCCCCACCCGCACCCCCACACGCGGCGCCGAGTCCTTCGGCTGGAAGACGCCGTAGGGCAGATTCCGCAGCCCGAAGAGCGAACCGGCGGGGATCTCGAGGACGGTCATGTAGAGGCTCCTTCATCTGCGTCAGACGAGAACGGAAGAGGGTACAAGTTGCAACGCAACGAGATCCGCGAGGGGCTCGAGGATGCTGCAGGTACCGAGAGACCGGAACGTCGCGCGCAGTTCGGCGATCTCGTCTTCGGGCAGGCGGCTCAGTTCGAGGGCGATCCGGGTGCCGTCACGCTCGGCGAGAGTGTCCGCCAACTCGGTCGCATCAGAGCCACGGAGTGCCTGCCGGGTCGCCAGGAGTACGTTCAGGAAGCCGTGCTGTTCGAACCCGGTCTGCGGATCGGTGTTGCGGACCGCATGGTGCAGGCCCGCCGTTGCCTTGAAGCGAAGACCCGCCTCGATCACCGCATGCAGCGCGTGTGCAAGCTCGGACTCGTCCGGGTATGCCTCGGCGACAACGCCTCCCGTGCGGAACTTGGCCGCGTAGCGGGTATCGGCGAGCGCCGACAGCAGGCCTTGCCTGCGGTCGTCGCGGGGGATCTCGACGAAGACGTCCAGACCCGGCACGAGGACGTCCACCCGGTCGAGTTCGCTCAGGAATTCGCCCGCCGACTGCCCGTCCGGAACCGCGATCTCGAGCGCGACCGCCTCCGCGCCTTCGACGGATGCCAGCTGTGCGAGCGCAGGTTCCAGGGTGGACGGGCCGCCTGGCAGTGTAAGGCTCAGCTTCAATTCGCCGGCTCCCAGCTCACCCAGTCGCGTGTCGGAAATGACGAACGGGCCGACCAGCGCGGCGTAGGGCGCCGACAGGTGCCGAGCATGGGCAGGCACTGCCTCCTCGATCGGTGTGCTACTGGGCGGGAAGAGGGCAGCATCGTCGCACAGACCCGCGAACAGGGCCGGGATCATCGCCCAGGCCCACGTCCGGCCCAGGTCCAGGCGTATCCCGGGTCTTCGCAGGCCAGCGCTCCCTCACCGAGTTCGAGTGGGCGGAATGTGTCGACCATGACCGCAAGTTCGTCGAAGAACTCGACACCGATGCTGCGTTCGTAGGCACCCCTTTGCGGCCCATGGGCGTAACCACCGGGGTGAATCGAGATCGAACCCTGACCGATGCCGGAACCCTTGCGTGCCTCGTAGTCTCCGCCGCAATAGAACATGATCTCGTCCGAGTCGACGTTCGAGTGGTAGTACGGCACCGGGATCGACAGTGGGTGGTAGTCGACCTTGCGGGGCACGAAGTTGCAGATTACGAAGTTGTTGCCTTCGAATGCCTGATGCACGGGCGGTGGTTGGTGTACGCGCCCGGTGATGGGCTCGTAGTCGGAGACGTTGAACGTGTACGGGTAGAGGCACCCGTCCCAGCCCACCACGTCGAACGGGTGGTCCGCGTACACCATTGCCGTTCCGACGATCCCGTGTGACGTGCGGTGCTTGACGAGCACCTGGATGTCCGTGCCCTTGCCCTGCAAGGTCTCAGCCGGTCCGTGTAGATCGCGCTCGCAGTACGGCGAATTCTCCAGGAACTGGCCGAACCGGGATAGATATCGCTTCGGTGGGACGATGTGACTGTTCGCTTCCATCGCATAGGCGCGCAACGGTTCCGGCCCTCGCGGGGTCCAGCGATGCGTAGTCGACATCGGGAGAAGGACGTAGTCGCCCTGCTTGGCCTCGAGCACTCCGAACACGGTCTCGACAGTTGCAGAGCCCGATTCGACGTAGACCATTTCGTCGCCGATGGCGTTGCGATAGAGCGGCGACTCCTTGCCGGCAACCACGTAGGAGATGCGCACATCCGCATTCCCCAGGATCAGCCTGCGCCCGGTGACCACATCGGTGTCGGGCCAGACGGGTTCCGGGAAGAGATCGTGCAACTTCAAGTGGCGCGGCTTCAGCGGATGGTTGGGTGTCGTGCTCTGGTCCGGCAACTCCCACACCGTGGCATCGACGATCGCCGAGGGCATGTTGCGGTGGTAGAGGAGCGAAGAGTCCGACGAGAACCCCTCCTCGCCCATCAGTTCCTCGAAGTAGAGCTGACCGCTGTCGTCACGGTGCTGGGTGTGCCGCTTCGGCGGAATGGTGCCCACATGCCGATAGAAGGCCATGATCGATCTCCCTGATCACTTCAGTTCTTTAGTAAATACATTAACTACACCTCGGGTGTGATGGCAAGCACAGATCCCCAAGCGCAGCTTCCATGGACCTGACGGCTCAGTTGCGTCCGCGGACATCGAATTGATGGCGGTTGGTGATCAGTTTGTCGAGCAGCATGATGAGAATGCGCTGCTCCGGTTCGGTGAGGACGCTCACCCACGCATGCTCTCGCTCGTTCTGTTCGCGGTATATCTCGCCGATTTCGCTATAGCCACGGTCGGTGAGGGACAACTGGACCGATCGGCCATCCCGGGTGTCCGGCGTCCGTTCCATCAGACCATCGCCGATCAGCGTCTTCGTCAGGTTCGAGACGGCGGCCCTGCTCATTCCGGTCAGGGTCGCCGCCGTCTTGGCATCGACGGGACCGGCCAACCACGTGACGAACATGAGCCGGAATGCCGACCACGAAAGTCCCCGCGGACGATGGATCGACGACTCCAAGTCGTAAGTCACCACGTTCGACGCCCGATTGAGCGTCAGCAGAACCTGGGTAGCGAGTTCGTGGGTCGAGCCGAATTCGGTGCTCAGCCTCCTGTTTGCAAGTTCGATGAACGACCAGAAGTCGAGGCGTTCCGGCACCTCGAGTGGTGTCGGCACTTCGTCTGCAGCCATGACGGGACCCTACCGCGATCAGCCGAACTTTTGGTAAATGGATGAATTAGTTTACTGCGCCATTCATCGTGTGCGTGGTGCTGCAGCAACAGTCAGGAGACGATATTGCAGAACTGCGCACTCGAACCGTATCCCCGGCGCTGTCGGCGTTATGGGGACGGACTCGACCAGAATGCACCGAATTGTTCGTACCAGGGATGCGGGGCGGGCATCGCCGCCAGGATCCGATCGACAAACTGATCCGGGTCACCGAGATCGGCGCCTTCGACCCCGCGGCGCTCGTAGTCCGCAAACCTGCAATGGAGTCCGGCGACCACCCCATCGGTCACGACCTTTTCGAACTCCCCGATGGTAACCATCGAGTGCCCTGCCTTCCTGCGAGAAGCTTCTTCGGTCCAGTCTAGTGCGGACTTGAACGTTCCCTTCTGCCCGCGGCGAAGCGCGAGTTCGTCGGTGCCGCAGAGCAGACTGACCCTGTGAGAGTGATGATCGTTCCCGATGCGGATGGTGGCGCGACCATCGTCCACGTCGATCCCGAGGGTGTTCCGCTCGAAACTCCGCAGCACCGTGGTGACGCGGCTACTGCTGTCCGGGAAATCGAGGATTCCGAGCATCCGCGCTGGATCTGGACGAGCACCGCGGCCGTCTATCCGGCACTACTGCGGGCAGGGGTACGGGTCCAGCGCTGCCACGATCTCTCGCTCACCCACGCGATCCTGAGCATGCGCGCCGGTGTCCCAGCCGCGCCGCCGGATGAATCCGTAGATGATCGCCCCGCACTGTTCGATACAGCCCCCAGAACGGATCCGGCAAGCGTGGTGGCCGACTTCGCCGCGCAGCGGCAGACGATCGGAAGTGATGGCCGCCTCGATCTGCTGGTCGCCGCCGAATCCGCCGGCGCTTTGGCCGCCGCGGAGATGGGATTCGACGGACTCCCGTTCTCAGCCGACTCACATAGGGCCTTTCTCGAGGCGGTACTCGGTCCGCGCCCGTCCGGATACGACCTCCCCCAGCGGATCCAGGAAGTATCCGCTGAGATCGGAACGGCGTTCGGTCGTCGTATCAATCCGGCTTCACACGCCGAAGTGATCGATGCATTCCGCCGCGAGGGCATCGAACTCGCGTCGACGCGCAAACACTTGCTGCGCGAGGTCGACCATCCTGCCGTGCCGTTGCTGCTGCGCCACCGGGACCTGTCCAAGCTGTTCACCACCAATGGCTGGCAATGGCTCGACGACTGGGTAAGTGAGGATCGTTTCCGGCCGATCTACGTTCCCGGCGGCGTCGTGTCCGGGCGCTGGGTCAGTCGCGGGGGAGGCGCGCTGCAGATTCCGAAACCACTTCGGTCGAGCGTGATCGCGGATCCGGGGCACACCTTCGTCATCGCCGACGCCGGACAGCTCGAGCCGCGCATTCTGGCGGCGATGTCGGGCGACACTCGCATGATGGCCGCAGCCGGCGCGGACGATCTCTACGCCCCGGTCGGGGCCGAGACATTCGACGGCGACAGGGACAAAGCCAAGGTGGCGATCCTGGGCGTTCTCTACGGTGCGACTGCGGGCGAGGCACGTTCACTGCTCACCCTGCTGCGCAGCCGGTTTCCCGTCGCCGTCGAGTTCGTCGAGAGGGCGGCCCGCGCAGGTGAACGGGGCGAGATCGTGCACTCGTGGCTCGGCCGAGCCTGCCCGCCGCCCTCACCGGACTTCTGGTCCCACGGCGACGCGCGATCTCGGGGCCGCTTCACCCGAAACTTCGTGGTGCAGGCCACGGCATCCGAATGGGCGCTGTGTGTGCTGGCAGATCTGCGGCGTCGCCTCGCGGGCGATCACGGTAGTGAGCTTGTCTTCTTCCAACACGACGAAGTCGTGGTCCACACCCGTGATCCCGACACGGCCACACGGCACATTCTGGGCGCAGTCGACGTTGCTACCCGCCTGCTGTTCGGTGAGACGCGGGTGCGGTTTCCGATGGATGTCGCAGTGCGGACCTGCTACGCCGAGGGCTCCTAGCACGCACACGGTTTCGGCGTCGAAGGTTGGCTCGGTGTGGTGTACTGAACCACGATCCCGGCGGGCGGCGAAGGGGAACCGATGACGAAGCTGGATTCGACGGACTCGAGCACGAACGGCGAGAGTTCACCGAGATTCCGCTGGCCCGCATTCACCATCGTCGCCCTCGCGATCATCGCGTTCTTTGCAGGCGGGTTCGGTGCGTCCTTCCAGGGAAAGCTCACCGAGGTCCAGAAGAACGACAACTCCGCCTACCTGTCGAGTTCCGCCGAGTCGACGGTCGTAACGAACGAGTCCGTGAAGTTCCTCGAAGTCGAGACGATTCCCGGCTTCGTGCTGTTCCACAGCGAGTCCGCACTCACCGATGAGGACCGGGCGGCCATCGCACGAGCGAGAGAGGCTATCGCCGAGGTCGACGGCGTCGACTCCGAGGGCATGTCTGCGACGCAGTTCTCCGCGGACGGCACCACAGCTTCGATCTTCGTTCCGCTCGTAGCCGCCGAGAACGGCACCCCTGTATCCGGCGACGTTGTAGTCGCCACCGAGGAGAACGTACTGGCGGCCGCCGAGAACGCTGCCGGCGGCCTCGAGGTGCTCCCCGCGGGTCCGAGTGGTCTCCTTGTGGCCTTCATCGACGCCTTCGAGGGGCTCGACGGCGTACTGCTCGGCGCGGCACTATCCGTGGTCGTCCTCATCCTTCTGGTGGTCTACCGCTCTCCGGTCCTGTGGATATTCCCGATTTTCTCGGCGCTGCTGTCCCTCGGTCTGGCCTCGATGGTCATCTACTTCCTCGCCGATGCCGAAGTGCTCACGCTCACCGGTCAGAGTCAGGGCATCCTGTTCGTCCTCGTGATCGGTGCGGGCACCGACTACGCCCTGCTCCTGATCTCGCGGTACCGAGAAGAACTGCACTTCCATCCCAACAGATTCGAGGCGATGACCAAGGCGTGGAAGGAGTCTGCTCCCGCCATCACCGCGTCGGCGGTCACCGTCATTCTCGGTCTGCTGTGCCTGATGTTCTCCGAACTGAACTCCAACAAGAGCCTCGGTCCCGTTGCCGCGATCGGCATCGCCTGCACGTACCTGATGATGATGACGTTCCTCCCTGTCGCGTTGTCCGCTGCGGGCCACTGGGTCTTCTGGCCGCGCAAACCCGAGGTGGACGAGGAGTCGCACCTGGCCTCGCAGGGACTTTGGAGCAAGATCGCGACACAGGTCGGCAGCAAGGACCGGCCCTTCTGGATCGGCGCCACCGTGCTCTTGGCCGCGCTGTTCCTGGTCGGCATCGGAAGCCTGAAGACGGACGGGCTGACCGCTGCGCAGAACTTCACCAACCGCCCGGATGCCGTCGTGGGCCAAGAGTTGTACGACTCGAAATTCGACCCGGGTGCCGGCGCCCCCGCCGTCATCGTCACCAATGCCGATCAGACGCAGGCCGTCATCGACGCCGCGAGCTCGGTGGAGGGGGTTTCTCAGGAGCCCGGTGCGGTATGCCCACAGGTCGATGTCGAGAAGCTGTCTGCGCTCATCCAGTCCAACCCAGCCGCCGCCGCGTCCGAGGCGGGCCAGGGTTGTCCACCTGACTTCCTGACCGTAGAGCCGATCGACGGGCGCATGTTGGTGAACGCGACGCTCGCCGACTCCTACGACTCCCCCGAGGCCCTCGAGACGGTCGAACGATTGCGCGATGTGGTACATGCCGTGCCCGGTGCAGACGCGCTTGTCGGCGGCACTACCGCAACAACTCTCGACGTACAGATCGCATCGGTGCACGACCGGAACCTCATCATCCCCATCGTGCTCGTTGTCATCTTCATCGTGCTCGCGCTGTTGCTGCGAGCCCTACTCACGCCCGTCATCCTCATCGCGACGGTGGTGCTGTCGTTCGCGGCTACATTGGGTGTCAGCGGACTCTTCTTTACGCACGTCTTCCATTTCGCCAACTCGGATCCGGCATTTCCCCTGTTCGCCTTCGTATTCCTGGTTGCGCTCGGTATCGACTACAACATCTTCTTGATGACCCGCGTCCGTGAGGAAACTCAGAATGTCGGGACACGATCGGGAGTCCTACGCGGACTGGCGGTCACCGGCGGCGTGATCACCTCGGCGGGGGTGGTCCTCGCTGCGACCTTCTCGGTCCTGGGAGTGTTGCCGCTCGTCCTCCTCGCACAAATCGGATTCGCCGTCGCATTCGGCGTTCTACTAGACACGATCATCGTGCGCAGCATCCTCGTCCCTGCTCTCTCTCACGACATCGGCAAGAAGATCTGGTGGCCATCGGCTCTGGCGAAAGCCAAAGATTAGTAGGCGGCTTCCGCCCACAGATGGAACAGGGCGTACGCGCGCCACGGTCGCCAGGCCTGCGCGAGATCGGCCGCCTCCCTGGCGGTTCGGACACCCAGTGCGCGCCCGAGTACGAGATCGCCGGGCGCGAACCCGTCCGGGTCGCCGAGTACCCGCACCGTCAGGTAGTCCGCAGTCCACGGCCCGATCCCGGGCAAGGCGAGCAAACCCGCCCGGAAATCTGCCGGGTCGGTGTCCGCGTGGAGACAGAGCCCGTCAGCGGCGGCCGTGGCGAGCGCATGCACCGTGCGTGCCCGAGCGCCGGTGAGGCCGACGGTCGAACGCAGGTGCTCGGGCGAGAGCGCCCCCAGTGCCTCCGGTTCGGGAAACGCCAAGAATCCGTTGTGAACCGGGCGTCCGTATGCAGACACCAGTCGCGACCCGAATGTTCGGGCTGCGGAAAGCGAAACCTGTTGTCCCAGAACGGTCAACACCGCTGTCTCGAACCCGTCCACACTTCCGAGTCGCCGCAATCCGGGCCTGAGTTTCACCAGTGCCGCCAGCCTCGGGTGCTTGCTCAACGCCGCATCGACCACCAGCGGATCTGCATCGAGGTCGAGCCAACGCCGGATGGTGACCGTCAGGGCTTCGACGTCTTCAGGGTGCGCTGGCGTCAGGCGTGCCTCGACGTGCTCTCGATCGGGGCACGCCACCACCGACACCAGCGCAGGACCGTGGCGTCCGCCCACCACCCGTGTGTGGATGCCGGAATCAAGGTCGTGCCGCTCGAGCCCTTCAATGGTGTGCGCACGGAGAGCACCCCAGAGCGGCGCCCACGCGAACGGGCTGCGGTATGGCAGAAGGAGTTTCATGCGTCCGCGAGTCCGGTCACGCGCAGCGTGATGTTCAACCGCCCGGACTTCAGCCCACAGTCCACGCTGCACGTACCGGGAAACACCTTCGGCACACCGTGGTACGCGAATCGCGAAGGACCGCCGAACACGAAAAGGTCACCCGAGACGAGTTCGACATCGGTATATGGCTTGCCACGGTTGAAGGTGTTCCCGAACCTGAACGTGCACGTGTCGCCGATGCTCAACGATACGACGGCGGCGTCGGATCGCTCTTCCTTGTCCTGGTGCATGCCCATCTTCGCGGTCTCGTCGTAGAAGTTGATCAGCGCGGCATCGGGTGTGTAGTCGTCGGCCGGAGCACGGAAGGCGGCGGCCACGGCGCGTCGACCAAGTGCAACGAGCCAGTCAGGCACGGGTGCAACACGCCCGCCGCCGGCGTCGTCAGCGGTGCGCGAGTAGGAATACGGCTTCCAATGCCAGCCAAGGCAAACGGTCTGCACCGACATACGGTGCCCGGTTGGCAACTGCGCCGCTCGCATCGGAACCGGTGCCGTCGCCCAACGGCGGCACTCGACCACTAAATGACGCTGTTCATCCAGGGTGAGCCAGTCAGGAACGTGGACGGCGCAGGGCGCAATCTCCCTCGCGGGCCGGGGTATCAGTGCAGACATCGCACTACGTGGGTCATCGCGCCATCTCCATGGTCAGCAGAATCGACTTCGCCTCCGGACCACCCGCGTACTGACCGATGCTGCCGTCGCTACGAACCACCCGGTGACACGGCACCACGATGGGGAGCGGATTCAGTGCGCACGCTGTACCCACGGCACGGACTGCCCGCGGGCTCCCGGCCGCCAACGCGACCTCGGCATAGCTTGCGGTGTGCCCGTACTCGATATCGATTAGGTGGCTGAGCACTGAGCGTCGGAAGCCCGTCGAAAGCCGAAAGTCCAGCGGCAGGTCGAACGTCGTCCGCTCGCCACGGAAGTACTCTTCGAACTCACGGGCCGCCTTGTCGAACCGAGCTGGTGCCCGCAGTATCCGTGGGCTGATCTGGTCGGCGAGGGCCTGCAGGACCGCATCGTGATTCTGGCGCGGAAAAGCGACCCGCACCAGCCCCTGATCGGTGGAAGCCAGCAAGAGCGATCCCACGGGTGTGTCCAGGGTCCGATAGGCGACGTCGAGGAGTCCCGCGTCGGCGACCGCGGCGGCGAGTCGCTCGCGGAGCCGTTGCTCGACTGCCGAGTCCGACCTGGACAGCGCAAAGACGATGTCAGGGATGGTATTCATCTGCGGTCTCCACTCACGGCGATCGAGAGGGTCTTACGAAGTGCTGCAATTCCATCGGCTGCCGCCCGCCGGGATGCGTCCGCGGAATTGCCCAAGATCACTGCGATCTCGGCGTATGGCAGCCCGGCCAGATAGTGGTAGGCCACGGCGGCCCGCTGCTTCACCGGCAGTGCGCCAACGGCATTCCACAACTCCGAGTCGTAGCTGCCGGGAAGCCCCCAGTCCGCGCTCTCCTCGGGAAGCTCGTCGGTGGGCACAGCCCGGCGACTGCGTGCACGGATATGGTCGAGCGACTTACGGTGCGCGATCGTAACCAGCCATGCCTCGACGTTGCGCCCCGGCTGTAGCTCAGGGTAGGCACGCATCGCGGCGATGAATGTTTCCGACCAGGCGTCCTCAGCATCCGCCGGTCCGACTACCGCGCGACAGACCCGCAGGACGGTCGCGCCGTGCTCGGCCACGACGTCTTCGAACGGCGTCAGTGCCATCAGACCAGTCGAAGTCCAGCGCGTTCGGCTTCGCGTTCGAGCAGGAACCGTTTGCGCTCGAGGCCACCCGCGTATCCGGTCAGTTTGCCGTTGCTCCCGACGACACGGTGGCATGGAACGATGATGCTGATCGGATTCTTGCCGTTCGCAGCACCCACCGCACGCACGGCGGCCGGACTTCCCACGTGCTCGGCCAACTGGCCGTACGTCCATGTCTCGCCGTACGGGATGGTGCGCAGCGCGTCCCAGACACGTCTCTGGAATGGCGTGCCCCCGGCGGCGAGGGGCACCGTGAACTCGGTGCGTCGGCCGTCGAAGTACTCGGCGAGTTGGGTGGTGGCTTCCTCGAAACCTGAGGTGGCGCGCTCTCCGAACGTCGCAGGATTCGGCCGATGACGGTGTTCGGGCATGTAGACGCCGCTGAGCACCCCGCCCACGTTGACCAGCGTCAACGGACCGATTGGCGAATCGATGACAGTGTGCACTGTTCGCTGGTCATTCACGATGTCCATCCTTCCAGGTGTACGGGCCTCTAACAGGTAGACGCCCGCCGCAGGCAAAACGTGAGATCGCAAGTTCGCCCTCGCACCGCTCGGTGTCAGGCAGGATGGGCAAATGCTCCTCGTTCAGCGCCGCCCCCGCAATCTGGTACATGCCGTCACCGATCTCGCCCGATACTCGGTGGACACCGCCGGACTCATAGTCTCTCTCCCGGGACGGATCGGCAGTCTGCTCGACCAGGTCGAGGCGCTCGTCGCCCGCATCGAGGCGATCTGCCTCGGCGCCGAGGCGGCTGTGGCCAGGGCGAACGCGGTCGCAAACGGTGCAGCTGCCGTCGTTGCCACGGCAGCAGAGGCATCCGCATCCGCACAGGCCCTGATCACCATCTACGAACCACTCGCGCACAAGGCCGCCCCGATGGCGGAGCGGATCATGGAAGAGTTATCCGAGGAAGAGATCGACGCAACCATCGAGTTGGTGAACCATCTGCCCGAACTGACGTTGCGTATGGAAGGCCTGATACCGGTACTTACCACACTCGGCACGGTCTCACCCGAGATCCATCAGCTCCTCGCGGAGGTCCGGGGAATACGTCAGTCGATCCACGGGGTCCCGAGCTTCAAGTACTTCCGCAAGCGTGGGGATTACTGAGACAGCGGCTAGACGCAGTGGTCGCAACGCCCGCCTGTGGAGCGAATACACCATAACGAGAGGCACATTCGAGAATCGAAAGCACCTGCCGCGCAGTTCATATGGCCTTTCCGCGCAACGCTCGCAGACCTGCGGCGAGGAATTCGGGTACCGCCTCGCCGGCCTTGTCGAAACCCTCACCACGAGTGGCACCGACACGGTAGCGATGATTGATCCCCTCTGCGATCACGGCGAGCTTGAAGTTGGCGAGCCCTATGTAGAAGTGCCAATTGACCAACTCCCGCCCCGTGGCCGCGGAATAGCGCTGCGCCAGATCGTCGGGTGCCGGCAGCCGTGAACTCGTCCACGCCGCGGGTTCACCGATCACCAGATCGAGTGCCGGATTCCGGTAGACGCACATCAGCGCGACATCGGTGAGCGGGTCGCCCAGCGTCGACAGTTCCCAGTCCACCACCGCTGCAACCGCGCTCACGTCATCGATCGCGAGGATTGTGTTGTCGATCCGATAGTCGCCGTGCACGATGGACGACTCGGAAAGGGCGGGAATCGATTCCGTCAATGCGGCGTAGAGACGATCGATATCTGCGCAATCACCCGACTTGACCCTGTTCCATTGGTTCGCCCACAACTCCACCTGCCGAGCCACGTAGCCGTCCGGGCGGCCGAATCGGCCCAATCCGGCAGCTTCGTAGTCCACGTTGTGAAGCGCCCCGATCACGTTGACCAATGTGTTCACACATGACTCGATCTCGGCGTCGGAAAGCGCTTCGAGATCAACTTTGGTCCGGATCACCTGCCCCACGACATACTCGACGACACTGAATGGAGCGCCAATCACGGTGTTGTCCTCACACAGCGCCACCGTGGCGGCCACCGGGACATCGGTACCTTGCAGCGCGGAGGTGATCCGGAACTCGCGTGCCACATCGTGCGCGGAAGGTGTGAGTCCTGCAGTGGGCGGCCTTCGCAAAACCCACTTCGAGGCGTCGTCGTAGATGACGTAGGTGAGGTTGGACTTGCCTCCCGAGATCAAGTCGGCTCGCAACTCTCCGTGGAGCATGGCACCCGACTCGGACAGAAAGTTCTGCAGGGCAGGAAGATCCAGGCCGATCACCACACAATCCTCCACCCATTGGAGCGTTCCGCAACCGACTGATCTTGTCCACCGCTGAAGGACGACCGTTCCACATCGGGCTCGGCCCGGTCAAGGGCCTGGGTTACCCGCGCAGGCGTGCTTCCTGAGAGCGCCCAGGGTCATACTGTCAATACTGATACCCAGACGTCCTGACGTGGTCGTTCGAGATGACTAGAGTCGAACCAGGTCGCCCAGAGAGTCACCTGGCGGCCGCGGCCGCCGTTCGACGGCCTTCTCCGACAGAGAGCCAGGGGCCACCCCATGATCCACGTACGTCACTCCGCGATCGCTGCCGTTCCGCTCGACGTCGCGTTCGCATACATCGACGACTACAGGACTGTCCCGGACTGGATGTTCGGTGTCTCTGAGTTCAACCCAACCGGGGAGTTCGATCAGGGGTTGGAGTCGACGTTCGACGCGACGATACATATCGGCCCCAGCACGCTACGGTCACGGCTCGAGGTGACCGAGTGGGAGCGGGACCGCGTGATCACCCTGGCGTCACTCGACGGCTCTGCCAGTTCCTCCACCTGGGAGTTCACCCCTTTGAGTGAGGCCAGGACCGAGATCAGCGTGGACTTCGCCTACCGGCTTCCCGGCGGCCTGGCCGGCAAGGCACTCGGTCTCATCGTCGAACCGTTCATCGAAACAGCCGTGAAGAACTCCGAGGTGACCTTGCGGAACAACCTCGAGGAGCTGTATTCGAACCGGGCGCCTGGGTCGCGGTGAACTCAGTCCCGTTCCGGGAATCTCAGGGCGTTTGCCCAGATACGTGTCGTGGTGAACACGACGTCTTCGAAGTCGACGGGGGTCACGGTGTCTCGGTCTCCTTCAGCGACCCTGCCTCTCTCTGCGGCCCTGTCTCTCTCGGCGGCCCTGTCTCTCTCGGCGACGAAGACGTTGTACGCCAGCCGACTGACCATGCCCGACAGCGCCCGAGAGGTCAGTACGGGATCGAGTTCCTTGTCTGCGATGCCCCGCGCCTGCAGTTCTGCGATTCCGCGAGCGTTGCGCGCAATGAACGCGTCCGCACGCTTGCGCCGCAGAACCGCGAAATTCGGATCGATATGCGCTACCTGCTCGAGCAGGCCCATCAACCTGGCATTGCGCCGATACGCCTCCAGGTAGGCGCGGTTGCTGGCCTCCAGTACGGCGTAGGGATCGTCCGCATCCTGCACCCGCTTCATGCCCGGGTGCATCATGTCTTCCTGAGCCACCTCGAGCACCGCCGCGAAGATCTGCTCTTTGTTGTCGAAGTAGGTGTAGAACGACCCCGTCGAGCAGTTGGCTTCCCTCGTAATGTCGGTGAGCCTGGCGTCGAGGTATCCCGAACGCTCGAATACGGTCCTCGCAGCCGCCACGAGCGCCGCTCGGGTGCGTGCCCCGCGGGGAGTGGCCGGGGGTTCACGCAGTAGACCGGTTGCCGCCATCGACGGGGCCGGCTGGTCGTCCCAGTCTTCTTCGACGATGTGAATGGTCATTCCCCACTTATACGCCAAATTGACAGACGCGCCCAAACTCGACGCTCAGGTGATGGTGATACCGCCGTCCACCGCAATCGTCTGACCGGTGACGTAAGCAGCGGCATCGGAAGCGAGCCAGACCACAGTCGCGGCCAGTTCTGCCGGGTCACCCAGACGACCGAGAACAAGTCGTGGCTTCATCGCTTCGAGGTACCCGTCCTGGTACTGCGCCGTCATCTCCGTCTCGAAGAATCCGGGAGCGATCGCGTTGACGCGAATCCCCTTCCGAGAACCCCACTGCTGTGCGAGGTCGCGGGTGAGACCGATGACCCCAGCCTTGCTTGCGGCATACGCGGCCTGCGGAAGTCCCGCGGTAGTGATGCCGAGCACGCTGGCGATGTTGACGATGGCACTGCCCGGCTTCATGACCTTGCCTGCCGCCTGCGCCGCCCAGTACGAGCCATTGAGATTGATGTCGACTACCTGCCGGAACTGGTCCGGCGTCTCCCGCGTAGCAGGGACGGCCGTGCCCACTCCCGCATTGTTGACGAGTACGTCCACACGGCCGAACTCCTCCATGCCCTTGTCGATCATGTTCTGCGCCTGAGCAGGGTCGGTGATGTCCGTTGCGACGCACAGCGCCTTGCGTCCCGCCTCCCGAACCAGCTGCGCGGTTTCCTCGAGACGGTCGGTGCGGCGTGCGGCGAGCACCACGTCGGCGCCGGCCTCGGCCGCGGCCTGCGCGAACGCGACCCCGAGACCCGACGACGCGCCGGTTACCACGACCACTCGATCGGTCAAGGCGAACTTGTCGAGAACGGACATTGAGGCGACTCCTTAGATGTCGAACTGCAGAATTCGTAGGTCAGGGGCGGATTGGTCAGAGTCCGAGATCGCGACCGATCAATTCCTTCATGATCTCGTTGGACCCCGCCCAGATCTTGGTGACCCGCGCATCCATCCACGCACGAGCGACACGGTACTCCGTCATGAACCCATAGCCACCGTGCAGTTGGACGCAGTGGTCGAGGACCTCGTTCTGCACCTGGGCGGTCCACCACTTGGCCTTTGCCGCATCGACAGCGGTCAGTTCTCCGTCGGCATGCGCGGCGACGCAGTTGTCGACGAAGGCCTGGGTGACCTCGACGCGGGTAACCAAGTCCGCGAGAAGGAATTTGTTCCACTGCATGGAGCCGATCGGCTGACCGAATGCCTTGCGGTCCTTGGCGTACTGAACGGTCTCCTCGAGAATGGCCGCGGCGTGCGCGATGTTCGCCACGCCGGCGCCGACGCGTTCTTGCGGGAGCATCTCCATCATGTGGATGAACCCGCGATCGATCTCGCCGATGATGTTCGCTGACGGCACCCGCACGTTCTCGAAGAACAGCTCGGCCGTGTCCGACTCGTGCTGACCCACCTTGTCGAGCTTGCGGCCACGCTCGAAGCCCTCCATGCCGGTCTCGACGACGAAGAGGGTGATGCCCTTGGCCTTCTTCTCGGGGCTGGTGCGCGCTGCGACTATCACCAGATCGGCGTTGTAGCCGTTGGTGATGAACGTCTTCGACCCGTTGATGATCCAGTCGTCGCCGTCCCGGACCGCAGTCGTCTTCAGCGCTGCGAGGTCTGATCCGCCGGAGGGCTCGGTCATGCCGATCGCGGTGATCATCTCTCCCGTGCAGAACTTCGGCAGCCAGCGCTGCTTCTGCTCCTCGGTGGTCAGCTGGACCAGGTACGGGGCGACAATGTCGGCGTGAATGCCGAAACTCGACGACACGGCCCCGCTGGCGCGGGAGAGCTCCTCGGCGAGCACGGCGTTGAACCGATAGTCACCGGCCTCGCTGCCGCCGTACTGCTCGGGCACCTCGAGGCCGAGAAAGCCGTTGCGTCCTGCTTCGAGCCAAATCTCGCGGTCGATGAAACGCTGCTCGATCAACTTGTCGGCCACCGGCAGAACGTTGCGGTTCACGAACTCCCGGACCGATTCGCGGAATGCCTCGTGATCGGGGCCGTACAGGGTGCGTCGCATGACCGCTCCTCTTTCAATCGGATGTTTCTGTAGTGCATGTTCAAACCATGTAAGCGGGTGCTTATTTAATAAGCATTTGCTTATACTGAAGGGAGTGGAGCGGTATTGTCAACACCCGAGCAATCGAGGACGGAGAACGCCATGCGCGAATCACCGAACCGGGTGATCAGCCCGTCCAAGGCTGCCGCCCGTATCCGCGCCGCCGCCGCCGACGCGTTTGCGACCAGTGGTTACGGCGGTACCACGACCCGCGAGATTGCCGCGCGGCTGGGAATGAGCCCCGCAGCGATGTACCCGCACTACCGGTCCAAGGAAGAACTACTCTTTGCGATCAGCTATGAAGGCCATACCGCCACACTCGATGTCCTGACCAGCGCAGACCGCCCCGACGAACTCCCGTCGGCGAGGCTGCGGGCGCTGATCGGCGCCTTCGCCGAGTGGCAGGCCACCCATCACGCGCAGGCTCGCGTGGTGCAATACGAACTCAATGCCCTCACCCCGGAGCACTACCGCGAGGTTGTCAGATTGCGCCGGGAAATCACCCACATCGTTCGAGCTGTCGTCGATGCCGGGTCCGCATCCGGCGAATTCACGGTGCCCGACAGCGAGGGAGTCACGCTGGCCCTCATGTCACTATGCGTTGACGTGTGCCGCTGGTTCCCGGCAGGTGCGTACACCGAACCGAAGGTCGTTGCCGACCTCTATGCAGACCTCGCCATCCGCATGGTGGGTGCACGCCAACGCGAACCGTGAAAGGCGTTCTCGCCAAATCTCCTGGTACCCACGCGTACTCTGTGATCAACGCTCGAGCACATCACCATCAGAGCATTGCATTCTGACGGAGGATCTCATGGCGCACGGATTCCGCTCGTTCAGCTTCGTTGCCTCCACCGCCGCGCTGCTACTCGGCGCAATGACCGTCCCCGTCACCGTTCCGTCAACGGTATCAGCCGGGCTCGGCACCATCTCCGGACACGTCCGGGGCGCCGGCGGTCCGCTCGAATCCTTTGCGGTCACCGCGTGGAGTGCGGGGGACGACAGCGGGCGACCAGCGCAGGCGCTCGGCAGTGGAACAACCGACACCGACGGACGCTTCGTCGTGAATCTGGACAGCCCGCGGCCACCGGGTTCGGTCCTGTATCTGCTCGCGGAGAACACGGTTCGGTCCGATCCCGCTTCCCTCGTGCTCGCGAGCGTGCTCGGCAGCGGGTCTTGGCCGGCAGATGTGGTAGTCAACGAGAGAACCACCGTGGCCTCCTCTTTCGCGATGGCTCAATTCGTCTCAGCAGAGGGAATCTCCGGATCGAACCCGGGAATCACCAACGCGGCAGGGATGGTGCACAACCTCGTGGACGTCGAGGCGGGTGATCTCGGAGCCGTACTGCTCTCGCCTCCCAATGGCGGCGAGACCTCCACGTTGGCGGCCTTCAATTCGTTGTCGAACATGCTGGGCGCGTGTGTCTCGATGCGGATGCCCTGTGACGCACTGCTGGACGCGGCAACCGCGCCGGGGCAGCCACGTCCCGTCGACACATTCCGCGCGATGTCCGAGATCGCCCGCGGCCCAGCGAATGCCGTTCTGCCCCTGTTCGGCATCTCGATGCTTCCACCCCGGGCGTATCTCCCCGCGCTCGACCTCCCGCCGGCAGCATGGACCCTGGCCCTCCGATTCAACGGTGACGGGCGCTCGCTCGCTGGTCCCGGCAATTTCGCAATCGACGAGGACGGCTACATCTGGGTGAACAACAACTACCAGTACAACGCCGACCCTCGGGTTCCAGTGTGCGGCAGTGACTTACTGTTCAAGTTCAGCCCGACAGGCCAGTTCGTCCCCGGTTCGCCGTACTCCGGTGGTGGCCTGAGCGGGGCCGGATTCGGGATAACCATCGACCCGAACGGAGACGTCTGGGTGGGCAACTACGGATTCGCCGCACAGCCTCCCGGATGCCCCGAGGACCAGCAGCCACCGCACAACAGCGTCTCGAAGTTCACCTCGGACGGTCAGCCACTTTCTCCCCCAGAGGGTTTCACTGCGGGTGCAATCGACTGGCCGCAGGGAACGATTGCCGATCCTGACGGGAACATCTGGATGGCGAACTGTGGTTCGAACACGCTGACCAGATACCCGAATGGCGACCCGAGTCGAGCCGAAACCCTCGACGTGGGCCTGCAGCGCCCGTTCGGCATGGTGGACAACGGCAGTCACGTATTCGCGACCGGGATGCGCAGCCACTCGGTGGCAGTGCTCGACAGAGACGGAACTGCGCTGCCGCACTCCCCCGTCACCGGCGGTGGAATGAACAATCCGATGGGCATCGCGAGCGACGCAGCCGGGAACGTGTGGGTTGCCAACTCTGGCATCGTGCAGCTGCCCTGCCCGGACATCCCCGGTCTCTCTCCGGGAATCGCTTCGATCACCCTGTTGAATCCGGACGGGACGGTGCGGGGCGGGCCGTACATGGGCGGTGGATTGACCATTCCGTGGGGAATCGCCACCGACGGCGACGGCAACGTCTGGGTGGCGAACTTCGGCGGTAAAAGGCTGTCGAACTTCTGTGGCGCAGACGTATCCACATGCCCGCCCGGGATGGCAAGCGGTGACCCGATCTCACCTGCCGTCACCGGATATCCGTTCGATGGGCTCGAGCGGAACACCGGGGTCGCGGTAGACCCGTCCGGCAACGTCTGGCTGGCAAACAACTGGTTGGAAGTTCCGATCCAGACGAACCCTGGAGGCCATGAGATCGTGGCGTACGTAGGCCTCGCGGCACCTCTGCAATCGACCGCCCCCGCGAACTGACGCACGCCGACCGTGGCGGTGCGTACGCGCGGCAACATTCTCGCGCGTATGTTCTTCAGGCCCGGCGAAGTGGTGACCGCCGATTGGCAAAGCACCTGATCACGGCTTGTTGCCCATGAGTGTCAAAAGTTTTACTTGCGCGCCGCCAAACAAGAGCGCACAGTGGCAGGCCAGAGCCAACACTTACATGCGACCTCTTCGGTCGGGCGTGAAGGCAGCGCCGTGTAAGCGACTCGTAGCTTCCATCGCGAGGAGATTCAAATGCCCGAAAAGTCCTTCAGCGTCAACGGCCGCGAATACATCGTTCCCGACACGCCCGTGGTGGTCATCTGCATCGACGGCAGCGAACCGGAGTATCACCTGAAGGCGATCGAGGCGCGGCGAATGCCTTGGCTCGAAGCGACACTGGCAGATGGCGGTACGTACATCCCCGCGCACTGCGCGATGCCCGCACTGACCAACCCCAACAACATCTCGATCGCTACCGGACGTCCGCCCAAGTATCACGGCATCAGCGGAAACTACATCTTCGACACCGAGACCGGCGAAGAAGTGTTGATGAACGACAAGAAGTTCCTGCGAATCCCGACCATCTTCGCGGCCGCCAACGAGGCGGGCCTAGACGTCGCCGTTGTCACCGCCAAGGACAAGCTTCGGCGCCTGCTCGGCGCAGGGCTCGTCGAAGAGGGGCCAAATCTCGACGGCACGCCAGGAATGACTGCCCCATCTCGGCGCGGCATCTGCTTTTCGGCCGAGAAGGCCGACCAGGCAACCGTCGAAGCGAACGGCATCGGCGACGTCCTGAGTCTGGTGGATCGACCGCTCCCCGAAGTGTATTCGGCCGACCTGAGCGAGTTCGTACTCGCTGCGGGCGTCAAGATCCTCGAGGCTCGCAAGCCGGACCTGATGTACCTGACCCTGACCGACTACATCCAGCACAAGAACGCACCCGGCACCGAGGTCGCGGATGCGTTCTACGAAATGATCGACCGGTATGCGAGCGAGCTCGATGCGCTTGGGGCCATCGTCGTGATCACCGCCGACCATGGCATGAGTGCGAAGTCGCTGTCGGACGGCGCACCCAACGTCATCTTCGTCGAAGACGAGGTCAAGGGCATTCTTGCCGGGCTCGGCTCTCCATCGGAGGACGTGCGGGTGATCCTTCCGATCACCGACCCGTACACCGTTCACCACGGCGCGCTCGGCTCGTTCGCGAGCGTGTACCTCCCCCCGGGCACCGACGTAGATGCCGTCGCCCAGGCGCTGGCCGGTATCGATGGCATCGAGGCGGTGCACAGGCGTCAGGAGGCAGCCGACCGCTACGAGCTGCCTGCCGATCGGATCGGCGACCTCGTCGTACTGGCCGAGAAGAACACCGCTGTCGGGCGGTTTGCGCAGTGGCACGATCTGACCCAACTCGATGCCCCGCTGCGCTCGCACGGGGCGCTGGGCGAACTGAACATTCCGTTCGTAATCAACCGACAACTCGAACAACCGGAGCCAGTCGACACCCACCTCGGCAGCTCGGCCCGCGTACACAACTACGACGCATTCTGGGTCGCCACAACTGCACTCAGCCGTCGCAAACCCACCAGGGCTTCCCTGGTCTAGTACCGATCTCACGAAAGACGCTGCCCGGCAATTTGACTGCCTGGCGGTCGAACTGTCCTTCCACAACGCGAGTTTCTCGCGCGATGCCAAGACTGGCGAACAGAGTTGATTCCTCTCGAGACCTAGGTAGCGAAGCACATGACCCTCAAAGAATCGCGCATTGCAGATCCGGTGACCGACAAGAAGTTCCGCGGGCTGCAGTGGCGAATGTTGCTTGCAACCATGTTCTGCTACGCCTTCTTCTATACCGGCCGGCAAACGTTCGGGTTCGCGATACCCGGAATCGAAGCCGAGTTGGGCCTGAGCAAAGAAGTGCTGGGGGCTATCAGCGGACTCCTGCTGTGGACGTACGCGATCGGGCAGATTATCAACGGAAACATAGTCGACAAGATCGGCGGCCGGAGGGTGATGACCGCCGGAACAGTCTTGTCTACCGCCTTGAACTGGGTGACCAGCTTCGCGATCGGCCCGTTGAGTCTGGGGGCGGCATGGGCGGCCAACGGCTATGCACAGGCGATGGGGTGGACGGCAGGCGGGCGAGTCATCTCGAACTGGTGGGCGCCGAGCGAGCGGGGGCGCAGTTTCGGCTTCTACACATTCGCGGGCGGGGTGGCATCGGTGGTGGCCTACCTGACATCCACCATCGTCGTGGACACCCTTCATCTGGACTGGGAATGGATCTTCCGCGTTCCCGTGCTTCTCATGCTCGTCGGTGGGATCGTCTTCTACTTACTGTCCCGCGAATCTCCGGACAGCGCGAAAATCGTTCCGCCCAAGCACTTCACCAAGGAACTGACGGTCGAGCACGAGGCGATCACGAACACCGACACCAGCGACGAGGACACCACCGAAGAGGATGCACGCCTCGGGGAGTCATCGCTGTCCCGGTACGCCCATGTGCTGTCGAACCCCAGAATCTGGTCGACGGGATTCGCGATCGGATTCTTGAACGCCGCCCGCTACGGCCTCCTGACCTGGGTGCCCGTGTACTTTCTCTCGACAGATTCACCCCACGGCGACGGCGGTATCAGCCCGGTGTGGACCTCCGTCGCGCTGCCGATCGGCATGGCGGTGGGAGCCCTGGTCAACGGAGAAATATCGGACCGGCTCTTCGGCTCGCGCCGCGATCTGCCGATCATCTTGTTCACCGTCATCGGGGCCATGGCGTCGATAACGATGTATGCCGCTCCCCTCGGTATCACCACGGGGATGATCGTGCTCTTCCTCACCGGGTTCTTCGTCTACGGCCCGCAATCGTCGTTCTGGGCACTCACCGTCGACATTTCCGGCACCAAGGTTGCCGGTACCGCGATCGGCGTAGTGAACTTCTTCGCCTACCTGTTTGCCGGTGCGGCCTCACCGATAACCGGGTACATCATGGACGTGACCGGAAAGACCAGTTACATCTTCCCCATCGTCGCTGCATGCTGCCTCGTGAGCGCGCTGGCAACCCTGACGATCCGTCACCGGCCCCCGAGTCGAGAGCTCGCAGCCTGAGCGGGCGGGGCTGAATTGACCGATTCGAGCGCGCGGCCGGTGGTGCGCGGCCCGAGTAGCCCGATGTCCAGAGCCATCGCGATCAAGGCCCCCGCGACCACCGCGAACAGAGTCCCCGCGCCTGCGTGATCGAGCAGTGGCACCAGAATGAACGGCATCGCAGCGCTGGAGAGCCGGGACAGCGAGTAGGTACCGCTGGCGGCCGTTCCGCGCAACCCCGTGGGAAAGATCTCAGCCAGGTAAATGTGAGACGCGTTGGAAAACAGATTCGACACCGCGGTGTAGAGGAACCCGAACAACAAGATCACCCAGGTCGCGTCCGCGAAGCCGAATGCCAGCCCGAAGACTGCCATCACAATCCCCGAACCCATCACCAGGAACTTGCGCTCGATCCGCTCGACGATGGGGATCGACAATGCCGACCCCACCGGGTAGCCGATGAAGGTGACCGCGCTGAACAGCAGAGAGTCCACGACCGGAAATCCCTTCGCCACCAACACCAGAGGTACGAGAGTGCCGAACCCGTAATAGCCCCAGGTCTGCAGCATTTGGAAAACCGACATCATCACTGTCCGCCTGAGATAGGGCGCCACGAAGAGGTTCCGCAACGCCCCGGTCCCCGAATCAGCGACGATCCGCCTGTCGTCCGGATGCGACAGCACATTTCCCTCTGCGATGGCTTGCGACTCGAAGCGGCGCACGATGGCGTCGGCCTCGGCGGTGCGCCCGGTCGCCTCGAGCCAGCGAGGTGACTCCGGAAGAACCGTCCTCAGCGCTAACACGATCACCGCGCCGAGTGCTCCGATCACGAACATCCACCGCCACCCCGCAAGGCCGAAGGGCGCCAGGGGCACCAGCCAGTGGGCAAGGAATCCCGATGCGGGCACGCCGAAGAACGACAGCGTGTAGGCCCACGCCGTATAGCGTCCCCGGCTCTGGGCCGGCAACAGATCACCGAGGTATGTATCCGACACCGGGGGCTCGGCACCGATCCCGATGCCGGCCATGAACCGGGTAACCACCAGCATCGCCGGCCCGACGCTGAACGCAGCGAGCAGGGAAAACGCGGAGTAGATGCCGAGGCTCAGCAGGAACGCTCGGCGACGCCCGAGCACGTCGGCCAGGCGCCCGATGCACAGCGCACCGATGAACATTCCCAGAAAGGCTGACGACAGCAGGAGCGGCAACCGCGAAGCACTCAGATGAAAGTCCTCACGCAGCACACTTCCGAGCACCCCGGCCAAGAAGATCTCGTAGATATCGAAAAACAGGCCGAGCCCGATCGCCACCGTCAGCCACCGATGGTGCCGGGTGATCGGCAGACGATCCATCCGAGCGGCGATCGTCGGGACTCCCCGAAAAGAACCCTGGAGGTCAGCCATCAGTAATCGCTCTTCCGCAGTGCCCCCAGCTACATCTCACCCAATGAGAAAGTTATCTTGCCATACGAAACAAATACTAGGACGGGTTCGGATCTCCGGCAAGGCAACGGTCCGATCTTCAGCACGATGCGGCTTCGGCGTTACCCTTACCGCATGGCCGATCGGGACAGGGACAATGCGGGCAGACCCCTCAACGCGCGCCCGCGGGACGAACTCGGTCGCCCCCTGCCGCACGACGCCGAGGGAGTTCCGCGAATCCCCGACGACCTGCGGCTTCAACCTGACGAGGCGATCACCGAGGCCCAGCGACTCCTCGACCATGGACAGCCGTTCCATGCCCACGAAGTCCTCGAAGGTACGTGGAAGATAGCGCCCGAAGACGAACGGGAACTGTGGCAGGGTCTCGCGCAGCTCGCGGTTGGACTCACCCATCTGATGCGCGGCAACAGGACTGGCGCACGCTCCCTGTTGCGCCAAGGACACGACCGGATCCGACACTACGAAGTGTCGGCGCCACACGGCCTCGACATCGCAGGACTCCTGACATGGTCGGAACACCTCACCGACGAAATCGACCGCATCGACCCTCTACCGGCGACGCCGATACCTCGGTTGAGAATCCCGTGATGTTCGTACTCCCCATGTTCCCGCTGGGATTGGCCATGCTGCCCGGTCAGCCACTTCCCCTCCACGTGTTCGAGCATCGCTACCAACAACTCGTCCGCGACTGCCTCGATGCTCCCGGCGACCCCCTGTTCGGGGTCGTTCTCATCGCGCGCGGCACCGAGATCGGCGGCGGTGACGTCCGCCACGACGTCGGCACCCTGGCCCGGATCGAGTCCCATGTCGCGATCGGTGACGGGCGATACGAACTGTTCTGCCGCACCCGAGAACGTATCAAGGTCTCGAAGTGGTTGCCGGACAACCCCTATCCGATCGCCGAGGTCGACCTGTGGCCGGACGAGAACTCCGGCATCCATACCACGGATGCCGAATATCGTTCTCTCATAGACAGAGTCGAGTTCTTGTACGACCTACTCGGCAGACTCGCAGCCGAAACCGGCAATATCGCCCCCGACATCCCTGATATCCAGGATTTGCAGGGCGATCTGGGCGCGAAACTGTTCGAGATCGCCACGTACATTCCGATGGGCGACGCCGACCGCCACGGCATTCTCGCTGCTGCCGGGGGAGGCGAACGACTAGCGGAAGTCTCCGAGGTAACCGAGAATGCCATCGAAATGGTCCGGTTCCGGCTGATGTGACATAACCCTCTCGCCAGTTGGTCGAGAGCGGCCAGTGAACGGTGTACTGTTGTGGGCGCAGCGCGGGGTGGAGCAGCTCGGTAGCTCGCTGGGCTCATAACCCAGAGGTCGCAGGTTCAAATCCTGTCCCCGCTACTACAGCGACTCCGGAGAAGTTGGTTTCTCCGGAGTCGCTTTTTGGTTCAGCGGCCCATTCGCGCAAGTCACACCGAGATCCTTCGAAGAGCTGGCGGGCCGGCAGTTCGGTCTGAAAGTCTGGTCGAGTGAACACCGTCGACGCAGTGGTCATCGGCGCGGGACCCAACGGCCTCGTCGCAGCGGCCGTCCTGGCCGATGCCGGGTGGGACGTCGCGGTGGTCGAGGCACAACCCGCACCGGGTGGCGCGGTTCGAAGTGCAGAACTCGTCCCCGGGTACGTCTCGGACCTGTTCAGCGCGTTCTATCCGCTGTCCACGGTGTCGCCCGCCCTCCGGAGTCTCGACCTCGAGTCGCACGGACTGCGCTGGACCCGTGCGCCCATCACACTCGGTCATGCCCGTTCCGCCGCCGACGAGAACGCACCTGTGATCCGGTCGGAACCCGCTGACACGGCCGCAGATCTCGAACGCGGCCACACGGGCGACGGTGGTGCGTGGCAAGCACTCGTCGAGCAGTGGCACGACATCAAGGAACCTCTGCTTCGCACTCTCTTCAGCCCGTTTCCGCCGGTCCGCGGTCCGAGTCGCCTGCTCCGGCGACTCGGCGCCGCGGACACACTACGGCTTACCAGGTTCCTGCTCCTTCCCGCCCGTCGTATGGCTCACGAGTTGTTTCGCGGCGACGCCGCTCGACTTCTGTTGCTGGGCAACGCGATGCACGCCGATATCCCCTCGGATGCGCCGGGCAGCGGCTTCATGGGATACCTGCTCACAATGCTCGCTCAGGACGGCGGGTATCCGGTACCGGCCGGCGGAGCGGGAGAGCTGTCGGCCGCGATGGTACGCAGGGCCGAATACTCCGGTGCTCAGTTCCACTACGACGACGCCGTCACGGAGATCGAGGTGCGGTCGGGTCGGGCGGTGGGCGTCAGGACCGCCTCGGGCGACCGATACAGAGCACGTCGCGCCGTGATCGCCGATGTCTCGGCACCCGCCCTGTACGGGTCTCTACTTCCGGAGGACGTCGTTCCTGCCCGCGTGCGAGCCGACATCGAGCACTTCGAGTGGGACACCCCCGTCGTCAAGGTCAATTACGCTCTTTCCCAAAAGATCCCGTGGCGCTCACCCAGCCTGAGAGACGCGGGTACCGTCCATCTGGGTGCCGACGCCGACGGTCTCGTGCACTGGATGGCCGACCTCACCACCGGCGTCATCCCTGCCGCACCCTTCCTGCTCTTCGGTCAGATGACCACCGCCGACCCGTCGCGATCACCGAAAGGCACCGAAAGCGCTTGGGCATACACGCATCTACCACGCGGTGTTGCCGATGACGTATCCGCCGATCTGCTGGCGAGCCGGGTGGACGAGGTCCTCGAGGCGCACGCACCGGGTTTCGGAGATCGGATTGTCGGACGGGTGATCCAGCGTCCCTCGGACCTCGAAGCAGCAAACGTGAACTTGGTGTCGGGCGCGGTGGGCGGTGGCACAGCGCAGCTTCATCAGCAACTGATCTTCCGTCCCGGACCGGGCACCTCGCGGTCGGAAACCCCGATCGCCGGTCTCTACCTGGGCAGTGCCTCGGCCCATCCGGGTGGCGGGGTCCACGGAGTATCGGGACTGAACGCCGCTCGTGCCGCGCTCGGCGAGCACGGACCGCGCGGATGGCTGCGGCGGCGCACCTCGAGCGCTGTTACCAATCTGCTGTCGAACGGGCCAATCCCCTAGATCTGCCATTGCGGGTGCGTCAGACCGTGCAATGATCGGATTCGTTCGAATTCGGTCCACGGAGGGGCGGCATGCAACATCGAGAATCATCCTTCACCGGCGTCGGGGGAGTCCCGATCGTCTACGACGTATGGCTCCCCGAGGGACCGCCGCGGGGCGTGCTGGTGCTGTGCCACGGCCTCGGTGAGCATGCCCGGCGCTACGACCATGTGGTCAAGCGACTCGGAGAACTCGATCTTGCGATCTATGCGCCCGATCACCGCGGCCACGGACGGTCGGGCGGCAAGCGCGTGTTACTGAAGGACTGGTCCGATTTCACCGACGATCTGCACCAGCTGTTCGGCATCGTGGCGAAGGACTGGCCCGGGGCCGACCGGTTCCTGCTCGGGCACAGTATGGGCGGTGCAATCGCACTGACCTACGCACTCGATCATCAGCAAGATCTACAGGCCCTGATGCTGTCCGGACCGGCGGTCGACGTAACGACCGGGAAGTCACCCATTGTGATCGAAATCGGCAAAGTGGTGGGCCGATTCCTGCCCGGAGTGCCCGTGGAATCACTCGATGCGAAGCTGGTCTCCCGCGACCCAGCCGTGGTGGCAGCTTACGAAGAGGATCCTCTCGTTCACCACGGGAAGATCCCCGCCGGTATCGCTCGGGGAATGATCCTCGCTGCCGAGCAGCTACCGAAGCGCCTCCCGTCGCTGAAGCTGCCACTACTACTCCAGCACGGCCGAGAAGACGGACTCGTGAGCGTTCACGGCACCGAAATGATCGCCGAGTACGCCGGGTCCGAGGATCTCACCGTCGATATCTACGAGAACCTGTATCACGAGGTGTTCAACGAACCTGAGAACGAGAAGGTGCTCGACGATCTAGTGGAGTGGCTGCGCCCCCGCGTGCAGGGCTGACCGATAATTCGCTTGCGCAGCGATTCCACGCGCACCTACCTTCGTCTCTGTGACCGCCACCCCCACCGACACAGCCCCATCTTCCACCCTTACCTGGACTCCCCGCCTCTGGGGAGTCCTGGCTGTGTTGTGCGTGGTGCTGTTCCTCGACGGTCTCGACGTGTCGATGGTCGGCGTCGCTCTACCCTCCATCGGGTCCGAGCTTGGGCTGTCGACCACATCTCTGCAGTGGATCGTCAATGGATACGTTCTCGGATTCGGTGGCTTGTTGCTGTTGGGTGGGCGCACAGCCGACCTCCTCGGCCGCCGACGGGTGTTTCTCGTCGCCCTGGCCGTATTCGCTATCGCGTCTCTGATCGGCGGACTCGTCGACAACGGCATGTTGCTGATCGCAAGCCGTTTCGTGAAGGGACTCGCCGCCGCATTCACCGCGCCGACCGCGATGTCGATCCTCACCACCACATTCAAGGAGGGGCCTTCCCGCAACCGGGCTCTGTCGATCTTCGCCGTCTTCGGAGCCAGCGGATACTCCTCCGGGCTGATGCTCGGTGGACTGCTGACCAGCGCGGGTTGGCGCTGGACGTTTCTCATGCCGGTGCCCTTTGCGGCCCTGACGCTGATCGCGGCCATCTTTCTGATCCCCCACGACCGTCCGGCAGATTCCGGCGGACACGACGTCCTGGGAGCCGCCACACTGGTGTCGGGGATGCTGCTCGCGGTGTATGCCGTCGTCTCGGCGCCGGAACGCGGTTGGACCGAGCCCCTCACCCTCGGCTCCTTCGCCCTTGCCGGCGTCCTGCTCACACTGTTCTTCCTCGTCGAGAACCGTGTGGCCCACCCGTTGGTTCGCCTGGGGCTTCTCCGGATCGGATCGATCGTGCGGGCGAACCTCGCCATAATGGCCCTGTTCGGCTCCTACCTCAGTTTCCAGTTCATGATGACCATCTTCCTGCAGTCGGTGCTCGGCTGGTCGCCACTGAAGATGGCGCTCGGACTGCTCCCCGCCGGCGTCATCGTGGTACTCGGATCGCCGTTCGCCGGACGCCTGATCGACGCCTTCGGCACCGCACGAATGACCATCGCGGCCCTGACCTCCTTCAGCATCGGCTACGTGTGGTTCCTCTTCTCCGGCAGCGATGATCCCCGGTACGCGGTCGCGATCCTCCCGAGCGTGATCCTGCTGGGCATCGGCTTTGCGTTCGGATTCACCTCGATCATGGCGCAAGCCACAGCAGGTGTCGCAGACTCCGAACAAGGATTGGCGTCGGGACTTGTGCAGACTTCCGGGCAAGTGGGCGCGGCACTCGTGCTGGCCCTGACCACTGCATTGGTCGCCATCGACGCCGACTCGGCCGGTGGTGCCGACGGCGCCGGATTCCATCAGTTCTACCCCGGTCTCGTGCTCGTAACCGGGGTGGCAATACTGGGACTGATGATCACGGTCGCACCGTTGCTCGGCAGGACTACCAGCAGGCTTTGAAGCTACGAAGCATTCTCCGTGCCCCGCGGCTCGGTACCCCAACCGAAGCTCCGTATACGCGCAATGATCTCGGCCGCCACCTGACCGGGTGATCCGCCCACGTCCACGACGATGGCGTTTTCGTCGGGCTCGATCGGCTCGAGGGTCGCGAGCTGCGTGTCCAACAACGAGGCGGGCATGAAGTGGTCGAGCCTGGCGGTCAGCCGCTCGCCGATCTTCTCCGGTGATCCGGTGAGATGCACGAACACGACGTGAGGACCTCGCAGGACATCACGGTAGCTACGTTTGAGCGCCGAGCAGGTTATGATCCCGGGCAGTCCGTTGTCGGTGTGCTCCCGAATCCACGCTGCGACAAGCTCGAGCCAGGGTCGGCGGTCATCGTCTGTCAGGGGAATTCCCGAATCCATCTTCGCGACGTTCTCCGGGGGGTGCAGGGTGTCACCCTCCTGCAAGTCCCAGCCCATAGCGCCGGCGATGATTCCCGCAACGGTTGATTTGCCGCACCCGGACACCCCCATCAGTACCAGAACCGGATCCGGTGTCTCTGGCATACACCCTTCGAGTTCGCCTGCAATCACACGTATTTCACCAACCCTTCTCGAATTTCCCAACCCCTCATTCTCAACCTCCTCAGATGAACACACTGAGCGCAAGTACGCCCGCCAGTCCGGAAACGGAGATGATGCATTCCATCACCGTCCACGTCTTCAGGTTCTGCACCACCGAGACTCCGAGATACTCCTTCACCAACCAGAATCCGGCGTCGTTGACGTGTGACAGGAACAGAGACCCGGCGCCGATCGCCAACACCATCAACGAAACGTGTGTCGCCGGCAACTCGGCCGCAACCGGCGCCAGGATGCCGGACGCCGTGACAGTCGCTACGGTGGCCGATCCGGTAGCGACGCGGATCAGGACGGCAACCAGCCACGCGAGGAACAGGACCGGCATGGCACTGCCATTGATGAATTGGGCGATCACATCGGCGATACCGGTGTCGATCAGGACCTGCTTGAATCCGCCCCCCGCACCGACGATGAGCAGAATTCCGGCGATCGGCGGAAGCCCGCTCTCGAGCGAGGAAGCAATTGCCCTCCGATCCATACCGCCGCCGCGTCCGAGGAGTGCGATTCCGGCGAGCACCGCAAGCCCGAGCGCTACGACCGGTGTGCCCAGGAAATCAAGGAGAGTCTTGGCTGTCGCTTCCGAATCGGGGGCGACGACATCGGCGAGGGCCTTCCCCAGCATCAGGACGACCGGCAGCAGAATCGCACAGATCGTGGCCGCAAACCCGGGCCGGGGGCGCTGGGCCGCAGCCTCTGCACCCTCCCGATCCTCTGCGGTGACATACAACTCGGGGACGGGAACATCGGCCCAGCGCGCAGCCAACTTGCCGAACAGCGGGCCGGAGACGATCACGGTGGGGATGGCAACGAGGACCCCCAGCGCGAGGGTGAGTCCGAGGTTGGCATCGAGGGCTGCAACTGCGATCAGCGGACCGGGGTGGGGTGGAACCAGGCCGTGCATGGCAGACAGTCCCGCCAGCGTCGGGATCGCGATGACCATCAGCGGCTGCCCCGATCGCCTCGAGACGAGAATGATGACGGGCATCAGCAGCACGAGACCGATCTCGAAGAACATCGGCAAGCCGATCACCGCACCGACCAGCGCCATCGTCCATGGCAGGGTGCGAGGCCCCGAGTGTCCGACGAGCGTGTCGACGACTCGGTCGGCGCCACCCGAATCCGCCAGGAGCTTGCCGAACATGGCACCGAATCCGATGAGGATTCCGACACTCCCCATGGTCGCCCCGAAGCCTTCGACGAACGCCATCACCGAGTCCTCGGAGCCCAGGCCTGCGGCAATACCGACGCCGACCGCGCCGATGGACAGCGCGAGGAACGGGTGCAGCTTCAGCCAGGTGATCATCGCGATGATGACGGCGACCCCGACCACCGCGGCGATGATCAGCCTCGCATCCTCACCGGCACCATCGGGCGCGGCGAGTAGTGAGACGGTACCCATGTGCTGTTTGCTCCAGAAGAATCGGTCGTGAAATGACCCCGACGAGTGACTACGGTCACCCTGCCGTATAAAACATATTTTTTCAATGGGTATCTCAATTAAGTACTATGTAGATAGTGACTCGCCGGTAGGTGTGTGTTTAGCAGGCACCCGTGGGAACATCGGCTGATGAGCAATTCAGAGGGTGTCGAGTACCGCCAATTGCACGAAACGGTGCTCGACCGCTTGGGTAGCGACATCGTGGCCGGAGTCGTCTCGACCGGCACCCGGATTTCCGCGGACGATGTCGTCAACCAGTTCTCTGTCTCCCGCACCGTCGTGCGCGAGGTGGTGAGAGTTCTCGAATCGCTCGGGCTCCTGGCGGTGCGACGTCGTGTGGGCATCACAGTCCTTGGAGAGGAGCACTGGAACTCTCTGGACCCGAATGTGATTCGGTGGAAGCTAGCCGGACCACAGCGGTTCGACCAACTGGCGAAACTCAGTGAATTGCGTTACGGGATAGAACCGCTCGCTGCGCGGCTCGCCGCGCAGCGAGCCACACCCGAGCAGTGTGGCGCGCTCACGGCGGCTGTCATCGGACTGGCTTCCACCGCCCGCGCCGCAGACAGTGCCGCATACCTCGCCCATGATTCCGACTTCCACCGCACGCTCCTGACCGCGTCCGGAAACCCGCTGTTGGGGGCGATGGCGCAGATCGTGGTCGAAGTACTCGAAGGAAGAACCCGCCACTCGCTCATGCCGTACGTAGCCGAGGAGCAGGTCGTCCACCTACACGGCGTGGTGGCCTCGTCGGTCCAGGCCGGAGACGCGGAAGCTGCCGAGAATGCCATGCGAGCAATCGTTTCGGAATCGGCTATGGCAGTCTCGCAGATGAAGGACAAGATCTAGCGCATGGCTTCTAGCTCCACACCCTTGGTCTCTCTCACCCATCGCATCACGAACACCAACGACAACACCGCACACAGGGCGTAGAAGCCGTAGGAGAGTCCGAGCGAGAAGTCCATCATCGACGGGAACGTCACAGTGATCAGCCAATTCGCTGCCCACAGAACGCCGACCGCCAGAGACAGCGCCACCGCGCGGATGCGGTTGGGGAACACCTCGCCGAGCAGCACCCACACTGCCGGTCCCCACGACAAGCCGAAGGCTGCCACGAAGAGATTGGATGCGACCAACGCGATCGGCCCCTGCAGTCCGGTCAGCTGTGGCAATGTGACGCCGTCCACCACCACGGAGGGGGCCGTCCCGAAAATGACCGCCATCGTCGTGAGCGACGCGGCCATGCCCGCCGAACCGATGATGAGCAGCGGTCGACGGCCCACCCTGTCGATGAAGGCGATCGCAATCGCAGTGGCACCCAAGCTGACTGCCGAGGTGATGACCGTGATCTGCAATGAACTGCTCTCGTCGAAACCGACGGACTCCCACAGTGTGCTCGAGTAGTAAAAGATCACGTTGATACCGACGAACTGCTGAAAAACCGACAGACCGATGCCGATCCACATGACCGGCAAGAACCCGAGGGCCGAACCTTTCAGGTCGCGAAGCGACTGCCGCTTTTGCTGGGCCAGCGAGGAGCGGATCCGGTCGATCTCTTGGTCCACACCCTTCTCACCGACATGGTCCACGAGAAATCGGCGCGCCTCATCCGTCTTACCCTTCGCGATCAGGTAACGCGGCGACTCGGGAATAGTCAACGACAACGGCCCGTACACCAACGCGGGAACGCACATGGCCAGAAACATCCACCGCCACGCTTCGAGTCCGAACCACAAATCTTGTTCGGACCCGTCGGCGAGCGCCGCGAGGACGTAATCGACCAAGAATGCCAACAGTATGCCGGTGGAGATCGCAACCTGCTGTAGCGATCCGAGCCTGCCCCGCAGCCGGGCGGGCGCGATCTCGGCGATGTAGGCCGGTGCTACCACCGAGGCCAAACCCACACTGATACCGCCGACGATACGGAACACCACGAGGATCTCCACGCTCGTGGCGAATCCCGAACCGACGCCACTGAGCAGGAACATCACCGCCGCGAACCGCATAGCGGTCAGGCGCCCGTACCGGTCGGCGATGCGCCCGGCGAGCAGGGCGCCCACCGCAGCGCCGAGCAGCGCCGACGCCACCACGAATCCCAGCACCCCGGCATCAACGTGAAACCGGTCCTCGATCGCCGACACCGCGCCGTTGATCACCGCGGTGCCGTACCCGAACAGCAACCCGCCAAGCGAGGCGATCAGCGCAAACCGGACCGGACCCGAAGTCTCCTCTCGTATATCACCGGGCAACTCCGCATCGGGCGACGGGATGTGTGCAGTCATTCGAGCCTCTCGGGAATCCGATGGTGGGGTGGCCCGCACTACCGAGTGAGTACTGCTGCTTCCCTGGTCAGGCCGGTGATCCGGTCCCAGTCGTTCAACTTCACGGACTCTGGCGGCGTGAGCCAGGATCCACCCACACACCCCACGTTGGGCAGCGCCAAGTAGTCGCCGACATTGGACGCCGAGACACCACCGGTGGGACAGAATCGTGCCGCGGGTATCGGCGAGTGGATCGCTCGGAGGAATTCGGCACCGCCCGATGCCTCCGCCGGGAAGAACTTCAGTTCCGTGTAGCCGCGCTCGAGAAGAGACAGAACCTCGGAGACCGTTGCCGCCCCGGGAAGGTGAGGAAGGCCGGTATCGCCCATCGCCTTCAGCAGCGATTCGGTGCTGCCCGGCGACACCAGGAACTGCGCCCCGGCCCGCGCTGCGAGGGCAGCCTGCCCCTGTTCCACGATCGTGCCCGCACCCACGTAGATCTCGGGTACCTCGCTCGCGATCGCCTCGATGGCGTCGAGGGCACAGGATGTGCGCAGGGTCAGTTCGATCATGGGTATCCCGCCATCCACCAGCGCGCGAGCGATCGGCACCGCATCGCTTGTGTCTTCAACGACGACAACAGGGATGACCGGGACACGGTCGAGGAGGGAACGGGTGTTCGTCACTGACTGCTCCTTCACACGAGTTGCGGATGGAAGGCGCTTGCGCCCCGTGTCGCCGGACCGACCACCGCACGCATACCGGCGAACAACTCACGTCCGGTTCCTACCCATTCGTCGGCGCCCAGCGTACGCCCGGTAACGGCACGGGCAGCTAGTGCTTTCACGTCGATGTGGACGTTCACGGATCCGGACTCGGCGTCGACGGTGATGAGGTCACCATCGCGTACCCGAGCAAGCGGTCCGTCCACCGCCGCTTCCGGGGTGAGGTGAATGGCCGCGGGAACCTTGCCGGAGGCACCGGACATCCTGCCGTCGGTGACCAACGCGACTCGGCGGCCTTGATCCTGAAGAACACCGAGTGCCGGTGTGAGCTTGTGTAATTCGGGCATTCCGTTCGCTCGCGGCCCCTGATACCGCAGCACCGCGACGAAGTCACAGTCCAGTGCGCCCGACTCGAATGCCTCGAGAAAGTCGGACTGGTCGTCGAAAACCCTGGCGGGGGCGCTCATGACGCGATGGTCCGGATGGACGGCCGATGTCTTCATCACACACGTGCCCAGATTTCCGGTGAGCATCTTGAGCCCACCGCTCACATCGAAGGGATCTTCGGGACCGCGCAGCACACTGGTGTCGAGGCTGATTCGCGTTCCGGGCTGCCACTCGACGCCCTCGTCGGATAACTTGGCCTCTTCGGTGTAGCGCTGAAGTCCAGGCCCGACGACCGTCTTGACGTCCTCGTGCAACAGTCCCGCGTCGAGCATCGACGACACCACATACCCGAGACCACCGGCAGCGTGGAAATGGTTCACGTCCGCCGACCCGTTCGGATAGATGCGGGCGAGCAGTGGAACCACTGCGGACAATTCGTCCATGTCTGCCCAGGTCAGAGTGATTCCAGCGGCGCGCGCGATCGCCACGAGGTGGAGGGTGTGGTTGGTCGACCCGCCTGTGGCGAGTAGCGCGACGCAAGCGTTCACCACCGCGCGTTCGTCCACGACCTCACCGATCGGCGTGTACTCGTCCCCCAGTGCGGTCAGTCCGGTGACCCGCCTGCCCGCCTCCCGAGTGAGGGCGTCACGCAGCGGTGTACCCGGGTTCACGAAACTCGAACCAGGCAGGTGCAGGCCCATCACCTCCATCAGAAGTTGGTTGGAGTTGGCGGTGCCAAAGAACGTGCAGGTCCCGGCCCCGTGATACGACGACGCCTCGGCGTCCAGCAACTCCGCACGGTCAGCCTTGCCCTCGGCGAAAAGCTGCCGCACCCGGGACTTCTCGCCGTTGGACAGACCGGAAGTCATCGGTCCCGCCGGAACGAAGATCGTCGGAAGGTGACCGAAACCCAATGCGCCGATGAGCATTCCCGGCACGATCTTGTCGCAGACACCGAGCATGAGCGCCCCGTCGAACATGTCGTGAGACAACCCGATAGCAGTCGCCATGGCGATCACATCACGGCTGAACAGCGACAGTTGCATACCGTCACGGCCCTGGGTGACACCGTCACACATTGCTGGCACGCCGCCGGCGAACTGGGCGATACCGCCCGCCTCCACGACCGCCGCCTTCAGGCGCTTCGGGAATGCCTCGAACGGCTGGTGGGCCGACAGCATGTCGTTGTACGACGAGACGATGGCGATATTGGGCTTGACCATCTCGCGCAGGGCCGCCTTGTCCACCTTTCCCGAGGCGGCGAACCCGTGTGCCAGATTCGCGCAAGCCAGGCGCCCGCGAGCGGGCCCTCGTTCGCCAGCTTCCCGTATGCGGGCCAGATAGGCCGTGCGCTCGGCCTTGCTGCGTTCGACAATGCGTTCGGTGACGGCGGCGAGCACTGGGTGCACATCGGTACGACTGTCAGTGTGGGTCATGCGGTGGTTCCTTCGTGTCAGGCGCATCCGTCGCGCTTGATCAGGGTGACCGCGTCGGTTGCCCAGTGGCGCCAACCACCGGCGAAGACCGAGGCGCGGACCATCGCAGACGAGGGTAGGTCAGCTTTCGTCTTCGATCAAGACAGCCTTATGCTTTTTTGTGAACAAAGATGCCCGGGTTAGCGTTGTCAGACTCGCGTCTGGTTGGTTGAATGACCGCATGCCGACGCCTCGCTCGACAACCACTCCGGCGACGGGTGGCGAGGTCTTCGCCCTCATCCGCTCCGGGCAGGCCACGACACGGACTGAGATCGGGAACCTCACCGGTCTTTCTCGCACGGCCGTCGCGGCCCGAGTAGCGACGCTGCAAGCGTCGGGCCTCGTGGTCGAACGCGAGGAGGGCATCTCGACCGGCGGACGTCCACCGGCAAAATTGACGTTCGATGTGCGCGCCGGTGTTGTCCTGTCCGCGGCCGTCGGCCGGAGTCGCACTCAGCTGGCAATCTGCGACCTCGCCGGGGACGTGATCGTCACCGAGAATGTGGAACAGGAGATCGGCGCCAGTCCGGCCGAGTTGATGCCAGTTATCGCCCAGCGCCTCATCGCGTTGCGCGAATACCTGGGCGAGAACGCGAAACGAACGGTCGGGATCGGGGTCAGTCTCCCCGGAACCGTCGACACGCAGCGCGGGTGCAGCCTGAACTCTCCTATGATGTCGGGCTGGGACGGCGTCCCACTCCATCCGTTCCTCGCCGAGGTAACCGACGCGCCGATCCTCGTCGACAACGACGCAAACGTCATGGTCCTGGCCGAGAGGCGAGGAGACCGCCGCGACTTCGCCGACATGCTGCTGATCAAGGCGTCCACCGGTCTCGGAGCGGGCCTGGTATCCGGTGGCGTTCTCCAACGCGGCGCCCTCGGCGCCGCCGGGGAGATCGGACACACCAAAATCGCGGCTGCACAAGGGATGACATGTCGTTGCGGCGACATCGGATGTGTGGAAGCAGTGGCCGGCGGATGGGCACTGGTACGAAATCTCCAGGAACAGGGACGCGAGATCACCCACATCCGGGACCTGATCACGCTTGCTCTCGCGGGCGACGCGGAGGCCCGGCGGATGATCCGCGAGAGCGGGCGTCGCATCGGAGAAGTCCTGTCAGCAGCGGTCAATCTCCTCAACCCAGAGGTCGTTATCGTCGGCGGCGATATGGCACAGGCCTATGACACGCTGGTAGCCGGAATCCGCGAAACGCTCTATGGAAAAGCGATATCCATTGCTACCCAACAGCTTCAGATTCTCCCCTGGACACACGGGGAACTGTCCGGACTAGTCGGCAGCGCCACTATGGCACTCGACAATGTCCTCAGCGTCCGCGCTGTCGATCAGCGACTCGCGCAGCAGAAATAGGTTTCCGCCAGCCGCGGTGTCGGTCACCAAGTCGGTAGCTTGCTCCCAGAACGAGTTTGCCGACTACTTCACGCACAGCCCGGCATCGACGGTGAAGGTGACCCCGGTGACGTACCGCGCCTCGTCGCTGCCGAGAAACAGTACGGCATTGCTGACGTCGGCCGGATCGATCCACGGCACGGGCAGCATGTTGAGCGACGCGAATCCCGGTACAGCCGTGTCCTGGGACGGTTCGGGATCGTCGGGCGACATCATCTCGTACATGCCCGGATTCTGGATCATGAGGGTGTCGGTACTGCCGGGATTGATGGTGTTCACCCGAATGTTGTACTGCCCCAACTCCTTGGCCATGGTCCGCATCAAGCCGACCACTGCGTGTTTGGCGGCCGCGTAGTGCCCGGCCGTTGGCATCCCCTTGAGCCCGGCGGTCGAACTGGTGAACAGGATGGACCCACCACGGCCGGCGTCGATCATGCTCGGGACCGCGACCTTGGCCGTGTTGAACACGCCGGTCAGATTCACGTCGATCATGTCCTGCCACTGCTCGGTGGTGAGCTCCCACGATCGCCCGAAGGAGATGATGCCGGCGTTGGCGACGACGATGTCGACATGGCCGAACTGCTCGATGCCCGAATCGAAGGCCTTCTGGAGACCGGCCAGGTCGCGCACGTCGGCCTTGACGGCCACGATTTTCCTGCCGAGTGCCTCCACCTGCGCCACGGTCTCCTGGAACTCCTGATCGGTTGCAAGCGGGTAGAGCGGCGTAACCGTGTCGATGTTCCCGCAGATGTCGACCGCGATGATGTCCGCACCCTCCCCCGCCAGCCGTACCGCATGACTTCGCCCCTGCCCCCGCGCGGCACCGGTGATGAATGCAACCTTGCCCTCGACACGACCTGACATGTCGGCAAACCTCCTGAAGATGTTGTGTGGATTAGGATTTACGAGTCATTTCACGCACGCACCAGCATCGACAGGGAAGGTGACCCCGGTGACGTACCGCGCCTCGTCGCTGCACAGGAACAGCACGGCATTGCTGATGTCGGCCGGATCCATCCACGGCACGGGCAGCGTGTTGTGCGACATGAATTCCGGTATCGCCTTGTCCTGAGACGGCTCGGGTTCGTCCGGCAAGAACGCCGAGTACACGCCCAGATTCTGGAACATCGCCGTGTCCACACTGCCGGGATGGATGGTGTTCACCCGAATGTTGTACTGCCCCAGTTCCTTGGCCATGGTCCGCATCAGACCGACTACTGCGTGTTTGGCGGCCGCGTAGTGCCCCATCCCTTCCAGCCCTTTCAACCCGGCGGTCGAACTGGTGAACAGGATGGACCCACCACGACCGGCGGCGATCATGCTCGGGACCGAGACCTTGGCCGTGTTGAACACACCGGTCAGATTGACGTCGATCATGTCCTGCCACTGCTCCGTGGTGAGCTCCCACGACTGCCCGAAGGTGGCGATGCCGGCGTTGGCGACGACGATGTCGACATGGCCGAACTGCTCGATGCCCGAATCGAAGGCCTTCTGGAGACCGGCCAGGTCGCGCACGTCGGCCTTGACGGCCACGATTCGCCTGCCGAGTGCCTCCACCTGCGCCACGGTCTCTTGCAGCTCCTCATCGGTACCCAGCGAGTACGACGTAACCGTGTCGATGTTCTCGCAGATGTCGACCGCGATGATGTCCGCGCCCTCTTCCGCCAGCCGTACCGCGTGACTACGCCCCTGCCCCCGCGCGGCACCGGTGATGAATGCGACCTTGCTTTCTACACGACCAGACATGTTCAGACCTCCTGCACCCTAGAGCGCCGTGATGTCTTCGATACCGTTCGGAGGCCCGACGAGAGCGGCAGCATCCACGTCGAACTCGTATACCAATCCACAACGCGCGAGCGAATTTTCGATGCCATACCTGATCGACATTCCGGTTCCTCCGAACCGAAAGGTGTGATGTCGCACACTTTATACGAACGATCCGCAGGGGACTAGAGCAGCGCGATTTCTTCGGAGCACAGGGAACTTCAACGCCTAGTCGCTGCTTCGCCCCTTTGCCACTGAGTACACCGAACAAGCCGTTGTCCGAAGTTCGGTGTCGCCTGCATCAGCGCTGTCGCTCAACTCCTGAGCGAACAGTGCATGAGCACCCAGCAAAGAACGAGTAACCTCAAGAGAGACGCCCTAGCCACGCCGACGGGTTCTCTCGCACCCTAGGCAATCGCGCGGAGGGAGCGAGGATGCCCAGAAGGCCGGAGCTCGACGTTCAACTGTCGAGACGGCAGGCACTGCGCCTCGGCGCCGGAGTCGCGCTCCTCGGCTTCGCTGGTGCCTGCTCCATCACTGACGGCACAGCGTCCGCCGTCGAGCCCGACTCACCGCAGGCACGTGCGTTCGCCGAGGCCAAGGCCCGACAGTTCCCGCTCGGTAAACGGGTCGAATTCGACCTCCGTGCCGCCCCGGAAGAGGTCGACGTCGGAGGGGCACGCTGCGCCGCATGGCTGTACGACGGCCAGCTACCCGGGCCGATTCTGCGGGTAAATGTCGGAGACAGGGTTCGGGTTCTGTTCCGCAACCGGCTTCCGGCCGAGAGCACCGTGCATTGGCACGGCATCGCGATCCGCAACTACATGGACGGGGTGCCAGATGTCACGCAGCCCCCGATACCGGCTGGTTCAGAGTTCACCTACGACTTCATCCCGCCTGATCCGGGTACCTACTGGTACCACACACACGTCGATCTACAGCGCGGCCGCGGACTGTACGGGGCCCTGATCGTCGACGACCCGGGAGCACCGGCGGATTGGGACGCCGAGTTCGTCGTCGTGCTCTCCGACTGGCTGATCGGCCGCACGCCGCCACAGGTATTCGACGATCTTCGTAGCTCGACCACTGAAGCGACGCCCGAGATGACTTCGCCCGCTCTCGGTGGCGACGCCGGGGACGTGGTCTACCCCATGTACCTCGTGAACGGCAAACCACCCGTCGACCCGACAACCTTCATGGCGAGGCCGGGGCAGCACGTAGTGGTTCGTATCATCAACGCCAGCGACGACACCGCGTTCCGGGTCGCGCTCGGCGATCACCGCATGACGGTCACTCATACAGACGGCTTTCCCGTCGAACCGGTTGACACCGATTCGGTATTGATCGGTATGGGTGAACGGTACGACGCCACCGTAGTCATGCGGGACGGCGTCTTTCCACTGGTCGCGAAAGCGGAGGGGAAAGGAGCGCAGGCCTTCGCTCTGGTACGCACCGGCGCGGGCTGCCCGCCGAACCCTACGGTGGCGCCCGACGAACTGCGTGGCCAACCGCTCACCATCGCCGATCTCAACGCCGCCGAAGGCGCAAGACTGCCGACCAGGGAACCCGACACCACCTTGCTGGCCACACTCGGCGGGAGCATGGACCCCTACAACTGGATGATCAACGATCAGGCCTACCCCGAATACACCCCTTTGACCGTCCGAGAAGGCCAACGAGCTCGGCTGGTCTATACCAACACGACGGCGATGTATCACCCCATTCATCTGCATGGCCACACCTTCGCCGTTTCCCGGGCAGACGGATCGGGCCCCAGGAAGGACACCGTCATCGTGCTACCCGGCCAGACGCTTGCGACCGACATCGAAGCGAACAACCCGGGACAGTGGATCACTCACTGCCACAATGACTATCACCTCGCCGCCGGCATGGCGACCATCTTTTCCTACGTAAGCTGATGTCCGGGCATGTCAATCGCGAGGTTTTTCAACCTCATCGGCGCGCCACTCACTCCACCGTCCACGTCTCACGACCGGTGAGGAGTCGTTGAAGCGAGCCGTCGTCGACGGGATTTTCCTCGAGCGCAAGGTCGTTCTGCAGGCGCACCATATCGTCGTAAGTGTCCCGCACGACGCTGCGGAACACGCCGGTCACGGTATGGGTGAGGTCCTGATCCGAGAGCCGCGACAGCGCGTAGGCGTAGTCGGGATTGTCGGTGTGGGCGTCGTGAACGACGATCTCATCGCTGTCTACCTGGGCCGTCGGGACCACACGGAGACCGAATCCGGATCGGACAACGCAATATTCGCCGACGCCCCCGAACACGATCGGCTCACCGTGGGTCAGCGGAATCAATCGTTGCTCCGAACCCTCCTTGCGCAGAACATCGAAGGAACCGTCGTTGAAGATGGGGCAATCCTGGTAGATCTCCACGAACGAGGTGCCTCGGTGCTCCGCCGCCTGGCGCAGAACGTCGGTCAGACCTTTGCGATCGGTGTCCACCGCACGTGCCGCGAAGGTCGCTTCGGCGCCCAGCGCTAGTGACAGGGTGTTGAACGGATGATCCACCGACCCCAGCGGGGTCGACTTCGTGACTGTGCCCACCTCCGACGTCGGCGAATACTGCCCCTTGGTGAGGCCGTAGATCCTGTTGTTGAACAGCAGGATCGTCATATTGACATTCCGACGCAGGGCGTGGATGAGGTGGTTCCCGCCGATCGACAGCGCATCACCGTCGCCGGTGACCACCCATACCGACAGGTCCGGTCGAGTTACGGCCAGACCCGTCGCAATCGCGGGTGCGCGACCGTGAATCGAGTGCAGACCGTAAGTGTCGAGGTAGTACGGGAATCTGCTCGAACATCCGATGCCGGAAACGAACATCATGTTTTCGCGGCGAAGTCCCAACTCCGGCAGAAAGCTTCGGATTGTTGCGAGGATGACGTAGTCGCCACACCCCGGACACCAGCGGACTTCCTGCTCCGTGGCGAAATCCTTTGCTTTCTGAGGTTCGTGGGCCTTGGGCACCCTCGCACTGGCACTCAGCCCCAGATCCTTGCCGACCCTACCGATCATGCGTGTCACGCTTATTCCCCCTGCTCTGGTGCGGTCGTTCGGTAGGTTGCCGAGGCAAGCGCTTCGGAAGTCTTCGCGAGCTCGCTGCAGCTCAGGGTGCCCGCCAAAGCTGCGGCGATCACCTCGTGCAGTTCGTCGGAGAGGAAGGCCAGGCCCTGCACCTTCGTCACCGATTGCACATCCACCAGGTACTTCGAGCGGAGAATGGTCGCGAGCTGACCCAAGTTCATCTCCGGCGCAACAACGGTTCCGTAATTCCGAAGCACGTCACCGAGATTCGAGGGGAGAGGGTTGAGATTGCGCACCTGCACGTGGGCAACCTTCTTGCCCTCGCGGCGGGCTCGCCGGCACGCCTCGCCGATCGGCCCGTACGAACTGCCCCACCCGACGAGCAAGAGGTCTGCCTCTCCTGAAGGGTCGTCGACAACCACATCGGGAACGGTGATTCCCTTGATCTTCGCCTGGCGCAACCGCACCATGAGGTCATGATTGGCAGGGTCGTAGGAGATGTCCCCGCTGCCGTCCGACTTCTCGAGACCGCCTATCCGGTGCTCGAGCCCGGGTGTTCCCGGTATCGCCATCGAACGCGCGAGTGTGTCCCGGTCACGGGCATACGGGGCGAACCCCTCCCCCGCCGAGGACTCCACCTCAAACCCCGGATCGATCCGATCCAACTCGGACACCTTCGGAATCGCCCACGGTTCACTGCCGTTCGCGATCGCGCCGTCCGACAGCAACAGCACGGGCGTGCGGTAGGTGATGGCAATCCGTGCGGCCTCGACTGCGGCGTCGAAACAGTCTGCCGGTGATCGGGGTGCAATCACCGCGACCGGCGATTCACCGTTGCGTCCGTACATTGCCTGCAGCAGGTCTGACTGTTCGGTCTTCGTCGGGAGCCCGGTCGACGGCCCTCCGCGCTGGACGTCGATCACCAGCAACGGGATCTCCGTCATTACGGCCAGTCCGATCGATTCGGTCTGGAGGGCCAGCCCCGGACCGGACGTACTTGTCACGCCGAGGGCGCCGCCGATTGACGCTCCCAACGCTGCACCGATTCCTGCGATCTCGTCCTCCGCCTGGAAGGTGGTGACGCCGAGATTCCGATGCTTGCTCAGTTCGTGCAGGATGTCCGATGCGGGGGTGATCGGATACGTACCGAGAAAGACGTCCTGCGAGGCCAGTTGGCCCGCAGCCACCACCCCGTATGCCAGGGCCGTATTGCCCGTGACCTGGCGGTAGGTGCCCGGCGGCAGCTTTGCGGCCGACACCTCGTACGTGGTCGCGAGACTCTCGGTCGTCTCCCCGTAGTTCCACCCCGCCCTGAACGCAAGAAGATTGCCCTCGGCTATCTGCGGTGTCGCGGCGAACTTCGACCGTAGGAACTGCTCGATGCCTTCGGTGGGGCGGTTGTACATCCATGACAGCAAGCCCAGCGAAAACATGTTCTTCGCCCGGTCGCCGTCCTTCCGACTCAGACCTACGGGTTCCACCGCCCCGGCCGTCAACGTCCCCATCGCCACCTGATGAACCACGAAGTCCGCGAGGGAGTCGTCGTCGAGGGGATTCGAAGCATAGCCGACCTTCGACAGGTTCCTCTTGGTGAATTCGTCCGTGTTCACGATGATCGTGCCGCCACGCGGCAGATCACCGACGTTCGCCTTCAGGGCTGCCGGATTCATGGCAACCAGTACGTCCGGGCGGTCGCCGGCGGTCAGGATGTCGTAGTCCGCGATCTGGATCTGGAACGACGAGACACCGGGGAGCGTGCCTCGCGGGGCCCGAATCTCCGCGGGGAAGTTGGGCGCGGTAGCGAGGTCGTTGCCGAATGCCGCCGCTTCAGATGTGAATCGGTCGCCGGTCAACTGCATGCCGTCGCCCGAATCTCCGGCAAACCGAATGACCACCCGTTCCAGCTTGGTGGGGCCCGCAGTCTCGTTCATATGTGGACTTCGATCCCTCTCGACTCGACGTCTTCGCAGATCAGCTGCCTCTCATCCGACGATACCGGCGTTTGGGAGATTCATGGCGTATCGCGGCTTACTGCATCCAGGCGATCAGCGCCTCCGCGAGAACGTCGCCGCGATCCTCCTGCACGAAATGACCGCCGCCCTCGACGGTCTGGTGCGGTTGTCCTGCGGCGCCGTCGATCTTGTGGATGAGGGCCCGTTCGCCCCCGGCGGTGATGGGATCCTTGTCGGAGAACAGGCACAGGAACGGCTTGTCGAACTTCGCCAGTCCGACCCATGCCGCCCGGTTGTCCGGAGTGGCAACATTGTCCTCGTCCTGCGGAATGAGGTCGGGGAACGCTCGGGCACCGGCCTTGTACGAGGAGTCGGGGAACGGGGCCTCGTACGCGGCGATTTCCTCCTCGGTCAGCGGCTCCGTGCACCCGCCGGACACCAGACGGCCGATCGGCAGGTCGGGAGTGCTCGCGACGAAGTTGCGGAACATCTGCCATGCCTCAGGGAGCTTCCGGGTGCCGTCCGGAAGCCCGGTATTGGATGCGCAGACGCGGGCGAAACGCTCAGGGTGCTCACCGACCAGTCGCAGACCGATCAACCCTCCCCAATCCTGGCAGAACAGGGTGATGTCATTCAGATCGAGCGCATCGAACAGGAACGACCGCATCCACTCGACGTGGCGCGCATAGGTGTAGTCGGATACTTCGGTGGGCTTGTCGCTGCGACCGAACCCGATCAGGTCCGGGGCGATCACGCGCATGCCGGCATCGACCAGGACCGGGATCATGTGGCGGTACAGATATGACCAGCTCGGTTCTCCGTGCAGCAAGAGCACAACCGGACCGTCCTTCGGGCCCTCGTCGATATAGGCCATCCGCAGGCCGTCCGACGTGTCCGCATAGTGAGGACTCCATGGGAAACCGGGAAGGTCGGCGAAGCATTGGTCAGGGGTTCTCAACGTCTCCATCGCTCGACCCTAGCGCCAAACGCACAGCCGTAGCGCGCGAGGCGGCAGGAGAGATGGGAGTTGCCGATTCACCGTCGTCGAACGGCTTCAGATGCAAGGCTTGTCGTTATGCACAACAACAGATCTGGTGGTGATCGCTGATGTCCCGGCCGGTACGCGTTGTCATTCTCGGGGCCGGTTCGTGGGGCACGACGGTCGCAAGTCTCGCCGCCCACAACACTCCGACCCTGCTGTGGGCACGTCGACACGAGATTGCCGACGAGATCAACACCGAGCACCGCAACTCTCGCTACCTCGGCGACCGCGCGCTTGCCCCCACCATTCGCGCGACGTCCGATCTGGTCGAGGCGGCGCGGGAAGCCGATGTCCTGGTGGTCGGCGTGCCTTCGCACTCGATCCGGAGCACACTCGGCCAGATCGCCAACGAAGTGCGCGCGTGGGTGCCGGTGCTGTCCTTGGCCAAAGGACTCGAGCCGGGCACCCGATTGCGGCCCACCGAGGTGATCGCAGAGTGCCTGCCCGGCCATCCGGTCGGATTGCTCGCCGGCCCCAACATCGCGCGGGAGATCGTCGATGGGTATGCGGCGGCTTCTGTCGTCGCCACCCAAGATGTCCGGGTTGCTACCGCGCTGCAGCCGTTGTTCGCATCCGTGGTGTTCCGCGTCTACCGCAACACAGACGTGCTCGGTTGCGAACTCGGTGGAGTACTCAAGAATATCGTCGCCATCGCATCCGGAATGGCCGACGGACTGGGGGTCGGTGACAACACCCGGGCGATGGTGCTCGCTCGTGGACTGGCCGAGATGACCCGACTGGGCGAAGCGATGGGTGCGAATCCACGGACGTTCGCCGGACTCACCGGGGTCGGCGACCTGATCGCTACTTGCATGAGCCCGAGTTCACGCAACCGGCGAGTCGGTGAGGCCATCGCCCGCGGCTCGACGGTGGACGAAGCGCTTGACGCCCTCGGCCAGGTCGCCGAGGGTGTCAAGACTGCCCCTACGGTGATGGAACTGGCCCGCGATTACAACGTGGACATGCCCATCGCCGCCGAGGTCGAGGCGGTGGTCGCAGGGCGGCAGACGGCCGAGGGTGCCTATCGCGGGCTGCGAAGAGTGGCCCCGGGAAGTGAAGACGAGGTTGCCTGAGCCGAGGGCCGAACCCCGGTAGTATCAGTCTCTGGACGCTTCTAAGTTTTCTCCTAGAAACCTCGGGCAGACTCTGGACAGGAGTCATGTCCCCGGCAGGCGACATCGTCGGGGAGAATCCGTGAGAGAAGCCGACCAATGAGCTCAGTGACCTCGAACCATCCCGACGCATTTCCCCTCTCCCCTGCTCAGCGGGGTATGTGGCTGGCCCAACAGGTCGACCCGACGGTGCCGGTCTCGGTCGCCCAGTACGTCGAGATCCACGGCGCCCTGGACCGACGGTTGCTGGCGTCGGCGTGTACCCGAGCTGCATCGGAATTCGATTCGTTCTCACTGCGCATAGTCGAGGTCGACTCCCAACCACTGCAATGGGTTGACCCGAACCTCGAACTGAAGCTCGAGTACCTGGACTTCCGCGCAGAATCCGATCCCGAGGCATCGGCGCACGCCTGGATGCTCGCCGAGACCACTGCCCCGATCGACGTCCAGCGCGATCGGCTGACAATCTCCTGCCTGTTGCACGTCGGGCGCGAACACTACTTCTGGTATTCGCGGGCCCACCACATCGCCCTGGACGGTTTCGGCTCCATCAGCGCGCTTCGCCGGAGCGCCGAGATCTACACGGCCGGGATGCACGGACGGTCTCCGCCGGTCAACAGCCCACTGGGCGTTCGAGACATCCACGAACTCGAGATCGGGTACAGCCGCTCGGCGCGCCGGGAAGCCGACCGGAAGTACTGGACCGAAACTATGCGCGGGGTCGGTCATTCGTGCACGCTGGCGCGCGGCAGTGCCCCCGCCGCGGCCGGTTCCCGGGACGTCAGCGGACTGTTGCCCGATGACATCGCCGACCAGTTCGACAAGTGCGCCTCGGCTCATGACGTCAACGCGGCTACAGTCATGGTGTCTGCGGTGGCCGGGTATCTGGCGAGAATGACCGGCGAGGACGACGTCACGCTGAGCCTCCCCGTCTCGGGGCGCACAACAGCGGCGCTGCGTATGTCGAGCGGCATGGTCGCCAACATGGTCCCATTGCGGATCGCGGCCTCGGGCACATCGAGCGTAGGCGATCTCGTGTCCCGCACACGGCTTGCGATGTCCGGGGCCTTGCGACATCAGCTCTACCGTCACGAGGACATCCGAGCGGACCGGAGAGATTCGCCCACCGAACCCCGGCTGTTCGGCCCCGTGGTCAACATCATGCTCTCCCCCGAGGATCTCGAGCTCGGCTCTTTGACGACACACGTACACGTGCTCTCTTCGGGACCGATCGAGGACCTTCTGGTCAATCTCTACCGCCAGGGACCCAGCGAACCCATACACCTCGACTTCAAGGCGAACCCGCGCCTCTATTCGCAAGAGCAGCTCGAACACCATCACTTTCGATTCCTGCGATACCTCCGTCAGTTCCTCCGAGCCGATTCGGCCCACCCGATCGGCGACCTACCTGTCCTCACGACCGAAGAAGCGGCGGCGCTGGTTCCCTCCACCGGCCCTCCCGGCCACACCGGCGTCACCCTCGCCGAACTGTTGCGCCGGTCCGCAATGCAGAATCCGGATTCTGTCGCGGTCGTCTGCACGGGCCAGGAGATTACGTACCGCGAACTCGACGAACGGTCGGACCTGTTGGCTACGACTCTGATCAGCGCCGGGGTGGGGACGGACGACATTGTGGCGCTGGCATTCGGACGATCGGTCGACTACGTCTGCTCGGTCTGGGCGGTGGCGAAATCAGGGGCGGCGTTCTTGCCCGTGGATCCGAGCTACCCGAGGCCTCGCGTGCGGCACATGCTCGACGGATCCGGCGCTTCGGTCGGGTTGACCACCGAAGAGTTCTTGCCGAACCTACCGGCCACCGTCGACTGGCTGCCGGCGAGCGGATCGACTACTTCCCATCCTTCACGCTGTACACCGCGACTCGACCAGATCGCCTATCTGATTTACACATCCGGATCGATGGGCGTTCCGAAGGGAGTCGCGGTCACGCATCGCGGGATTGCCAACCTCGTTGCCGAACAGCGCGCCCGATTCGGCATCGATGGAGTGTCCAGGGTTCTGCATGCCGCGTCGCCCAGTTTCGACGCTTCCGTCTTCGAGATGTTGATGGCCTTCGGTTCCGGTGCCACCCTCGTGATCGCCCCGCCCACGGTCTACGGCGGATCGCCGCTGGCCCAGCTGGTGACCACCGAGCGCGTCACACACGCGTTCATCACCCCGTCCGTACTGACCTCGATCGAGCCGAGCGACGTCGAGGGCCTGCGCACACTGGTCGTCGGCGGTGAATCCTGTCCGCGAGACCTGTTGTCTCGATGGACTTCCCAGTGCAATGTCATCGACGCGTACGGTCCTGCCGAAAGCACCGTGATGGCAACCCTCAGCAATCCCCTGGATGCGTCGAAGCCGGTCACCATCGGCCGGCCGATTCGGGGAACGCGAGCGGTAGTACTCGACCACCGGCTGCGCCCCGTTCCCGTCGGTGTGGTCGGTGAACTCTACATCGCGGGAGCCTCACTTGCCCGGGGATATCACGGCCGAGTAGCGGACACCTCGGCTCGGTTCATCGCCGATCCGTACGGACCTTCGGGCAGCCGCATGTATCGCACCGGAGACACCGTCCGATGGACGCCCGACCATCAACTCGACTACCTCGGGCGCAGTGACGATCAGGTGAACCTTCGCGGTGTGCGCGTCGAACCCGGCGAGATCGACGCCACCCTGTGCCGACATCCGTCGGTCCGCTTCGCGGTCACCGTAGTCAGGTCGCAAGGTGCCTACTCCCAGCTGGCGTCTTACGTGGTCGGAACCGATCACGTCGACGAGGAGGAGTTGCTTGCATTCCTCGGCGCCGAACTGCCCTCGTATCTGGTCCCCGCCTCGGTGACCCCCCTCCCGGAAGTCCCCCTGACACCGTCCGGAAAGCTCGATCGTAATGCTCTTCTCGACAACGACTTCCGATCGTCGAAACGGAGATCACCGGGTAACGAACGCGAACGCATCCTGCACGACATCTACGCCGAAGTTCTCGGATCCGGTGACTTCGGGGTAGACGATTCGTTCTTCGCACTCGGCGGCGACAGCATCATGGCGATTCAGGTAGCGTCCCGCGCACGGACTGTGGGGATCTCGTTCACCCCCCGTGACGTGTTCGAGCAACGCACCGTCTCCCGCCTCTCCGGCATCGCCGATGACGCGATCGACACCCCCCTCCTCGAGGAACTTCCCGGGGGCGGGATCGGAGACATCCCGCTGACTCCGGCGGCGGCCTTTCTGCTGGACAATCTCCCCGACATCGATCGCTACGCGCAGGCCGTACAGGTGGAGTTGCCACCTGGAATCGATGCGACCGGACTGTGCGAGGTGGTCACAGCGGTACTCGAACGCCACGACGCTCTGCGCACACATCTGTTTCGACACTCGGATGGCAGGGCATTCCTCAGCGCGAGTGCATCCGGCCCGGCGGCCGCCGATCTCATTCTCCGAGTTCCCGTCAACGCACAGATCGGCGATGAGGAATTGGACGGCCGTGTTCGACATGAACTCGAAGCAGCTGCACGACGGCTGGATCCCGTTGCGGGCGTGATGTTGCAGTGCGTCTGGCTGGACGCCGGGGCGTCGGATACCTCCCGGCGCGGACGGCTTCTGCTCGTCGCGCATCACCTGGTGATCGACGGCGTCTCGTGGCGAATCCTGATCGGTGATCTCGCGGAAGCCGGGGCTCAGGTAGGGGCTCGGTCGTATCCCATCACGCTTGCCGCAGTCGGGACCTCACTGCGACGGTGGTCATACGGGCTGATCGAAGAGGCTCAGCGGCCGAACCGACGGTCCGAGTTGACATTCTGGCGCGAGGTTGTCGGTGCAGACGAGCCCCCTCTCGGCACCCGACCGCTCCATACCGAGCGCGACACCAACTCCACCGTCGACCGTGTTGCCGTGAATCTTCCTGCAACGGTCACACACTCATTGCTCATAGATGTCCCGAGGTCACTCCACTGCGAGATCGACGACGTTCTGCTCACCGCCCTTGCCCTTGCGCTGACGGAGTGGCAGCGACGTCGAGGTCGGCCCACGACCGCGCCCCTGATCCGAATCGAGGGGCACGGCCGGGAGGAATCGCTTCTGCCCGGCGCAGATCTCTCACGCACACTCGGGTGGTTCACCAGTATGTTCCCCGCGCGACTGGAGCTGTCAGGAATCGATCTGGCCGAAGCATTCGCTGGCGGACCCGCCGCGAGCAGCGCGATCAGCTCGGTCAAGGAGCAACTGAACGCCGTGCCCGACAAGGGAATCGGATACGGGCTGTTGCGGTATCTCGGTGATGACACCGCGAAGGAGTTGCGGGAGCGTCCGGACGGACAGATCAGCTTCAACTATCTCGGACGACTCGATGCCGCTGTTACGGACGGTGACTGGCGCCCCGTGCTGGACGACCTTGCTGTCTTCTCGTGGACCGACCCGTCGATGCCCGTGACCGCGCTGATCGACGTCACCGCATTCGCGTCGGCCGGCGCCCTTGACACAACGTTCGCGTTCGCCGCCGACGCAATCTCCGGCGAGGACGTACGCGATCTGGCTGATCTGTGGGTGCAAGCGCTGACCGCTCTCACGAAGCGGACTCTGAGTCCACCCCCGGGTGGGCTGAGCCCGTCGGATCTACCGCTCGTCTCCGTCGACCGGCGCGACATCGAGAAGTGGGAAAGGCGCCACTCCGACCTGCTCGAAGTGTGGCCGTTGACTCCGTTGCAAGCAGGTCTCCTCTACCACGCAGCGCTCACCGGTAACGATCCCGATCCGTATGTGATTCAGGTGATCCTGAGCCTGTCGGGGAAGGTCGATCCCGAGCGCCTGCGCCGCAGTTGCTCGGCCGTCCTTGCAGCGCACGCGAATCTGCGAACCGCGTTCGTACGTGACCGTCGGGGCGTCCCGGTTCAACTCGTACTCGACGACCCACCTCTTCGATGGCGACACGAGGACTTGTCTGGCCCCGATGCGGATGCCGCCGCCGAGCAGATTCTGCTCGAGGACCGCACCACCGCCTTCGACCTCGCCGCTCCCCCACTGCTTCGATTCACACTGCTCACGTGTGATCGAGGTCGCGTCGAACTCGCAATCACGAGCCATCATCTCGCGCTGGACGGCTGGTCGATTCCGGTTCTGGTGCGCGAAATGTTCACCGTGTATCGGGGCGGTCGAGCACCGAGGGAGTCGCCCTCGTCGAGCCCGTACCGCGACTTCCTGGTGTGGCTCTCGACAAGGGACACGGCCGAGTCGGCGAGGGTTTGGGCTGAGGCACTCGACGGTATCACCGCACCCGTGCCACCGACACAGAACACCGGGCACATATCCGAGGCCGAATTGGAACTGAATGCGGAGACCACCCGGACGCTGGCCGCACACGCGGCAGATCTCGGAGTCACGCTGAGCACCCTCGTCCAGTTGGCCTGGGGAATCGTACTCGGACACGCGACCGGAAGGGACGAAGTCGTCATCGGCGCAACCGTCTCCGGCCGACCGGCGGAACTCACCGGCGTCGAATCGGCGGTCGGGCTGTTCGTCAATACCGTCCCTGTCCGGATTCCGCTCGACCTCGATGTCGACGCGGCGACACTGCTCACCCGACTGCAGGCTCACCACGTCGAACTCCTCGATCACCACTATCTGGGTCTCACAGAGATCCAGAAGGCAGTCGGTGTGGCACCGCTCTTCGACACCTTGGTCGCGTTCGAGTCCTACCCCGTCGGCCGGATCGGGTCGACTGTCGCGGCGGACGGACTCGTACTGAAAGGAGTCCGTGCACATGATGCCTCGCACTACTCCGTGACGCTCTCGGCGCAAAACTATGAAACGCTTCGGCTCACCGCCAAATACCGGACGGGCGAGTACAACGGGGCCGCACTGCTCTCGCGCATGGGGTGCATACTCGAAGGCATCGGGCGGGATCCGCACACTCCGATCGGTGCTCTCGACCTGCTCGGCGCCGAGGAACGGGAACGAGTCCTGCGTGCGTGGAATGCGACAGATACGCCGGTTCCCCACGATACCCTGCCCGATCTGTACTCCGCCCAAGTGCGCCGCACGCCCACGGCCACCGCAGTGGTATCGGGTACGGAACGACTCACGTATGCCGAGTTCGATTCGCGGGTCAACCGGCTTGCGCGGTACCTGGTAACGAAAGGTGTCGGACCGGAAACCGTTGTCGGTGTGTCGATTCCCCGATCCTTGCCCCTTCTCGTTGCGCTGTACGCGGTAATGAAGGCGGGTGGCGCTTATCTTCCTGTCGATGCCGAGCATCCTCTCGGCCGCACCTCCCAGGTGGTCGACACCGTCCATCCTGCGCTGCTCCTGGTGTCCGGCGCCGAGCAACGAACCACGCCCGAGGGTGTGCCCATCGTGGACCTCGACGCTCTGGACGTGGCCGGCTTCGAATCGGATCCCATCACCGATGCCGACAGACGCTCGCCGTTGCGTCCCGCGAATGCCGCGTACGTTCTATTCACGTCCGGATCCACCGGAAGACCCAAGTGCGTCACGGTGACCCACGAAATGATGGTGAACCAGTTTCGCTGGGCCCAGAAGCAGATCCCGCTCGACTCCTCCGACGTGGTGCTCCACAAGACACCGCTGACATTCGATATCTCTGCATGGGAACTGTTCTGGCCGTTGGAGACCGGGTCGAAGGTAGTGGTCGCCGAACCCGATGATCATCGCGATCCCCGCTGTCTCGCAAGCATCGTCGAGCAAGAGGCGATCACAACACTTCATGTCGTGCCGTCCCTGCTCGACGCGTATATCGAGCAATGTGGGCGGGGCACGCCGGCAACGCTGCGCCGTGTGATCTCGGCGGGGGAGCTTCTGACCACGGCGACGGCAGCCGGATTCCGCGACATCAGCCACGCGGACCTCCACAACTGGTACGGGCCGTGCGAGGTTGCCGCATCGACCGCGGAGACGTTCGGCGCCGCGGACCTCGGCGACGCCGTCCCCATAGGTAGACCCGTCGACAACATACGTACGTATGTTCTCGACACCCGATTACGCCCAGTGCCCGCTGGGGTCACAGGCGAGTTGTATCTCGCCAGTGCATATGTGGCGCGATGCTACTCCGGGCGATCGGACCTCACTGCGGTCAGTTTCGTCGCCGATCCCTTCGGCGGAAAGGGCGGGCGAATGTATCGCACCGGCGACTCGGTGCGGTGGGACGACGAGGGCCGACTCCACTACATCGGACGGGTCGACTTTCAGATCAAGAGTCGCGGCCAGCGAATCGAACCCGGCGAAATCGAGACGGCGCTGAAGTCCGACCCCGCGGTGAGAGAGGCTGCGGTGAAGGTCAATCGAGATCTACGGACGGGAGAGCGACTGATCGCCTACATAGTTCCCGCCGATGGTCTGACTGTTGATGCCGAGGAGATCACCGAGCGGCTCGCGGACGTGCTTCCGGCCTATATGATTCCCTCGGTAATCGTCCACCTCGCCGCTCTGCCCCTCACGAGCAGCGGGAAGCTCGACCGCGCATCCCTACCGGAACCGCCCCCATTGCGAGGTGAAACCGGTTCTGTCATTCGCCCAGTCGAGGACGTCATCGCATTCGTATTCGCCGAGGTAACCGGCACACCCCACGTAGGTAGAGACGTGAACTTCTTCGCGGCGGGGGGCAACTCTTTGACCGCCTCGCAGGCTGTCGCCCGTCTCGGATCAGCGTTGGGGGTCTCACTCGGGATTCGCGAGCTTTTCGATCATCCCACCGTGGCGGGTCTGTCCGAGTACCTCGCCGTGCGAGGACGCGGCACAGAATCGATACCTCTCGTGGCTCGCGCTCCGGCCGCCTACGTTCCACTGTCGTCAGCACAACGGCAACTGTGGTTCCTGAACCGCCTCGACGGCTACGCGACCGTTGACAACATTCCGGTCGTGTTGTCCCTGAAGGGTGCACTCGACGAATTGGCGCTGTGCGCGGCGGTGAATGACGTGATCGAGCGTCACGAACCCCTGCGCACCGTTTATCCCGAGTGTGACGGGATTCCGTACCAACACATTCTTCCCGCGTCTGCTGTACCGCCGTGCCGGATCAGGAAGACGGTGGACCCCGCAGGACTGGTACACGAACTGCATTCGACGGAATTCGACCTCACCGTCGAACCCCCGATCGTCACGGCGCTCCTCGCAATCGGTGAGGGCGAGTGGGTACTGGTCGTGGTCATGCATCACATCTGTGTCGATGGTTTCTCGCTCAGTCCTCTTGTGCGAGATATTCTGGCAGCATACAAATCTCGGACAGCCGGTACCACGCCTGCCTGGGCTCCGCTGCCCGTTCGATATGCCGACTACGCACGGTGGCAGCAAGAACTACCCGGTCGACAGGGAGGCGCGGCGCTCTCGTATTGGACGCAGGCTCTGTCCGGCCTACCCGAAGTGTTGCCGCTTCCCTTCGACCGCACCCGCCCTCCTGTTGCGACCCACCGCGGCGCCGACGTGATATTCACGCTAGACGCGTACAGCCACCAACGGATTCGTGAACTCGCACTTTCACTCGACGCAACTCCGTTCATGGTGGTGCATGCGGCACTGGCGGTTCTTGCAACCAGGCTCAGCGGTGTCCACGACATCGCCGTCGGCACTCCGATTTCCGGACGTGGACCGCGAAAGCTCGACGATCTCGTAGGCATGTTCGTCAACACTCTCGTGCTGCGAACCGACACCCCTCTGCATACATCCTTCACCGAGGTCGTCGCCCACGTACGCAACGTCGACCTCGCCTCGTACTCCCATGCTGACGTTGCCTTCGAGGATGTGGTGGAGGCGCTTTCGCCAACTCGTTCCCGCAGCCACAACCCACTGTTCCAGCTGGCGCTGGCTTTCCACAACCCGGTCCCGATCGCGATCGACTTTCCGGACGTGTCCGCAAGAATCGTCGAGGTCGCCACCCGCACATCGAAGTTCGACCTTCAGTTGACGGTGACCGAGTCCTTCGACTCTGCGGGTGACCCAGGCACACTGTCCTGCGTCTTCACCTACGCCACCGACCTTTTCGACGAGGTGACGGTGACTGGCTTCGCGGATCGGTTCCAGCGAATCCTCGCGGCCGTATTCGAAGATCCCGCCGCAGTGATCGGTGACATAGAGCTGCTCGGCCGTGAAGAGCGAGAGGTCGAGGTCGGGCACCCAGGTCCACCGTCACTGCCACCACGAACGCTGCCCGAGTTGTTGTCGGAGGCCGTCCGACGAGACCCGGACGCGTTGGCGTTGAGAGCGGAGGGCCGGTCTGTCACCTACCGCGAACTCGACTTCGAGTCAAATCAACTTGCTCGCGCACTGATTCAGCGTGGAATCGGCCCGGAATCGGTTGTGGCCCTGGGCCTACCTCGTTCGATACTGTCGGTCCTCTCGATATGGGCCGTCACAAAGACCGGGGCTGCGTTCGTGCCCGTAGATCCCCACTACCCTGTACCCCGCATCGCGTACCTTCTCGAAGACTCCGACGCCGTCCTCGGGCTGACCACTCAGGCGGATCGCGAGGTGATGCCGAACGCGGTCGACTGGATCATGCTCGACGACCCGGGCTTCCGTACCGAGTGCCGCGGCTACTCGTCGGCGGAGATAACCGATTCCGATCGTGTGCAACGACTGCACACCCAGAATCCGGCGTACGTGATCTACACGTCGGGTTCGACCGGCAGGCCCAAGGGTGTCGTGGCGACACACGCAGGTCTCGCCAATCTCACTACAGAGCAGCGTGAGCGATACTCTGTGACGGCGTCCTCACGCATATTGCTCGCATCGTCCCCCAGTTTCGACGGGACGATGCTCGAACTGCTCATGGCGCTCGGCGCGGGTGCCTGCGCGGTGCTTACGCCACCGACGGTCTACGGCCACGATCAACTCGCAGATGTACTCGTAGCCGAACGGGTTAGCCACATGTTCACCACCCCGACGGTACTGTCCACGATCGACCCGGCCGGACTGCACGCACTACTAGTCGTCGTCGGCGGCGAACCCTGCCCCCCGCGCCTCGTTGCCGACTGGGTCGCGCAGGAACATATCTCATTGTTCATCGCTTACGGGCCGACCGAAACCACCATAGTTACGAGCATCAGTGATTCGATGGCGCCCGGCGAGGTCGTCACGATCGGCCGTCCGGTGCGCGGTTCCGCGATCCTGTTGCTCGATTCGCGCCTGCACCCTGTTCCGCCGGGTGTTGCGGGCGAACTCTACATTCGTGGTCCGGGTGTTGCGCGAGGCTACCACCACAAGTCGGGGCTGACGGGGGAACGTTTCGTGGCTTGCCCATTCGGGGCGGCCGGCGAACGTATCTACCGGACCGGCGATGTCGGGCGGCGGCGACCTGACGGCTCGATCGAGTACCTGTATCGCAACGACGCGCAGGTCGAACTGCGCGGAGTCCGGATCGAACTCGGCGAAATCGACGCGACCCTCCTCGAGCATCCGAGCGTGAAGTTCGCCGCAACTGATTTGCGCGTGCTCCACAACGGTGCTGACGCACTAGTGTCCTATGTCGTTCCGGCACAAGATGCAAACATTGATCCAGAGCAGATCATCCGATACGTGGCCGCGTATCTGCCGACGCCACTCGTTCCCACGACCGTGGTCGTCGTGGACACCGTGCCGCTGACCGGGAACGGGAAACTCGATCGCGCGGCCCTTCCCGACCCTGAGCCCGCCGCGGTCCGTTTCCACGCCCCCCGCACGCCCACCGAACAGGTAGTGGCGACGGTGTTCGCCCAGGTGATCGGTGCCGAACTGGTGGGGCGGGACGACAATTTCTTCTCTCTCGGCGGTACCTCTTTGTCCGCCACACGTGCCGTCTCGCGAATCGGTGCGGCACTGGGAACCACCGTGCCGGTGCGCACCCTGTTCGACGCCCCTACCGTGTCCACGCTCGCTGCGGTCGTCGCAGATCGAGCTCCGGGCACGGCCCCGGTAGCCCTGACCGTCCGTCCCCGGCCTACGCGTATCCCGCTCTCTCCCGCTCAACAACGTCTATGGTTCCTTGCTCGCCTCGCCCCCCGATCACCCGACTACAACATCTCTCTGGCACTGAGGCTTTCGGGGTCACTGGATGTGGCCGCCCTTGGCGCAGCGCTCGGGGACGTGGTGCGCCGTCACGAGCCATTGCGCACCCGATACCCCGAGCATGACGGTGTCGCCTATCAGCAAATCATCCCGGCACCGAGGGCGGTGCCGCGGCTCACACCGATTCCCGTATCCCATGATGAGCTCGCTGCACGAGTGACGGCTTGTGCGACTACTGGATTCATGCTCAGCGACGAGCTTCCGATACGCGCCCGACTCTTCGCCCTGTCTCGTTCCGAGTGGGTGTTGGCCGTGACCGTCCATCACATCAGCGCGGACGGCTATTCGATGGGCATACTGGCTGGCGACCTCATGCAGGCATACTCCGCGCGACTGTCCGGACAGGCGCCACACTGGCAGCCGCTACCCGTCCAGTACACGGACTACACGCTGTGGCAACACGACTTCCTCGGTGAACGAGAAGATTCCGATTCGGTTGTTACACAGCAGCTGTCGTACTGGAAGAAGATGCTGGACGGGGCACCGGAACAACTATGGCTTCCGACCGACAGACCGCGCCCCGCCGTTGCGTCGCACCGCGGCGGCAACGTCGAATCAACTCTCGACGACGATCTCTGCCGTGCGATCGAACGCACGGCAGCGGCGAACTCGGTCACCGCGTTCATGGTCGTGCACGCCGCATTCGCGGCTCTACTGGCGAAGCTCAGCGGATCGAGCGACATCGTGATCGGTACACCTGTCGCCGGACGAGGAGACCAAGCCCTCGACGAACTGGTCGGCATGTTCGTCAACAACCTTGCTCTGCGCACCGAAGTTGCTCCCGCGGAACGCTTCAGCAGCCTGCTCGCCCGGGTCTGCGAAACCGATCTCGATGCGTTCGCGCACTCCACCGTCCCCTTCGAAACCGTGGTCGAGGTACTCGACCCTGCGCGCTCCCGCGCACGTAATCCCCTGTTCCAGGTTGCCCTGGCCTTCCAGAACCTCGACCACACCCAGCTCACTCTGCCCGCTCTCGAGGTCCGCGAGCTATCCCCGTCCATCAGGTCAGCAAGGGTCGACCTCCAACTCACCGTGATCGTCGGACCGCACCCGCCGGCGGAGCGAGCCGGAATGTCCCTCGTGTTCACCTATGCGACCGATTTGTTCGACCATGACACTGTCGCGGCGATCGCCGACCGTTTCGTTTCGACCCTGAGCGAGGCTGTCGCACAACCTGATTTGCCCGTTGGAGATCTGGCCGTCCTCGAACGGATCGCTCCACCTGCGGTGGAAGCTCCCACCGGCCTGACGCTCGTCGATCTGTTCGACCGGCAGGTCGCCGAGTCGCCGGAGGCGACAGCAGTCGTGCAGGGCGGGCGCGAACTCACGTACCGCGAACTCGACGTGGCCGTCAATCGTCTGGCCCGCCATCTCATCGGCCTCGGCATCGGGCCGGAATCCATCGTGGGACTCGCCGTCCGCCACAGCGTTGATCTCCTCATCGGGATGTATGCCGTGGCGAAAACCGGTGCGGCGTACATGCCGATGGATCCGGAGCATCCGGCGTCTCGCAATGCCGAGATGATCCGGTCCTCGGGCACGCGCATCGTCCTCACCACAGAGCGCGACCGCCACGATGTCTTCGATGCCCTGCCCGAGAGTGTCCGTCTCGTCGTCCTCGACCGCGCTGATGTGTCCGTTGTCGATTCGTCTCCGGTCACCGATGCCGACCGGATCGCACCACTGCGGGCACAGAACCCCGTCTACGTAATCCACACGTCGGGATCGACGGGTACACCGAAAGGCGTGGTGGTGACTCATGCGTCCGTCGTGAACTTTCTGGACTGGCGGCAGCACGCCGACCCGATCGGCACGCAGGACACGGTGCTGATGAAGTTGCAGTCCACGTTCGACGCCTCGGTGCGTGAGCTCTGGTGGCCGGTCGTCGCGGGTGCGCGGTTGGTGATCGCACCGGCGGGCAGCCGGCGCGATCCGCGGCGCCTCGCCGAATTGATCGAACGGCATCGGGTGAGTGTGGGGTACTTCCTCCCACTCATGCTCGCCGAGATCCTGGCGGTTCCCGATGCCGATCTCGGGTCGCTGCGACAGCTGTCGTGTGGCGGCGAGACGCTGCCTCGGGACACCGCCCACGCCTTCCACACACGGTGTCCGGATGCGGTGCTGTACAACGAATACGGTCCGACCGAATCAACTGTGGCTGTCACACGCTGCATCGTCGACACCAGTGAGGGGGCCGTCCCGATCGGCTTGCCTGCTCCCGGCGTCGGTGTGCTCGTTCTGGATACGCGACTACACTCTTCCCCGGTCGGCGTTCCTGGTGAGCTGTATCTCGCGGGGGCGCAGCTCGCACGCGGTTACCTGGGACAACCCAGTACGACCGCCGCCCGGTTCGTTGCCAATCCATGGGGTTCGTCCGGTGAACGGATGTATCGGACGGGCGATGTGGTGAGTCGGCGAAATGACGGAACCCTCGTCTACCTCGGCCGAAATGACCTCCAGGTGAAAATTCGCGGCCAACGCGTCGAACTCGAGGAAGTCGAAGTGGCGATGCGAGCTCACCGCGATGTCGCTCAATCCGCAGCCGCCGTGCACCAATCCCCTTCTGCCGGAACCCGTCTGGTCGGGTATGTGGTCCCCTGCCCAGACGTAGAGATCGACACCCGACTGTTGTCGGCGGAACTGGCTCGGAGTCTTCCTCAATACATGGTGCCCAACCAGATCGCAGTGGTCGACGCGCTGCCGTCGACACCCCACGGCAAGCTTGATCGGCGAGCACTGCCCGATCCCGGTATTGCGCGGACCCAGCCATTTCGGCCTCCCATCACGCGTATCGAGAAAATGGTCACGTCCGTGTTCGAGGAGATTCTCGGTACGAGTCCGGTCGGGTTGGACGACAGCTTCTTCGAATTGGGGGGCAACTCGTTGTCCGCAGTCAGGGCCGCATCACGACTGCACGCCATGACGAGTGTCGAGGTCCGGCTCGAATGGTTCTTCGACGATCCGACGGCAGAAGCAATCGCGTCCAGGATGTCGTCCAGTGACGCGCAGGCTCCCGAAGCCGCTTCCGCGCTCGACATACTGTTGCCTCTGAGCCGAGGCGACGATCGAGAACCCCTGTTCTGCATACATCCTGCGATCGGATTGTCTTGGTGCTATTCGGGACTCCATACCCACCTCGATCCAGGTAGACCCGTCTACGGTGTGCAGTCGCCGGCCTTGACCGTGCCCGGCGCACGATTCACTTCGATCACCGACCGTGCCCACCGGTACGTCGAGGAGATTCGACGAGTACAGCCGCAGGGGCCCTACCATCTGCTCGGGTACTCGGTGGGTGGCGTAATTGCCCACGCAATGGCCGTCGAGTTGCGGTCGCTCGGTGAAGAAGTGGGCATGCTCTCGATGATCGACAGTTACGCCACCGCGCAACGAGAAGATCCGCTGCCGTCGGCGCTGGAGTTGCTGGCGGAGTTCGACGGCGACCTCGCCCAGCACCTCGGTCCGGAGCACCTGACGCGGCTGTACGAAGACTATGTCGACGTCATAGAAGCCGCTGCCGGCTTCGCGCCGGAGCGGTTCGATGGCGGATTGCTTTTCTTCAGCGCGGCCCGGGACGAATCCCAACCCGTCGCGGCGAGCGAGACGTGGCGGCAGTGGATCGGCGGGGAGTTGATCAACCACACCCTCGAGTACCCGCATCGCCACATGACGGACCCGGAGGCCCTCGCGGTCCTCGGACCCGTCTTGGCTTCCGCGCTCGTCAGCCGATAGGCGGCCGCTAGGTTCGTGCAACAGCCTGATCGCCGTGAGGGCCGAAGAGGTGCAGAATTTCCACGACGGTGGTTCCATTCGGGCCGAACCAGTGCGGTTCTTCGGTATCGAGTTCGGCTACTTCCCCCGGACGGAGCACGAGTTCTCTCGCGAGTCGGTTCGACGTGGTGGACGTGATCGGGCCTGGCCGGCTGGTCATGGGGCTGTGCGGACCACGCCCTGCACCCCCCGCATCACCGACCTGGCATCCGCGCTCGTCAGCTCAGAACCGGGCGGAGGATCCAGCCGCCGCCCAGCACGAGACAACTGACCGTTACCACGAGGAACAGACCCACCCAGACCAGCCCCGGAATGTGGGTGAGACGCGCGAGTTGATCGGCGTCAGAGTTCGGGGCCGCACCCTTGGCGCGATGCCGCTGCAGTTCGATGACCGGCCTCGTCGCGGCCACAAGCATGAACAGCGTGATCAGGTAAGCCGCCGCTACCTGCTGGTCCTGCGTCCCGAACCAGACGAGCCCGAACAGCAGCGCCCCGACCAGACTCAGGGAGAACAGCCCGTAGAGATTTCGGACGAGAAGCAGCATCGCCGCGAGGGCCGCCACCCCGATCCACAACACCGCCACCGCATGCCCGGTGCCGAGTACCCAGGCCGCACCCAAGCCGAGCAAGGCGGGGCCCACATAGCCTGCGAAGGTCATGAGAACCACGCCCAGACCGGTGGGCTTCCCCGAGGAAATAGCCACACCTGACGTGTCCGAGTGCAGTCGCACGCCTTTGAGTCTTCTCCCGAAGAGCAGCGCGACCAACAAGTGTGCGCCCTCGTGAACGATGGTCACTACATTTCGGGTAAGTCGCCAGGCGTGCGGTTCGAGAACCAAGACCACCGCCACCACCGCGGCGACCTGGACAATCCATGTGGGGGGTGCGGGACTGACCGCACTCATGCGCTCCCACAACGATTCAATTTCGTTCATCGGCGCCGAGTGTATCGGCGCCGACGGGTCCTACCCGCGGCTCGCGAGATGTGGGATCAGCCCGCCTGCAAGCACATCGTCCACCTGACGTCGGCTGAGACGATGGCGAACCGGAATCTCGGCCCCGCGCCTCGCATTCAAGAGGGTCAAGGACTGCCCGGATTGAATGGCCGCACGCACGCCGTCGAGGATCAACACATCGCCCTGCGCAATCGTGTCGTAGTCATCCGGGTTTTCGAACTCGAGTGCGAGCACACCGAAGTTGGCGAGGTTCTGCCAGTGGATACGGGCAAACGACTTGGCGATCACCGCATGGAGTCCGAGATAGCGGGGAGTGATAGCCGCGTGCTCTCGTGAAGAACCCTGACCGTAGTTTTCGCCGCCGACGACGAAGTGCCCGGTGCTCTTCGCCGACTTCTCCGCGCGCCCAGGATAGGTCTCGTCGATCTGAGTGAACGTGAACCGGGCCAGCTTGGGGATGTTGGACCGGAACGGCAGAGCCCGTGCCCCTGCGGGTGAAATCTCGTCGGTCGATACGTTGTCGCCGACCACGAGAAGGGCTGGCGCCTCGATCCGATCGCGAAGCGGAGGAAGCTCCGGCAGAGACGAGATGTTGGGCCCTTTGACCAGTTCGACTTCAAGGGCCTGGGCTGCCGGTAGCGGAGCCACGAGCATGGCTGTGTTGATCGCTGCCCGATCCGGAAGCTCGATCGTCGGGTACGGCATCCCGACGTCATCCGCCCAGCGACGCGGATCGGTGATGACCCCGGTGAGCGCCGACGCCGCCGCCGTCTCCGGCGAGCACAGCCACACCGAGTCCTCTCTGGTTCCCGAGCGGCCCGGAAAATTGCGGGGCATCGTCCTGAGTGAATTCTTGCCCGTTGCGGGTGCCTGACCCATACCGATACAGCCCATGCACCCGGACTGGTGGATACGTGCGCCCGCCATGACGAGTTCGAGTGTGGCACCCATTCCGGTGAGATCGGAAAGAATCTCTCGGGAACTCGGGTTGACATCGAAGCTCACGCTAGGAACGGTCTGCCTCCCCGACACCATGGCCGCAGCGATCGCAAAGTCGCGCAGCCCAGGATTGGCGGACGATCCGATCACAACCTGACTGACGGCTTCACCGGCAACCTCACGGACAGGTACCACGTTCCCCGGCGACGACGGTTTCGCGATCAGGGGCTCGATAGCCGATAGGTCAAGGTGTTCGCGGACGTCGTAACCTGCGCCGTCATCGGCGAGCAACTCCACGAAGTCCCCTTCCCTTCCCTCGCACCGCAGGAAGTCCCGAACCGCGTCATCTGCGGGGAATATCGATGTCGTCGCACCCAGCTCGGCGCCCATGTTCGCGATGACATGACGATCCATCGCGGTCAAAGTCGTAAGCGCCGGTCCGTGGTACTCGATGATCCTGCCGAGCCCGCCCTTGACCCCGTGGCGGCGGAGCATCTCGAGAATGACATCTTTCGCTGAGCACCACTCGGGCAAACGGCCGGTCAACTCCACTCCCCAGATCTGCGGCATCCGCAGATGCAGTGGCTTCCCCGCCATCGCCATGGCGACCTCGAGCCCGCCGACCCCGATCGCGAGCATGCCTAGAGAACCTGCCGCCGGAGTGTGCGAGTCGGAGCCGGCCATCGTCTTGCCTGGAACACCGAATCGCTGCATGTGGGTCGGATGGGAGACCCCGTTTCCGGGCTTGGAGAACCACAACCCGTACCGCAGCGCAGCTGTGCGGAGAAACTCGTGGTCCTCGGCGTTCTTCTCGTCGGCCTGCAATAGATTGTGGTCGACGTACTGCACGCTCAGTTCCGTGTCGACCCGGTCGAGGTCGAGTGCCTCGAGTTCCTGCATCACCAGTGTTCCGGTGGCATCCTGGGTGAGGGTCTGATCGACCCGAATAGAGATCTCCTCGCCCGGTTCCATTCGACCGCCGAGGAGGTGGGCACCGATGACTTTGCGGGCGAGATTGTCCGGCATCGTTGATCCCTTCGTCCTATCTTCAGGATGCCCCGCGACCCCCGGCGAGAGCCAGAGCCGACAGGCAACTCGAGACTCGACAGAACAATCTTCAACTATCTACACCATGCCCTAGATACCCCTAGATTTTGCTAGCGGCGCGGGTAGTGCGATTGGTGACAGTGCACTTCTCACAAGCGGCCCAGGCGGCGTGAGGCTCGCAGCACAACCGTGCGGAGTCAACCGAAATCGGGGCAATTCTCGTCACTGGACGATGGCACACCGGCCGAGTACGCTGCCCAATGCAGGCAACCCAACCGCCTGTGCAGTCAACTGAATTCAGATCAACAAGGCTTGACTCTAGCTCCAGGTGGACCCGGTATCGGGGACCAGCCAGGGTCAGGGCACTACAACATGGGACCCGATCGGCCTGAGTCACGCAAGGCGGACACGTCACGCTGAAAACCGAAGTGAGACACGGTTAATTCACAGCTGGATCATCTGTTCCACTTTGACAACTACACGTTGCCGAGAACGCACGAGCGCATCAGGTTAGGGGTCGAAGGAGAGTAGCTGACATGCCTCAAGTCACGCTGGAGCAGGCAACAATCAAGTATCAGGTACTGGGACCCGAGGACTCAGCGTATCCGCCAGTGCTTTTCATCCATGGTCTCTGTGTCGATCACCGGCTGTGGTCAGAAGTTGCCGAGTCCTTAGCCCGCAGTGGATTTCGGTGCGTCATGCCCACGTTGCCGTTGGGTGCCCATACCATCCCAGTGGATGACACCGTCACGTTGTCCTTTGCCGGCCTTGCGACGCTCATCCGCGATCTGATGGACGCCCTGGAACTGACCGATGTGACGCTTGTCGGTAGCGACACCGGCGGTGGGCTGTGTCAGGTGGTGGTTGACTATTACCCAGACCACGTCGGACGGATGGTTCTGGCCAACTGCGACGCCTTCGAAAAGTTCCCGCCGTTTCCGTTCACCATGACACTGCAACTGATGCGCGGTCCGATGTCCATCAGAACGATGTTCACCGCGATGCGGCTGCTACGTCCATTGCGCCACTCGATGTTTGGCTACGACCTGCTCACGGATGAGTACGCGGATCTCACCAAAGCCTGGTTCGAGCCGTGCCGGAACGACGAGCGCATCTGCCGGGATCTGGCGATCCTAGCGCGGCAAATCAGCGTCAGCGATCTCGTCGGGGTATCGACTAGGCTTCACCAATTCAACAAGCCTGTCGTCCTCGCCTGGGGACAGCAAGACCGGCTTTTTACACCGAGGCTCGGCAGGCGCCTTGCAGACGTCTTCCCCAACTCGACATTGATCGAGATTCCCAATTCGAGAACATTTGTCCCCCTGGATGATCCAAAGTCGGTAATCGAGGCCATCACAAGAGTGAACGCATCGCCACATCTAGACGTCGCAGCCGGAACGGACGCGAAAGCGTAAACGGACAACCGTCCATCCGCAACAGGGGACCAACGAGAACGCGAAGTGCAACAGAACTTTCCGAAGCCGACAGGCTTGTCTCGATGTGATGCGAGCCAGTTGTACGCAGCAGCCGACGCCGCGAGCGTTATGCCGCCACCTGAAACACCTGGCGGATAAACCTGGGTCAGGATCCGAAGATGTTGCCCGGCGATCCCATGCCGCCGTCGTCGGTGTTGCCGTCGCCGTCGCCGGGGCCACCGTCCCCGGGGACACCGTCCGTGTCGGTGACAGTGACCGTAACGGCCCCGGCGGTCGAAACGGAATAGCCCGGGGCTCCGCTGTAGACGGCGGTGATGTCGTGGGTACCTCCGGAGTTGAAGGTGTGAGTGATGCTCGCCTTGCCGTCCTCGATCACCGGCACCGGGATACCCAAGTCGGTGTCGCCGTCCCTGAACTGCACGATGCCACCCTCAGGGGCTGGAGACACCTGCGCCTCGAAACTCACCTCCACGCCGGCCTGCACGCTCGACGGGCCGGTGAGCACCGTGGTGGTCTCAGCGTCCGGGACCGGGACCTGCACGGTCTGCACACCCGACTGCGAGCCCTTCGAATGCGGGGTCTCCAGAAACTTCGCGGACAGTGTGTGCTCACCCGCCGCGTCCGGAGTCCACTCGAATGCCGCCACACCCTTTTTGTCGAGCTCAGCCGTCCCGATCTTGGTGGCACCGTCGTAGAACTCGACGGTGTCGCCTTTGGCGCCACCGGTCACGGTCGCAGTCAGCGATACCGACTTGTCTACCTGCACGTCGGACGGTGCGGCAGCGAGATCTGTGGTGGAGGTGTCCAGCGCGACCTTGATGGTCGGACCTTTGGTGCTGTACTTACCGCTGCCGAGCGAACCCGTGTAGCGCATTCCCGTATCCAGCGCAACGTTGCGGTCACAATCCGCACCGACCCTGTAGGTGAACTCGAACGTGCGCGACTGCTTGAACCCGGGAAGCTCCGGTCCGAACATCGGGTACACCGGCCACTTGATGATGTTGCCCTTTACCTTCGCCCAATCATCGCCCTTGCTGTCGATGCCATAAGACTTCCCACCCACCTTCGCCGACACGACCGTCAGGCACGCGGGATGCACATCCCGAACGTTGTAGATGTACTCGACGGCGCCACCGGCTTTGCGTTGGAACTTTGTCGTCACGGTGATGGTCTCTCCCGAATGGGGGTTCACGTTGCTTATCGTCCGGGTGAACTGGCTGAAGTGGTCGGACCATTTCTTCGAGTCGTCAGCCGCGTCAGCAACGCCGGCGCCCACGGTGACCGCGAATCCTGCGGCCACCACCACGGCACTGAAGGCACCGAGCGCACGACGAATGTTCATGCCAGGCATGAATTTCCTCTCAATGACGAAGCGTGCGTGATGGTTCGGGTCAGGATCCGAAGATGTTGCCGATCGATCCTGTTCCGGTCTCGGCGTCCGAAACCTGCACGGTCTGCACACTCGACTGCGAACTCTGGGTCTGCGGGTTTCCCAGGTACTTCGCGGTCAGGGGATGGGCACCTGACGTGTCCGGTGTCCAATCCAATGTCGCGGCGCCAGTGTCGTCGAGCTCAGCCGTCCCGATCTTGGTGATGTCGTCGTAGAACTCGACGGTGTCACCGGCGCCGCCGCCGGTCACGGTGGCCGTCAGCGGTACCGACTGCCCTATCTGCACGCCGGACGGTACGGCAGCGAGATCGGTAGTGGAGGCGTCGGAGACCGTGATGCGCGGTCCAAGGTTGACTTCTTGGACGGTGGTACCCCTGTCGTTCAAGACCGTAAATCGCATTCCCGTCGCGAGCGGAACATTGCGGCCACAATCCTCGCCGACCTCGTACGCGAACTCGAAGGTGTGCGATTCCGGGCCGATTGTCAGGGGCAGCACATCCCCTGCACCATTGCCGCTGCTGACCGTGACGGAATCGGGACCGAGAGTGTTGGTGAGATCCAAGGGCTCCCCGTCCAGCTTCACCGATTGAAACGTCATACATGCCGGGTAGATATCCGTGAAGTCATCGATGGTCTCCGACACATCACCGACCGGTTCGATCCTCGTCGTCGACGTGATGGTGTCTCCCGGGGCCGCGCTCACGTCGCTGATCGTGCGAGTGAAGGTGCTTGTGCCGTCGTTGAATGCCACCGGCGCCGGCGCCGCAGCACCGACGCCGACGCCGGCAGTGACCGTGAATCCTGCGGCCGCCGCTACGGCGCCGAGGGTGCCGAGAGCGCGACGATTGTTCCTTTCGGACATGAATTCCCTTTCAAATATGAAGCATTCGTGATAACAGAGTCAGGAGCCGAAGATGTTTCCCGGCGATCCTGTGCCGCCATCGTCGGTGACGGTGATCGTGACGGGACCGGAGGTCGAGCCCCGATGGCCCAGCGTTCCGCTATAGACGGCTGTGATTTCGTGGTCACCTGCGGAGCGGAAAGTGTGGGTGGTACTCGCCTTGCCGTCCGCGCCCACCAGTACCGGGCTGCCCAGGTCGGTGTCGCCGTCTTTGAATTGCACGACACCGCCACCGATTGCCGGTGTGATCTGAGCCACGAGATCCACGGCGGCACCCCTTGCCGCGGACGCGGGTGGAGTCAGCATCACTGTGGTCTCGGCCTCCGACACCGGCACGGGGAGGCCGTCGGAGGTCGAACGGGCAAACCCATCCGTGCCCGAGTATTCCGCGATGATGGTGTGGGTGCCTTGGGAATCGAAGGTGCGGGTGATATTCGCCTTGCCGTCCGCATCCACCGGTACCGGGTCGCCCATATTGGCTGCGCCGTCTTTGAATTGCACAGTGCCACCGCTTGGTACGGGCGACATCTGCGCCGTGAAGGTTGACTCGGAGCCGATATCCGCAGCCTCCGGACCGGTCAGCACCGTCGTAATCTCAGCATCCGAAACCTGCACGGTCTGCGCGCTCGACTCCGAGGGCTCGGCCCGCGAGTTCCCCACGTATTTCGCAGTCAGAGAGTGCTGACCGGGCGTATCCGGTGTCCAGTCGAATGTCGCCACACCCTTGTTGTTCAGCGGACCTGTCCCGATCTTGGTGGTGCCGTCGTAGAAATCGATCTTGTCGACCTCGGCGCTGTCGGTCACGGTCGCCGTCAGCGTTGCCGACTGCGTGAAAGGCACATCGGCGGCCGCGGAGAGGCTTATCACGGGCTGGTCCTTCTGGACCGTGATGGCTGGGCCCTTGGTCTTGTACGTGCCGCTGCCGAGCGAGCCCTTGTAACTCATCCCCGTATCCAGTGGAACATCGCGGTCGCACTTCGCTTCGACCTTGTACGTTATCTCGAACGTGCGGTGCGACGGATATGTCGGCCTACCGCTCAGCGTTGGTGAGTTCACCGACCATTTTGTGAGATTGCCGTCAAGCTTCGTCCAGTCACCGTTTTTGCCGTTGCTGTCGATGCCATAGGATTCAAAGCTGTCGTACCCGTTGGGGTTACTACCCACCCTCGCCGACAGAGGCGTTAGGCACGTCGGGTGCCAGTCCTTGACCCAGTAGATGAACTCCATGACGCTCGAGGTCCGCTCGAACCTCGTAGTCGAGGTGATGGTGTCTCCCGCGCGGGGGTTCACATTGCTGATCGTCCGGGTGAACTTGCTGTTGCCGTCGGTCCACGTCACCGAATTGGAAGCGGCGTCAGCGACGCCTGCACCGACGGTGACCGCGAATCCAGCGGCCACCGCAATGGCGCCGGCGGCGCCGACAAGGCGGCGAATATTTCTGTCGAACATCGATTTCCTCTCGATCACGAGGCGTGCTTCGTCGGTGACGAACTGCTACTCGACCAGGTGAACTGGTTTCGGACCGGATTCTGCGAACGCAGATGGACGGGTGGTGAAGCCAAGTCAGGATCCGAAGATGCTTCCAGGCCAGTCGGCGACGGTGACCGTACCGGCCTGCGCGGTCGAGCCGAGCTGGCCCTGTGCTCCATGGAAGATCGCGGTGATTTGGTGATCACCCGACTCGGTGAAAGCATGTGACAGCGTTGCTATTCCATCGGTCACCGGTACCGGGTCCCCGATCGGGACGGTGCCGTCGAAGAACTGCACGGTACCACCCGTCTGGTTCGGGGAGACCGTCGCTGAGAGGTCCACCGCAACGCCCCTCGCCGCGGACGCGGGTAGGGTCAGCACCGTGGTCGTCTCGATCGAAGACACCGTCACCGAGAGGCCGGCGGATGTCGAACCGGCGACTGCGGCCGTGCCGCTGTAGACAGCCGTGATGTCATGGGTGCCTTCGGAATCGAACGCGTGGGTGATGCTCGCTTTGCCGTCGGCATCCACCGGCACCGGGAGCCCCATATCGCTGTCACCGTCCCTGAATTGGACGATACCGCCCCCGGGGGTTGGTGAGACCTGCGCCTCGAAACTCACCTCCGTGCCGGTCTGCGCGGTCGGCAGACCGGTGAGCATCGTGCTGGTCTCGGCGTCCAGGACCTGCGCGGTCACGTCCGACTGCGAAGCCGCGGTCCTCGTATCCCCCAGGAATTTCGCGGTCAGCTTGTGTTCACCGACCGTGTCGGGTGTCCAGTCGAATGTCGCCGTCCCCCTGAAGCCGTTCAACGTAGCCGTCCCGATCTTGGTGGGACCGTCATAGAATTCGATGTCGTTCGGGAAATTGTAGGAGTTACTCAGCGTAGCCGTCAGGGGTACGGTCTGCCCGACCTGCACATCGGGTGGCACAGTGAGAACAGTGGTGCTGGGATTGAGTGAGACCGTGACGTCTGGCCCCTTGGTGTTGTAGCTGCCACTGCCGAGTGAACCGCTGTAGTTCATCCCCGTCTTCAGCGGAACGTCGTAATCACAGTTGTCGCCGACCTTGTAGTGGAACGTGAATGTGCGTTTGTTCGGATTGACATTCGGGTACACCGGCCAGTCGCCGACGCTACCTCTGTTGGCCTCCGCGTAATCCATGCCTTTGGCCGTACCTTTGGTAATACTGCCCGTGGAAGTTCTTCCCCAGTAAATACTGTTCACATCCGCCCCAGTGAACTGCCAACACGGCGGATGCACGTCCTTTACGTGGTAGATGTACTCAACGGCGCCAGGAGACTTCCGTTCGAACTTTATCGACACGCTGACGTTGTCTCCCGGGTGGGGGTTCACGTTGCTGACCGTCCGGGTGAACTTGCTGTACCCATCGGACCATTTCATTGTTTTTTCAGCCGCACCCGCGGCGCCGGCACCCACGGTGACCGCGAACCCTGCAGCCACAACCACAGCACTGACGGCACTGACTGCACGACGAATATTACTGCCAGACATGAATTTCCTTTCGATGATGCAGCGCGCTTGGCATCAGATCAGGATCCGAAGGTGTTACCCAACGATCCTGTGCCGCCGTCGTCGGTGTTGCCGCCTCCGTCGCCGGGTCCTCCGTCGCCGGGTCCACCGTCCCCGGGGCCGCCGTCCACCACGTCGGTGACCGTGACGGTGACGGTCTCGGCGGTCGATCCGGAATATCCCGGTGCTCCGCTATAGACGGCGGTGATGTCATAAGTACCCTCAGCATCGAAGGTGTGAGTGATACTCGCCGTACCGTTCTCGCTGACCGCCACAGGGCCACCCAGGTCGATGTCGCCATCCTTGAACTGCACGGTGCCACCCTCAGGGGCCGGGGACACCTGCGCCTCGAAACTCACCTCCACGCCGGTCTGCGCGCTCGACGAGCCGGTCAGTACCGTGGTGGTCTCCGCATCCGGCACTGGCGAGACCTGCACGGTCAGCACACTCGACTGCGAACCCGCCACTCGTGCGGTAGCCACGTACTTCGCCGACAATGTGTGGGTACCCTCCGTGTCCGGCGTCCAGTCGAACGCTGCGCCACCCTTGGCGTTGAGCGTGGCCGTCCCGATCTTGGTTGCGCCGTCGTAGAACTCGACGGTGTCGCCGGTGGCGCCACCGCTCACCGTCGCGTTCAGCGGGACCGCCTGCCCGATCTGCACATCGGCCGGCACGGCGTCCAAAGCGGTGGTGGAATTGCTCAACCCAACCGTGATGGCCGGCCCCTTGGTGTTGTACGTACCGCTGCCGAGCGAGCCCGAGTATCGCATTCCCGTCTTCAACGCAGCGCCACGGTCACAGTTCGCACCGACCTTGTACGTGAACTCGAACTTGTGCGACTTCGGACTGATGATCGGGTGCACGACCCACGTACTGTTGCCTCCCCTGACCTTCACGTAGTCGGTACCCTCGCTCACGAGATTCGAGTTAGGGGACTTGCCGTCCACCTTGACCGACTCGAGCGTCAGGCATTCCGGGTGCACGTCATTGACCTCGTGGATGTACTCGAGCACACCACCGACCTTCCGTTCGAACTTCGTCGTCACGGTGATGGTGTCGCCCGCGTGGGGGTTCACGTTGCTGATCGTGCGGGTGAACTTGCTCTTCCCGTCGGTCCACGACTTCGATTGGGAATCCGCAGCCGCGACGCCGGCACCCACGGTGAACGCGAACCCCGCAGCCACCACCACGGCACTGAACGCGCCGGCCGCACGACGAATGTTCCTACCAGACATGAATTTCCTCTCGATGATCAAAACACGCGTAGTGGGTGGGTCAGGATCCGAAGATGTTGGTCGCCGACCCCGTACCTGGAGGCTCGGCGTTCGGGGCGCTCGAGACTTGCACGGTCTGCACGCTCGACTCCGAACTCTGTGTCCGCTGGGCACCAACATATTTCGCGGAAAGTCTGTGCTCACCACCTGTGGCGGGCGTCCAGTCGAGTGTTGCCATGCGAAGGCTGCCCAGCTGAGCTGTCCCGATCTTGGTGCCGCCGTCGTAGAACTCGACGTCGTCACCGGTGGAGCCGCCGGTCACGGTCGCCGTGAGCGGTACCAACTGCCCGACCTGCACATCGGCCAGCACGTCAGCAAGAGCGGTGGTCGTGGGGTCTTTTGTAACCGTGACAGTCGGGCCCATGGTGTTGTAGGCATGGCTACCCCCACCGTAGTAGCGCATTCCCGTCGTCAGCGGAACGTTGACATCGCAGTTCTCGCCGACCTCGTAGGTGAATTCGAACGTGTGCGAGGGGTTTCTAGACTTGCTCCACTCCCACGCCCCCGTGATTTGCGCCCCAACGGCATCCTGGCTGTCGAGATCGTAGGGCGTCCCGTCCACCTCCACCGACTCGAACGTGAAGCATTCCGGGTGTACGTCGTTGACCAGGGTGATGTACTCGATAAGGGCAAAGGCGTTGGTTTCGAACTTCGTCGACACGGTGACGGTGTCTCCCGGGTAGGGGGTTGCGTCGCTGATCGTGCGAGTAAACGTGTGGTCACCATCGGTCCAGGTCACCGTGTCGGGTGCCGCACTGGCGACGCCGGCACCGGCGGTGACCGCGAATCCTGAGGCCACCGCCACGGCGCCCAGGGCACCGATTCTGCGACGAATGTTCGTGCCAGACATCAATTTCCTCTCAATGAAAAAGCGTGATTGTGGTTGGGTCAGGATCCGAATATGTTGCCGAGCGACCCCGTCATGCCGGGCTCGATGCCGGAGTTGCTCGAGACCTGCACGGTCTGCAAACTCGACTGAGAGCTCTCCGTCTGTGGGTTTCCCAGGTATTTCGCGGACAGACCGTGTCTGCCCGCCACGTCCGGTATCCAGCCGAAGGACGCCACACCAGTGCCGTCGAGCAGGGCCGTGCCGAGTTTGGCAGGACCGTCGTAGAATTCGACTGCTTCTCCGGCGGCACCACCGGTAACCGTCGCCGTCAGCGGCACCGACTGCCCGACCTGCACGTCGGACGACACAGTATCGAGGGCGGTGCTGGAGCTGTCCAACCTGACCGTGACGCCCGGGCCCACATCGGTGTAGGCATTGATGTTTCCGTCGGAACGGCTACTGAGGTAGCGCATCCCCGTCGTCAGCGGGACGTTGCGGTCGCAGTTCGGCCCAACCAGATACGTGAACTCGAACGTGTGCGACTGATTCGTATTTACATACCACGAGCCGCTGACCCTCACGAAATCTGCACCCTGGGTATAGGGGTCATATGGCTTCCCGTCCACCCTGGCCGATCTGAAGGTCAGACATTCCGGGTGTATGTCCCAAATGTCATGGACTTGTTCATTATCCAAGACCGAACCCTTGAACCATTCGAACTTCGTCGTCACAGTGACATCGTCGCCCACGCTAGGTTTTATGTTGCCGAAACTGCGGGTGAGCCTGGCATTTCCATCGGTCCACGTCACCGAACTGTCTGCCGCACCGGCAACACCGGCACCAGCGGCGACCACGAGTCCTGCGGCCACCGCGGCGGCACCGAGGGCACCGACTATGCGACGTATGTTCCTGCCGGGCATGATTTTCCTTTCGATGATGCGGTGTGATCGGTATTCGTGTCAGGATCCGAAGATGTTGCCGGGCGATCCTGGCCCGCCTCCATCGGTATTGCCGCCGTCGTCGGTGCCACCATCCCCGTCGTTGTCGGTGACCGTGACGGTGAGCGCCTCGGAGGTCGAACCGACATAACCCGGTGCTCCGCCGTAGACGGCGGTGACGTTATGGGTGCCAGCGGAATCGAACGTGTGGGTGATGCTGGCTCTGCCGTCCGCATCCACCGGTACCGGGGTACCCAGGTCGGCGAAACCGTCCCGGAACTGCACGGTGCCACCCTCGGGAGTCGGGGAGACCTGCGAGCCGAAGATCACCTCGGTGCCGGTCTGCGCGGTCGCCGGTCCCCTGAGTACCGTGGCGGTCTCGGCGTACCCAGCCCAGACCTGCACGGTCTCGAAGCTCGACTGCGAGCTCCGGGTGTGCGAGTTTCCCGGGTACTTCGAGGTCAGTGTGTGCGCACCCTCCCTATCCGGTGTCCAGTCGAATAGAGCCACACCACTGCGGTTGAGCACGGCCGTCCCGATCTTCGTGGCACCGTCGTACAATTCGACGGTCTCTCCGGCGTTACCACCGGTCACCTTCGAGTCGAGCGGTACCGACTCTCCGACCTGCGCATCGGTCGGTACAGAGCGGAACTCGGTTTTGGAGGTGTCCAACCCGACCAAGATGGCCGGACCCTTGGTGTTGTGCTTACGGGTGACGAGATTGCTCACGTAGCGCATTCCCGTGTCCAGCTCAACGTTGCGTTCACAACTCGATCCGACCTTGTACGTGACCTCGAACGTGCGCGACCTCGTACCGACGACCGGGTGTATCGGCCACTTGATTCTGTTGCTACTGAACCTCACCCAATCGGCACCCGTGCCGACTCCAAAGGACTTACCATCCAGCTTCGCCGAGTCAAACATCAGACACGCAGGGTGCACATCCGTTACCTCGTAGATGAACTCCGTCACACCGCCGAACTTCTTCTCCAACTTGGTTGTCACGGTGACGGTGTCGTCGACTCGAAGGTACGCATTGCTGACCGTTCGGGTGATCTTGGTCATGCCGTCCGTCCATGACACCGATTCGTCTTCGTCCTTTGCGCCCGCGGGACCGGCCCCGACCGTGGCAACCAATGCTGCGGCTGCCACCACGGCGCCGACCGCACGACGTATGTTGCTGCCGAACATCTATTACCTCTCGATGGTGAAGCGTGTTTCGTGGTCGAATCAGGATCCGAAGATGTTGCCGGCCGATCCTGTGCCGCCTCCATCGGTGTTGCCGCCGTCGTCGGTGCCGCCATCCCCGTCGTTGTCGGTGACCGTGACCCTGATGGGCTGAGCGGTCGAACCGACATAGCCCGGTGCTCCGCTGTAGACGGCGGTGATGTCATAGGTGCCAGCGGAATCGAACGTGTAGGTGATGTTCGCCTTGCCGTCCGCATCCACCGGTACCGGGATACCCAAGTCGGTGTCACCATCCCTGAACTGCACGATGCCACCCTCAGGGGTCGGGGACACCTGCGCCTCGAGGTTCACCTCCGCGCCGGTCTGCACGCTCGACGGGCCGGTGACCACTGTTCTGGTCTCCGCGTCCGGGGCCGGCGAAATCTGCACGGTCCGCTTGCTCGACTCCGAGCGCGCGACCCTCGAGGTCTCCACGTATACCGCGGACAGGCTGTGGGCACCGTCCGTCTCGGGTGTCCAGTCGAGAACCGCCGTGCCCGTCCAGTAGTGAGACCCCCTTCCGACTGGGGCCTCTCCTATCTTGGTGGTGCCGTCGTAGAACTCGACGACGTCACCACTGACTATCTGTTGCGCTCCATTGGTCACGTTCGCCGTCAGCGGAACCGAATGCCCGACCTGCACACCGTCAGGCACATCGCCGAACTCGGTGGTCGTGGGATCTTTGACGACCGTGACCTTCGGGCCCTTGGTCTTGTTGCCGCCTTTGCCGAGCGATGTGTCGTAGGTCACCCCCGTGTCCACGGTATCGGTGCGCTTGCAGCTGTCCGTGACCCTGTACGTGAACTCGATTGTTCGCGAATTCTTGCTGACCAGGCCGCGAATCGGCCACTGGATAGCGCCTCCCCGGACCTGTGCCGCACCCGCGGTAGTGCCGTGACTATAGGACTCCCCATTCACCTTCGCCGACAACACTTCCCAGCATGTAGGGGTGATATCCGTGAACTCTCTGAGGTACATCACCACCCCACCAGTCCGTTCGATCTTCGTCTTCGTGGTAACCCTCTCGTTGACGTGAGGGTTCACATTGCTGATCGTTCGGGTGAGCTTGGTGTTGCCTTCTTTCCAGGACACCTCACCTTGATCTGCACTGGCTACGTCGCCGGCGGCCAAGGTGAATCCTACGGTTACCGCCACGACACCCAGGGCACTGATCATGCGGCGAATATTCCTGCCGGACATCTCTTTCCTCTCGATCACGAAGCGCGCTTCACAGTCAGGTGTCAGGATCCGAAGGTGTTGCCCACCGATCCTGTGCCGGTGGGCTCGTCGGTGCCACCGCCGCCGTCGTTGTCGTCGTCGAGAGTGACCGTGAGAGCCTCGGAGGTCGAACCGACATAGCCCGGTGCTCCGCGGTAGACCGCGGTGATGTCATGGGTGCCAGCGGAGTCGAAGGTATGGGTGATGTTGGCTCTGCCGTCAGTATCCACCGGCACGGGACTACCCAAGTCGGTGTCGCCGTCCCGGAACTGCACGATGCCACCCTCGGGGGCCGGGGAGACCTGCGAGCCGAAGATCACCTCGGTGCCGGTCTGCGCGGTCGCCGGTCCCCTGATCACCGTGGTGGTCTCGGCGTCCGGGGCCGGCGAAACCCGCACGGTCTCCACGTTCGACTGCGAACCTCGGATCTCCGAGTTGCCCACATATTTCGCAGACAGTTTGTGCAAACCCTCTGTGTCCGGTGTCCAGTCGAACGTTGACACACCCCAAAATAATTGATCCGTCAAGGGTGCTGTCCCAATCATCCTGGTGTCGTCGTAGAACACGACGGAACCGATGCCATGGTTGACGAACGAGCCGGAAACGGTCGCCTTCAATCGCACCGGACTACCGACCTGCGGGTCGCCCGGCACTTCGAGGATGGTGCTGGTTGTGCTCTGACCGACCGTGATTTCTGGCCCCTTGGACTCGTAGGAATGTATACCGCGTGAACTCGTGTAGTTCATTCCCGTCGTCAGCGGACCGCCCCCGCACTCGACCCGGTACGTGAACTCGAACGTGTGCGACTTCTCCCAAATGATCGGGTGCACTGTCCAAGACCCTCTGACCTGCGTCCACTGGGGGTACCGGTTCGCGATATCGTGGCTCTTCCCGTCCACCTTCACTGACAGGGCGTTCAGACATTGCGGGTGCACGTCGGTGACCTCGTGGATAGTCTCGAGCGCACCACCGACCTTCCGTTCGAACTTGGTCGACACGGTAATGGTGTCTCCTGGGCTGGGATTCCCGTTGCTGATCGTCCGCGTGAACTTGCTCTTTCCGTCGGACCACGACTTCGTGACAGGAGCCGCACCCGCGTCTCCGGCGCCCACCGTGACAGCGAAACCCACGGTCATCAGCATGGCACCGACGGTGCCGACCACACGTCGTATGTTCCTGCCGGACATCTCTTTCCTCTCGATGTTGCAGCGCGCTTCGTAGTCGGGTGTCAGGATCCGAAGGTGTTGCCCGCCGATCCTGTGCCTACGGGGTCGTCGGTGCCGCCGTCGTCGTTCCCGCCGCCGTCGTCGTCGAGGGTGACCGTGACGGTAAGCGCCTCGGAGGTCGAACCGACATAGCCCGGTGCACCGCTGTAGACGGCGGTGATGTCATGGGTGCCAGCGGAATCGAAGGTGCGGGTGATGCTGACCATGCCGTCTTCGACCACCGGTACCGGGATACCCAAGTCGGTGTCACCGTCTCTGAACTGCACGATGCCACCCTCTGGGATCGGGGAGATCTGCACCTCGAAATTCACCTCCGCGCCGGTCTGCACGCTCGACGGGCCAGTGAGCACCGTGGTGGTCTCAGCGTCCGGGGTCGGGACCTGCACGGTCTGCACACCTGACTGAGAGCCCCCCACCCGCGAGGTCCCCAGGTACTTCGCCGACAGCTTGTGCTCACCATCCGTGTCCGGAGTCCACTCGAACGACGCCACGCCCTTGGCGTCGAGAGCCGCCGTCCCGATCTTGGTGGCACCGTCATAGAACTCGACGGTGTCGCCTTTGGCTCCACCGGTGACGGTCGCCGTCAGCGGCACCGACTGCCCGAGGTGGACTTCGGCCGGCACATCGCCGAACTCGGTGGTAGTGGGGACTTTACCGATCGTGACCCTCGGGCCCTTGGTTTTGAAGTTGCTGGTGCCGTGCGAGCCCTTGTAGCTCATCCCCGTGTCGAATGGAACACCTTGCTCACAGTTGCTCCACACGTTGTACGTGAACTCGAACAGAATCGACTTCGGACTGATGATGGGGCGGATCGGCCAATCGAAGATGCCAGCCGCGAGTTTCGCGGCACCGGGGGTATCGCCATAACCCCCTGGGCCGCGGCCGACCGATTGATAGGGATACCCGTTCACCTTCGCCGACAATAAGCTCCAGCATGTAGGGGTTCTGTCCGTGATCTCGTAGATGTACTCCGCCGAACTGCCGAACTTCTTCTCGATTTTGGTCTGCACGGTGACCCTGGAGTTGACTGAAGGGTTCACATTGCTGATCGTTCGGGTGAACTTGGTCTTTCCGGAAGTCCACGACACCGATCCGGACTCTGCACCCGCAACGCCGGCACCAGTCGTCACCGCGAAACCTGCGACCACGGCCATGGCACTGACGACACTGACCACGCGACGAATAGTCGTGCCAGACATGCGTTTCCTATCGATAGCAATTCGAGACAGGGCACCGATTAGAGGGAACAGCGCGAAACATGCAAGACTTCCGGCCGGGTATCGCCAACCCCTGACCCGTCACGCGACGGCTACAGAGACAACAAGCACCACTTGGGTCCGCATCCGGCATCGTCGGTGGTCCCGATGCCGGATGCGGCCCTTTCCACGGCCTCCCTATTCGGTGGCCGTATCCCGAGGCGCGTGGCGAATCATGTCCACGCTCCCGGTGGTCTTGCCACTAGTAGTCCCCTCATCCGAGGTCCCCTCATCCGAGGTCCCGTCATCGGAGGTCCCGTCGTCCGAGGTCCCGTCATCGGAGGTCCCCTCATCCGAGGTCCCCTCATCGGAGGTCCCGTCGTCCGAGGTCCCCTCATCGGAGGTCCCGTCGTCCGAGGTCCCCTCATCCGAGGTCCCACCGTCGGCATCTTCTGGGTTGAGGACGCCACGTGCGAACTTCAGCTCGTCGACAGCAGACTGCAGGTCGAACTTCGCGCCGAGAGAGTCCAGCACGGACTGCATCGAGCGCACCTTGTTGGGGTCCAGGTTGTCGACGTCAATTCCGATCTTGCGGAGGTTGCTGTCGATTACGTCCAGGTTCTTGGCGAGATCTTCCCTGTCTTTGGCGCTCAGGTCCGAGATCGAGACATCATGGCCCGGATTGGTAAGGCCGCTCGGGAAGAGCTCACCCGTATTCAGCACTTGCTCCATTGCATAGAACGATGCATAGAGGGCGATCGGATCCCACGGCAGGAAGTAGCTCACTACCGAGAGCGTCGGACTGACCAGGTTGGGGAATTGCCGGACGAAGGCCTCCTTGGGGTCCCCGGTCTCGCTGGCTCGGGTGGCGGCGTCGACAGCGGCCTGACCAATGCCGGGGAACAGGTAGTCGCCGAGATCCGACGCGAACCCCGCAAGTTGAATGTCCGGTGCCGTGGTGCTGGTTGAGGGCTGTGTGGACGAGAGGATGCCAGCGCCGGCGATGCCGCCGACCACAGCAAACCCGGCTATCCCAGCAGCAAGCCGAGAACAAACTGATACCTTCATATTACCTTCTCTTTGGAATCAAAGCTGGCTGAACTCGCTTGCGGCAACACATGTCTCGAGATCCCTCCCAATGGTCTTCGCAGGGTTCGCCGACCAGCTCGGCCGGAGGCAGTGATTGTTCGTAGGAGATGTGACTGAGCATTCCGCTCCCGGAATGTGTACGGGACAGTATTTGGACGTATCCCACTTGTCAACCGCCGCAATAAATTCCGCAACTCACAGTAGTTGAAACGCCAAGCACTATTCGCAAATCTGCCGATGACGTGCGAGAACATAGCGAATCATGTTCAGCGCCAAAGGTGAACGCGAGTTCGAACTCGAACTCTAGAATCAGTTCGTGCCGACGAGGAGGAAGAGCAAGCGACATGAGACCAGTCGAGGTGAGAGTGGCGGCCGCACTATCAGTTCGGCGTCGTTGATCCGAACTATCCTGTCCCCATTGACGAGTCAGGATGAAACTAGAGCCTCACTACCTGCCGAGTGAGGTCGGGCAACTCGATGAACAAGATGCCGGGATGAAAGAGGCGTGCATAGGCCACTGTGCGGGCAGCTACAGCGAACGCGACGAACCACCGCGTTGGGAAGAACCGGCGAACAGATCGCGAGCGAATGCGCCTCGGTTCCGTAATCGCCGTAGATACATTTAATACGTTGCAGGCATTGGCTTTTGATTTGATCCCACCATTGCCCACCAAATCGCAACTCGGCTTCTCGCGAGCCATCGAGGCATGCGCACTCCCCGGCTGCCCACCGACGATGGACCTGCGAAGCGACAAGAGTTCGGCGTTCGTTCTCGAGACCCTGAGCGACCGTTGCCAACTTCAAAGGGCGTCTAGCAGCACAGGCGCTGGACTGTGTGCTACTTCCACGAGACGGGCACACGCACCCGTGCTCAGCACCCGTCGACCGCGCTGTCAAACGACGCGAATCATTCGCCGGCCGCTCCAGAGCCGGCTGGACCGACTAGCGGGACCTCTCAGTCGAAGAAAACCCGCAAGCTGTCAACCCGGGGAGAGCGTCGACATCGGCCCATGCCACATGTAGGAAGCACAAGACCCCTGCAGAGAAGGTGCCGGTGCGGAGTGAATTACTCCTGCCACGACTGGTGAGGAATGGACTCGATTCATCAACTGTCCTTACAGACCTGCGCTAGGGGCGGACATACTCGTCATGCCAAGGAAGTACTCGTGCCGACCGGCACCTGCTTCTTGGCATCTTCCTGTCCCCTTCTCCTGCTGTGTACCCGGACAGACGACTGAGGACCGCATCGAGTGTGACTCCGACCAAGAATCATGTCAACAATTTTTTTGACGAATCTTGGCATGTCTCCCATGAACGGTTCCACAACGTTTTAGAGTCCAATTAATCCCCGACCTGCGGTGTGTCTCCCCCAGCTGGTCCACCCGGTCTTGGAGTCCCGCTGATCCCAGCCTCAGGGGGCAAACTTCCGCGCTTGTTTCACTTTGTCTAGAGTCCTCTCGCCCCCAAGACTGGGGGTGGAAGGACGATGGAGATGATGGCTGAACGGAAGCGGAGCTCTGCAGAGGACATCGTTCGGAAGCTGCGGCGGGCAGACGAGCTGACCGCTACAGGTAAGACGCAGGAGCAGATCGCCGCCGACCTCGAGGTATCGACAGCGACGCTGTACAACTGGCGACGCCAGTACAGCGGCGTAGATACCGAAGCCGCAAAAGAGCTCGAACAGCTCCGGAAACAGAACAGCAAGCTCAAACGCCAACTCGCCGAAGCCGAGTTGGAAAAGGACGCACTACGTGAGGTGGCCAAGGGAAAATTCTGAGCCCAGCAGCCAAGCGCCGCGCAGTCGAGATGCTGACCTCCACGTTGAGTATCTCGGAACGATTGGCATGCAAAGCTGTTGGGCTCGCCCGATCAACGTTTCGGCGGATTCCCGCAGCGCACGATCAACCAGATCCCGACGCCGACTTGCGGGCCTGGCTTCGCCGCTACGCCACGGAACACCCGCTGCATGGATTTCGGCGCGCATGGGCACATCTGCGTCAGAACGAGGGACTGTTGGTGAACAAGAAGAAGATCCATCGACTTTGGAAAGAGGAAGGCCTCCAGGTGCAGATCCACTGCCGTAGCAAGCGTGTGAACTCGAGTTCGGGTCCTGATGTCAGGAAAATCCTCTAAATACACTGCAAAACTGCATATTTCGGTTCAGCTGCGTTGTTGAGGAGATCCGCAATGATCTATAGCAATCCCAAAATTGCTGCCTTGCATAGTTAGTCGCTCTGCGCGCGCAAATACTGACCGAAGTGCGGGACGGTGAATCCGATCGATCCACGCTCGGCCGAATAGATCAGACCCTTCTTGATCAACCCATCCCGCGCGGGTGACAGCGAGGCGGGCTTGCGATCGAGTTCGGAGGCGATTGCCGCCGTTGCAACCGGCCCGTCATCCGCGGAGAGATCGGCCATCGCTCGCATGTACTCGCGTTCTGCGGGTGTGGCGCGCTCGTACCGCGAGCCGAAGAAGCCGACCGCGAGTTCTTCCTCCGCCCTCGGAGCAGCTACTCGAACATCCTCCTCGGTGATCGGACTCGCCGCAGCCACATCCCACGTCGCCTTGCCATACGCCTGAACGAAATACGGGTAGCCGTCGGCAGCCGCATACAATGCGTCGAGCGCCTCGGCGGAGAACTTCACGTCCTCGCGATCGGCCGGCGCGATCAAAGCCCGATCGGCCGACGACCGGTCGAGGCGGTCGATGCGGTGGTAACTGAAGAGCCGCTCCGAATAACTCCTCGAGGCCGACAGCACGGTGGGAAGATGCGGCAGGCCCGCACCGACCACGATCAGCGGTGCCGCGTCCTGACTGAGTTCGTGACAGGCGCCGCAAATAGCCGAGACGTCGGCGGCGCCAAGATCTTGCATCTCGTCGATGAACAATGCGATCCCGACACCAACGTCTCGGGCCAATGAGGATGCGTCGAGAAGCAACTCCACCAGGTCGATCTCGATGTCCCCGGAATCGGCGCGTCCCTTCACGGCCGGTACGTCGATACCCGGCTGCCACCGTTCCCGCATACCTTTGTCTGCCGTCGCGCGCAGCGCGAACGATTTCAGGGTGCCGAGAAACTCCTCCACCCGGTCGGGGCAGCGATGCGAACCGGCGATCTCTCGAACCGCCATGTGCAACGCAGACGACAGCGGCCTGCGCAACTCCTGGTCTGGACGAGCCTCGATCTTCCCAGTTCCCCATCGACGCGAAATCGCCGCCGAGCGCAGATGGTTGAGCAGTACCGTCTTTCCGACCCCGCGTAGGCCGGTGAGCATCACACTGCGTTCAGGACGGCCACGCGCGATCCGCTCGAGCACGACGTCGAACGCGTCGAGTTGCCTCGTTCGTCCAGCGAGTTCCGGCGGCCGCTGCCCGGCACCTGGCGCATACGGGTTGCGGACGGGATCCATGGCCATGAAGGTAACAACCTCTGTCACAGAATCTGCGCCGATCTAGCGCGTGTCCTAGATCTCGTTATGGAGTTCTCGTCAAGGAGTGGGCACATTCCCACCCTGCGGTGCCTATCACCGCTCGTACGTTCCGTCGATGCTGGATACGTACACACCAGCGGGGAGGAAGTCATGATCGAAGTGGACGTCAGAGCCGAGTTGGAGCGACTCGCGCCGCGCGCCGCGGCCGGGGACACGGATGCCGTGGAAGAGGTCCTGCGCGTCGCCTACCCCGTCGTGTACCGCTACTGCAGGACCCGACTTGATACCGGCGACGGGTCGAATACCGGCGCCGACGACGTCACCCAGGAGGTCTGTCTAGCGTTGGTGAGCGCACTTCCCACATATCAGGATCAGGGAAAGTCTTTGCTGTCGTTCATCTTCGGCATCGCGGCGCACAAAGTATGCGACGCTCGGCGCCGCGCCGCGCGATGGTCCGCCACCACCGCGCGCGTAGCAACCGCACACGCCATCGATTCGATCGGTGTCGAGGACGGACCGGAACACCGCGCATTACGCGGCGATTGGCACAGCGGCATGAGCTCGCTCGTCGAAACCCTCTCGACCCGCCACCAGCAGATCCTCTTCATGCGCATTGTTTTGCAAATGTCGGCGCAACAGACTGCCCGCGTCCTCGGCACCACTCCAGGCGCCGTCCGCGTCGCACAGCACCGGGCACTGAACCACCTGAGGGCCCGGATCAGCTCAGAGGCGTCACAGCATCATCCGCGAGCACCGCGCTGCACAGTCAGAGCAGAATCCGCTCGAACCGGGAACAGCGATCAAAAAAAGCATACGAGAATGTATCCGATGCACTAGCGTATCGAACGTTCCCGTCAAACCCGGATCGTGAGGAGGCGCTATGCCGACATCACCGTCGAGCTCCTCCGAACCTGTCGCCGATGCACCCCGGCGAGTGACGAAACGACGCGGACGTACTCGTCAGCGCCTTCTCGACGCCGCAGTCGAAGTTTTCGCGGAGAACGGATTCGGCCGGTCGACCGTCGAGCAGGTCTGTGAACGCGCCGGCTACACCCGCGGCGCGTTCTACTCCAACTTCGCGTCGCTGGACGAGATGTTCTTCGCCATGTGGGAGCAACGCTCCAATTCGATGCTCGACCGAATCCGGGACGCAGCCGACTCCTCCACCGTGGCCCTCGCCCAGCTCACCCCCGACGACAAGCTGCGGACCGGCACAGCACTTGTACTCGACGCCGTCCCGGTGGACGATTACTGGTACCGGATCAACGCCGAGTTCACTGCCCACGCTCTGCGCAATCCGTCGCTCAAGAAGGCACTCGCCGCCCGTGAAGAGACGATCTTGCACACCATCATGCCCATTCTCGAGAAGGCGCTTACCCGCCTCGGGCGCCGCATCGTCGGCGATCCTCCTGTGCTCGGCAGGGCACTTGTGGCCCTGCACGACGGCACCACGGTCCAGTGCCTGATCGAGGATGACAACGCGTCCGCACGCGAACTCCGCCTCGACCTCTTCACCCACGTCGTGGCCGCATACACCGAACCCGATACCACCAACACTCAACACACCACAGGACAGAGGAGTCTTCGTGACCGAACAAGCTGATGCGATCGTTGTCGGAGCCGGGCTGGCAGGACTCGTCGCCACGTACGAATTGGTCCAGGCAGGTCGGAAAGTCCTCGTCGTCGACCAGGAAAGTTCGGCGAACCTCGGCGGACAGGCCTTCTGGTCGCTCGGCGGACTGTTCCTCGTCGACAGCCCCGAACAGCGACGCCTGGGCATCAAGGACTCGTACGAACTGGCGATTCAGGACTGGATGGGCACCGCCGCATTCGACCGCGACCGTGAGGACCGCTGGCCACGACAGTGGGCACAGGCGTACGTCGAGTTCGCCGCAGGCGAGAAGCGGCAATACCTCCACGACCTCGGCCTACGTCTGATGCCGAATGTCGGTTGGGCGGAACGTGGGCGTGGCAGCGCTCTCGGGCAGGGCAATTCCGTTCCCCGTTTCCACATCACCTGGGGCACCGGTCCGGGTGTCGTAGACATCTTCCTCACCCGTGTCCTCGCGGCATCGAAGCGGGGACTGGTCACGTTCAAGCACCGCCATCAGGTCGATGAAATCGTCGTGACCGACGGCGCCGCCACTGGCGTACGTGGCACGGTCCTCGAACCCTCCACCGAGGCTCGCGGTGTGAAGAGTTCCCGCACCCCAATCGGGGAGTTCGAATTCTCTGCGCAGGCAGTGGTCGTCACGTCGGGTGGCATCGGCGGGAATCCCGAACTGGTCAAGAAGAACTGGCCCGCCCGCCTCGGAACGGCTCCCGAGCACATGCTCACAGGGGTCCCGGCACACGTCGACGGCCGGATGCTGGAAATCACCGAGAACGCCGGCGGCAACATCGTGAACCGCGACCGTATGTGGCACTACGTCGAAGGCATCGAGAACTGGGATCCGATCTGGCCGAACCACGGCATCCGGATCATCCCCGGACCGTCTTCGATGTGGTTCGACGGCAACGGCAAACGACTGCCGAGCCCCAACTTCCCTGGGTTCGACACCATGGGAACGCTTCAGCACATCATGAGCAGCGGTCACCATCACACCTGGTTCGTCCTCGATCAGAAGATCATCGAGAAGGAGTTCGCGCTGTCGGGATCCGAGCAGAATCCTGACATCACCGGACGCGATTTCAAGCTCCTGGCCGAACGAATCAAGAAGGGTGCGCCCGGACCGGTCGAAGCGTTCAAACAGAACGGCGCCGACTTCGTCGTCAGTGACAACCTGCGCGAACTTGTCGACGGCATGAACGCAATCACCCCGGAAGCACCGGTGGCCTACGAGGACATCGAGCGTGAGATAGTCGCCCGAGACCGTGAGGTGAACAACAGCTACAGCAAGGATTTCCAGATCATGGCGATCCAGAATGCGCGGAACCTGCTTTCCGACAAGATCACCCGAGTCGTGAGCCCTCACCCCTTGCTCGACCCCAAGAATGGCCCACTGATCGCGGTACGGCTGCACCTTCTCACCCGGAAGACCCTTGGTGGCCTCGAAACCGACCTCGACTCTCAGGTGATCCGGCCGGACGGCACCGCCTTCGAAGGTCTGTACGCCGCCGGGGAAGTTGCCGGGTTCGGTGGTGGAGGCGTCCACGGATACAGCGCACTCGAAGGCACCTTCCTCGGTGGCTGCATCTTCTCGGGCCGGGCTGCGGGCCGCGCGCTAGCCCGCAAGCTGTAGGCGGCACCGGGTACGACTCCCCGGCAGCCTCGTGCTTCCGGTTGCGGAGATGATGGGCGGGACACGAACAATCGTGTCCCGCCTACCCCGTAATCGGCCACAGTCCGCTGCCACGACCGCTAGTCGCCCATTCTCGCCCTCATCAGGAAGACGTTGTAGTCGGACCAAGTCGAGATGGTGAAGTACAGATCGTCGGCGGTCGACCACGGGTGGATGAAGCCGCCATACAGCTCCGGGTACTCGGTAACGCTGACCATCCGGGCGCCCTCGGACCAGGCGCCCTGCGGCGAGTCGGACTCACGTAGAACGATGGCCAGCTTCGACGTGTCGAGATATGCCATCTGCCACTTCCCCGTGGCCTCGTCGTAGCGGACAGATAGTTCCGCGACGGGAGCATTGACAATCGGTGTCGCTTCCGTGAAACCTCCGACCGGTGTCCAGTTGCCGTTCTGCCAGTACTGGTACGCAGAAGTGTTCAAGACTTGGTCGACCGGAACGCGGGCGAGGCCGACCGAGCCCAGCCTCGTGTTGGGGGTGCCGAACATGTAGACGAAATCACCGACAGGCACCATCGACGCGACTTGAAACTTGGTCACGCCGAAGATGTTCTCCCACTTCGCGTACGGGTCCTTCGTCCAGGTGGAGCCGCCGTCGTCCGAGTAGGCGATACCCCCGTGGTTCGTCCACCACGTGGTAGGGATGCTGTACCACGTGCGGATCGACATATAGCTCATGTACTGCCTGTCTCCGATGGCGAATCCCGACGTCGGAATGGTCGTGATCTCGACGTTGTCGAGCTTCCGGCTGCCCAGGACCTCTGCCGCATGGCAGCGGCTGTCCAGCACCATACTGTCCAAGCTCATCCCATCCGCCAGGTTGCGGTCGGAGCTGAACCCCAGAACGTTGCTACGCCAGTCGCCGCCCTGACCTCCGGGTGGAGTGAAACCCTTACCGAAGGTGTCACCGAACGCAATGGCGATCTGGTCAGGTGCAGATTCCCACATGATTCCGAGATCGGTGCCGTTCACCTGGTAGCGCTTGTCTGTGCGACTGACCGAACCCGGCCCGGTCACCTTGGCAACGCGAGTCACCTCGCCGATCTTCGGAGCCTGCGGCGCCGGACTGCGCGGCGCCTCCACAGTCGCCGGGTGGACCACGGGTGGTGGCGGAGGCAGTTGAATATCGGCTCCCGGCACGGGGATTCCAAGGTGGAACGGCGTGAACTTCAAGCTGACATCCGGAATGTCGAGCACACTAGACAGATTCCCGGGATCCGGAGCGGTCTCGTCGGTCAAGTCAGGGCACGGGTCGGCGCACGGGTCGGCCGGCAATTCCTGGGAAACACGGACGGGGTCCTTGGGCTCCACGGGATACGGGATCGTCGTGATCTTCGGGTACGGAATCGGGATTTCCAGCCTCTCGGGGATGAGAGACGCCGTCTCGTTCGAGACTTCGGCGGCGCAAGGTCCGCTACCTGGCATCCCGTTCCACAGCCCCTCGGGCTCGGCCACGGCATCGCTCTGATTCGAGTAGATGATCGCACCCGAACCTACCGCCACAGCCGCGAACGACGCGATCACCCGCTTCGACATTCCGCCCCCTTTACGTTGGACCTGCCGCTCGGGCGCGGCACCACCGCAGAGTGGAAGGTAGCACCGCGCGGCGCCACTCATCAGGTCACCACGCGCAACCTCGGCGAGAATTTTGCCGGCTGCCTGGCGCGGACGTCGTCTGTGCCCGTTGCCGGCTACACCGTCGAACCGAGGATCGTTCAGATACTCGCACCGAACAACATGCCCAGAAGATAGGTGGCTGCGGCGGCACCGTATCCGATTGCCAGCTGGCGCAGCGCTCGCTTGATAGGCGGAGCACCCGACAGCAGTCCCACCACGACGCCGGTCGAGAGCAGTGCCACGCCCACCAACGCTGCGGAGACGATTACCGCGGTGGTGCCTTCTATCCCGAAGAGGTACGGCAGAACTGGGATGATTGCACCGGATGCGAAGAAACAGAAACTCGCCGCAGCGGCACCGAGGCCGGTGCCAATGGCCTCATGCGCATCGACCGCATCGTCCGTATCGTCCTCCGAAACGAGATCGAGCTGATCGCTTTCCCGCAAGACTTCGGCTGCCTGTTTCTCGGCTTCCGCCACCGACATGCCACGCGCCCGGTAGACGAGTGCGAGCTCGTTGGCGTCTACATCGAGCAATGGGATTGCCTCCCGGGCCCCCTTCCCTGGCATCGATGCCTCGAGGAGCTCACGCTGCGACCGCACGGATACGTACTCGCCCGCGCCCATCGACAGAGCCCCCGAGAGCAGCCCGGCAAGTCCAGTGAGCAAGACGATCTCGTTGGAAGCGCCGCTACCACTGATACCGAGGATCAAGGCGAGGTTGCTGACCAGGCCGTCATTGGCGCCGAACACGGCTGCCCGAAAGGTGCCGGAGAGGCGGTTGCGTCCACGCGTCGCGAGCGCCCGCACCACTTCCTCATGGATGCGTTCGTCCGCTCCCATCGCATCGGTGGCGTCCAAGTCCGTTGGATACGGCGAGCGGGTTTCGGCGCGCTGGGCGAGCGCGAGCACGAAAACCGAGCCGAACCGCCTGGCCAGCACGCCGAGGAGTCTGGTCCGGAGGCTTCCCCGAACAGGCTTTCCGACCTGTTCGCCAAGCAGGGTGCGCCAGTGGGCCTCGTGCCGGCCCTCCGCTTCGGCGAGCGCTAACAGGATCTCCCGTTCCTCACCTGACCGTCGTTTCGCCAGATCCCGGTAGACCGCGGCTTCGGCGCGCTCGTCCGCAAGGTAGCGACGCCACCTCCGGACTTCTCGGGGAGTCGGGTCGGGTCTCGCACCCGAATCGGTCGGGGAAACCATAATCACGCCTCCGCTCGTCGTCCGGAAAGCAGCCTACCGATTTCACCGTCCCTGAATAGCCGATCTTCGTCAGCCCGCTACGTCGAGGGCATTGCCAAGCACATCATCTGATTCGGAAACGACGACGGGGTCTCGTCCGGTCAGGAGGTCGAGAATGGCTTTGGGGCGGGCTAGCCATTCGCGCACGGTATTCCGGGCCATCGTGATGGTGCTGCAATCGCAGCCGGCGGCTACACCGTCGGCGTCGATCCCGACTCCTCGGCACAGAGCCACCGCTCGCGGCACGTGGAACGACTGTGTGACGATCAGCGCCTTGCCGACACCATACGTTCGGGTAGCACGGACGCAGGTGTCGTAGGTGTCGAGACCGTAGGGATCGCCGACGATGCGACTCGGGTCTATCCCCTTCTCGACCAGGTACTTTGTCATGGCCGCAACCTCGTCGCCCGACCTGCCCGCCCCGTCTCCCGAGACCAGAGCTACCTCCGCACGACCGTCACGGAGAAGTTGCAGTGCGACGTCCAGACGACCGGTCAAGTACTCCCCGGGTCTGCCGTCGCGCACCAGCGTTCCGAGCACGATCACCACGGGTGCGCGGGGTGCGGCACCGACGTCGTAGATATGGCCGGACGCCTGGCGCGACGTCCACACCGCCGAGGCCGCTACGACGAACCCCACGAGGACGACGAATCCCGCTCCAGCACCGACCAGCCGGCGGATCACCCGTCGTTCCATACCATCATCCAACCACAGCAATATCCGGCCCAATCGTTGCCCGACCGGAACATTGTAGAAATCAACTCCGCAGCAACTAATTTCGGAAAGCCGACAGAGGAACTATTCGAGACGCTGGTGTCCGCAAGAGAAGCTGCTGTCCGTCTCCGTTGTCCAATGCGATTCGGTGAATTGTCATTCCGTTACCCGATGTCCTCTAGCGAATTGCCGTGAACTATTGCAGTCTGAAATGTGGAGACTCTGCTCGCCACACAGGAGGTCAGCATGGCTACTGATCACAAATCGACTTCGAAGCACTTCCTCGAACTCTGGGGTGACAATACCCCGCACGGCCCGGACGACTATTTGGCCGAGAACTACATCAACCATCAGATGCCCGACGCCGCGGGTGGCACGTCGACCAAGTCGCTGTCCGAATGGAGGGATCTGCTAGCGCAATTCCACGAGGCGTTCTCAGACGTGAAACTCGAGATCCTGCTACAGGTTCAGGATGGGGATTACGTTTGCTCGCGATTCCGAATGACCGCCAAGCAGACCGGCGAATTCGAGGGCCTCCCCGCCACTGGCAAGACAAGTACTTGGACCGGGGTCGACACGGGTCGGTACGAAGACGGCAAGCTCGTCGAGACCTGGGTCGATTGGGACAAGTACAGCTTCCTCGAAGGCCTCGGGCTCACTTCCGACGGCGGCTGATCCCTAGAGGAGAGACACTCCAAATCCCTTCACCTCAAGGCATTTCAACGATCTCGGCCCGCGCAACCTCGTCGAGCGCGCGACGAACGTAGTCGTGTACGGACACCTGCGCGCTCGACACAAGGTCGGCGATCAACAGGATCGCCGACGGTACAGCAGATGTCGGTAGATCGGATTCGTCCGCTTCCGCGACGCCGAGTGCGCCGGTGAGGACGGCGACGAACGACGCGACATCGACATCGGGCATCCACGTGCGCGCCACCCCCACCGCGTGGGCGAGCACTTCTTGCACGTCCTCACCCGTGAGCCCGTCAGGATGCATCGTCTCGAGAATCTCGCGAACGATCGCGGCCAGCACGACCCGCACCCGCTCGGCCGGCAACGCGGCGAGATCCTCGGTTGCCTCGAAGAACGCGGCGACATTCGAGGAGACCGCTGCCCCGACAGCAGCGTCTACGGCCTCCGCGATCTCCCGCGGAATCGTCGGCCACTGGGCGGGCCATACGCTGGCTTTTCTCATCTCGTCCCGTCTCATTTCGTCGCGCACATGATGCACGGCCACTGTGCCATGTGCCCGCGACAACTCATGCCAACCGGGCGCTCATCCGCTGGGCATCGAATGGAGCGTATCCCTTCACGTCGTTGTCGAAGTACACGAACACGTCGAGTCCGGAATCGGTCCATGCGCGGATGTCGTCGGCCCACCGGTCCAGTGCATCGTCGCTGTAGCCGCTGGCGTACAGCTCCGCGTCGCCGTGCAGGCGTACGTACACGAAGTCGCTCGTCGGCGTCTTTACCAGCGGGTATCGGCCGGCGGTGTCCGCGACGACGAACGCCACGTCGTGGGCGCGCAGAAGTTCGACCGCCTCAGGTGAGTCGAAGCTGCGATGCCGGACCTCGACAGCGTGCCGGACGGGGCGACTCGCGTCGCACTCGGTGAGCGCACTGCCGTCTCGAAGCTTGTCATCGTGTTCGCGGGCCAACCGCGCGAGGACATCGGTTGTGCGGGGCAACCGTTCGAGAAACCGACTCACCCTCGCTTCGTCGAATTCCAATGTCGGCGGCAGTTGCCACAGGAACGGGCCGAGTTTCGGTCCGAGTGCCAGAACACCCGACGCGAAGAAGTTCGGCAAGGCGGCCTCGACGTCGGCGAGCCGTTTCATATGGGTGATATAGCGGCTCCCCTTGACCGCGAACACGAAATCGTCCGGCGTCTCGTCATGCCACTTCGCGTAGCTCGCCGGCTTCTGCAGCGCGTAGAACGATCCGTTGATCTCGATGGTGGTCAATCGCCCCGCCGCATAGGCCAACTCCTTGCGGTGAGCCAGACCCTCCGGGTAGAAGTCACCGCGCCAACCGGGGTACGTCCAGCCCGAGATGCCCACCCTGGCCTTCGCCATCTCATGACCTTATCGCCGGTAGCTATTGCATGTGACCGCTCTGCGGAGAACCATGAGAATGTCCCCACAATCGAGGAGGCACCGATGCCGAGATATCTCTGGCAGGTCACGTACTCGCACGAAGGCGCTCAGGGTTTGCTGGCCGAAGGTGGAACCGCGAGACGCCAGGAGATCACGAGGATGGTCGAAAGCGTCGGGGGCACGGTCGAATCCTGCTATTTCGCGCTCGGCGGCAAGGACTTGTTCGTGATCGGACAGGTACCGGACGAAGTCGCCGCCGCAACACTCGGAATCCGCACCGCCGCGTCCGGTGCGGCGAGATCCGAATCCGTGCTTCTGCTGACGCCCGAGCAAGTCGATGAGGCAGTACGACGCGAAGCCGAGTACAGGCCACCCGGCACCTGACAAACACCCTCGGGGGGAATCCATGAGGACGAAGGGAAGAGTGCACGTCACATGACGCAAACCACAGAAGAAACCCCCCAGCTCGGACAATTCGGCATCTGGCGTCACGCTGCTGGACTGCAACCCGATGTCGGGAAGGCGATCGAGGACGCCGGCTACGGAGCGGTCTGGATCGGCGGGTCTCCGCCGGCAGACCTGGAGGTCGCCGAGAAACTTCTGGACGCGACCTCGTCCATCACCGTCGCAACCGGTATTACGAATATCTGGACCGCCCCCGCCCAGCAGATCGCGGACTCGTTCCATCGGCTCGAGTCGCGCCACCCGGGGAGATTCCTCCTCGGCGTGGGCGTCGGCCACCCGGAACAACCCGGCCTGAACTACAGCAAACCGTACTCCGCGCTGGTCGAATACCTTGACGTGCTCGACGGCGCAGGTGTGCCGAAGAGTAGACGTGTCCTTGCCGCACTCGGACCCAAGGTTCTCGCCCTCTCGGCGGCGCGTTCGGCCGGCGCCCACCCCTACCTCACCACCCCGCAGCACACCCGTGAGGCCCGTGAACTCCTGGGGCCGGGGCCGGTTCTCGCGCCCGAGCACAAGGTAGTTCTCGACACCGATGCCAGCCGCGCGCGTCCGATCGGCCGCGATGCGGTCGAGAACCCGTACCTGCACCTACGCAACTACGTGAGCAACCTGAAGCGACTCGGCTACACCGACGAACAGATCGCCGGCGGCGGCAGTGACGACCTGATCGACGCCCTCGTCGCGCACGGTGACACCGAATATGTGGCCGGGCGACTGCGGGAACACCTCGATGCTGGAGCCGATCACGTAGCCATTCAGGTACTCCCCATAGCCGACGATCCTGTTGCTGATTTGCGGGAGCTGGCCGGCGCGCTGGGAATCTGAGTTTCGCTGCATTGAGCAATCTCATCAGAACGGTGGATCCCCAGCGTTGAGCCCGCTGGGGCATCGGCGTCCCGAACCCACTTTCGCACAATCGTTCTCGTGCAGTATCGGCGCCCACTCGACGATCGAGCGGGCGCCGACAGCGCAGACTGCTGCAAGCGGCTTCGTCTCAGCCCTGGTCTACTGGCTGAGGGGCGTCCAATCGCCACAGCCTAGAGATTGAAATCTCCCGTCGGTGGGTTCGATTTGTGACCGTGACCGGATCTGTGATTGTCGTTCCCGAGTTGAAGGTAACCCCGGAACCGTCCTGACGGGACCAGAGGCCAGGACTTCTTTCCATCGCTCGACCCGTTGCTGAGATACGACCCCGGCTGGAGGTCAACTCCTACCGCGCCCGTGAAGTTGTACCCAGGAATTTTCGGTGCATCGGAATCGGCGGTGCCCAAGTTGACGGGATTCCACGGCGCGCAGTTGGTTGTGGTGAATCCGCCGTCGGTCGGTTCGATCGTCACCGTAGTCGAATCGAGGGTGGTTCCTCGCTCGACAATGTTTGCGTCGGTGTCGGTTCGTGTCCAGTCGCAAGTCTTGCCACCGGTTGGTCCGGCTGTCCGATAACTACCCGGAATTGCTTCTCCGACCACGGGAATCGTTGTCAGCGGCATGCCGCCGGCATTCACCGTGCCGGCGTTGGGAGTGTCCCGCGGTGCACAGCGGATACTCATGGGGCTTAGGATTCTGCCATCGACATCGGCTGTGCCGTCAGAGGTACCCCAATCGTTTGGAACGTGAAAAAATTCTCCGGCCGCCCATATTCGTCAGCGTGAGGATCCGCACTGCGCAGGCTTGGCTCAATTACGGATCCCTCGTCGCCTGCCCTCATTGTAACTGTGATCACCGGCCATTGAGTTTTCGACTTGATATTGACAGGGCTTGTGAGTCCAGAACGAGGATCGATCTCTTGGTCATGGACTCTGGAGTTGACTTGAGGTGGGAGGGGCAGAGCGTTAGGGCCATTTCCAGTGGGAGTTTTGAGAGTGCCCTCGGTGACTTGTCCTTTCCATACCCGCAGCAACTGGCCGCTATCGCTCGGGTTTCCGGCGTAATCCACACGAGTGATCTCGGCATCATCCGAACTAGTTTTGATAATTTAGCAACTCCGCGCCCGAAGGGATTGCAATGTCGATCTTCTCGCGAATCCAATCTGGGAATTCGTGCGGAGCCGTCACCCACGAGGTCGGGTGTTTGTCATTCCCCTTATAGTTACCCCAAGCGTCTTTTCGCCTCATCTGAACTGGATCCAAGGTTATCTTGTATTCAAAATTCTTTTCCGGCCGTAACCAGTTTCGGCGCTTGAATCTCCACGCCCCATTTGCTTGTGGAGTCGTTATTGCCGTTCAGGAACGGCGCGAAACGCCCATTCGACGACCAACAGCTGACCCCGAAGTCGATGTGCTTCGTGACCGGTGTCGCCGGTGCCGGTGACATCCGCTGCTGATGCGACACCAGCAGGAAGTAGGAGTGTTCCTGCAGCGAGGGTAGTGGCCGCTGCAATAGTGGACCAACGGTGAATCGGTTCTCATGGTTGTTTCGCTCTCTCTGATTGGCCCAGTGCGGGCAGCAGCATCCGTGATTTCCCGACAAGCGAGAGATCACGGATGACCTTCGGAAGTGGTTAGGGCATCGATCTCCCTACACCAACCACAGTTTGATGATTCTGGGAAATTCCAAGGCATCGTGCTCTTGGTATCGATACTGACGAGGCACTATAGAACTAGATTCCGTTGCCGCGCAACGTACTAGCGTGGCGCTCCGAGTTGTGGGCGGTGTTCTCAGTCGCCGAACGCTGAGACTGGTTCTGGTCGACCCGACTCGCGACCCAGGCGGGTTGCTTGCCATCGCACTAGCACGATGACCAAGGCAATGCGTTGCCACGCAGTGGAGTTCACGCATCTTGATTGTCATATCGAGTTCGGGCACGGAACCGTCACTCGGGTCCGGCGCGTAAGCGGGTACGGCCAGTTGCACGGGGGGTATCGAATGAGCGATGCGCACCCATCAACTTGTACACGACGTCCTCGAGTCGGGTGCCCGCCTGCCCCAGCGCGCGACTGTTTCGATCATCGTTGAACCGGTCCGCCCCGACAGATCGATCTCGAGTTCGAGTTCACCTACTGGTGCGGAACATGATTCGCCAGGAGATCGCTCGCTCGCGGCATCTTTGC